>NZ_JADCKW010000028.1:0-140295 GCF_014982155.1 Enterobacter cloacae complex sp. P16RS2 | reverse complement strand
TTCGCCTTACCCGACCTACGTGATAGTGCCAGTTGTAGGCCAGGTAAGCGAAGCGCCACCCGGCAATTCAACGCGAAGGCGTTACACCGCGCGGAACGCGATTTCGCCCGGGATCACTTCGCCCTGCCAGTAAAGCTGCGCCGCAACGCGACCCGCCAGCTGACGATACATCTCTGCAAATTCGCTGTCCGGGCGGCTGACCACCGTCGGCTTTCCGCTGTCCAGATCTTCACGGAGGGTAATGTGCAGCGGCATCTGCCCCAGCAGCTGGGTGTGATACTTCGCTGCCAGTTTTTCTGCACCACCCGTACCGAAGATAGGTTCGTGGTGACCGCAGTTGCTGCAAATGTGCATGCTCATGTTCTCGACGATACCGAGCACCGGCACTTCCACCTTCTCGAACATCACGATGCCTTTTTTAGCGTCGATCAGCGCAATATCCTGCGGCGTAGTCACGACAACCGCCCCCGTGACCGGAATGTTCTGCGCCAGCGTCAGCTGAATGTCACCGGTGCCCGGCGGCATGTCCAGCACCAGATAATCCAGATCCGGCCACATCGTCTCCTGCAGCATCTGCAGCAGCGCTTTGCTGGCCATCGGGCCGCGCCAGACCATGGCGTTATCGTCGGTCACCAGGTAACCGATCGAGTTGGTCGCCAGACCGTGAGCCATAATTGGCGCCATGTGGGTTCCGTCCGGCGAGGTTGGGCGCTGGTTTTCCGCGCCCAGCATGTTCGGAATAGACGGACCGTAGATATCGGCATCCAGAATACCGACCTTTGCCCCTTCCGCTGCCAACGCCAGCGCCAGGTTAACGGCGGTAGAAGATTTCCCTACCCCGCCCTTGCCCGAGCTGACGGCAATGATATTTTTCACGCCGTTCACGCCAGGCTGGTTTTTCACGCGCTTCAGCGTGGCGATGCTGTGGCTCAGCTTCCAGTCGATCGCCTTCGCACCGGTAATGCGCAGCAGCTCAGAGCTGGTCTGCTCTTTCAGCGCATCAAAGGCGCTGGTCCAGACGAACGGCATCTGCAGCTCAATGTGCAGGGTATCGTCCAGCCAGGCAACGTGGTGTAACGCTTTCAGCGTAGTGAGATTGTGCTTCAGGGTTGGATGCTGAAAGTTAGCCAGCGTCCCGGCGACCATTGCTCGTAAGGCTTCCGGTGATTTGGCCTGGGATTGAGAACTCATCCCGACTCCTTTGTTCTTGTGAATAAGACCTTAGATGAACAAGTTTACCTGAAAGGCCGTGGTTTGTGCTTACTTAATAATGCCCCTTTTGGTAATATCAAAAACCCTTTTCACAGTTAAAAGAAGTAATGCCTACTATGACTCAAGTCGCGAAGAAAATTCTGGTAACGTGCGCACTGCCGTACGCCAACGGCTCAATCCACCTCGGCCACATGCTGGAGCATATCCAGGCTGATGTCTGGGTCCGTTACCAGCGAATGCGCGGCCACGAGGTTAACTTCATCTGTGCGGACGATGCTCACGGCACGCCGATCATGCTGAAAGCGCAGCAGCTGGGGATTTCCCCGGAGCAGATGATTGCCGAAATGAGTCAGGAGCATCAGACCGATTTTGCTGGCTTTGACATCAGCTATGACAACTATCACTCCACGCACAGCGACGAAAACCGCGAGCTGTCGGAGCTGATCTACACCCGTCTGAAAGAGAACGGTTTTATCAAAAACCGCACCATCTCTCAGCTGTACGATCCCGAAAAAGGCATGTTCCTGCCGGACCGTTTCGTCAAAGGCACCTGTCCGAAATGTAAATCCCCGGACCAGTACGGCGATAACTGCGAAGTGTGCGGCGCAACCTACAGCCCGACCGAGCTTATCGAGCCGAAATCCGTGGTATCCGGCGCCACGCCTGTGATGCGTGACTCCGAGCACTTCTTCTTCGACCTGCCGTCCTTCAGCGAAATGCTGCAGGCGTGGACCCGCAGCGGCGCGCTGCAGGAGCAGGTGGCGAACAAAATGCAGGAGTGGTTCGAATCCGGCCTGCAGCAGTGGGATATCTCCCGCGATGCGCCGTACTTCGGCTTTGAAATCCCGAACGCGCCGGGCAAATACTTCTACGTCTGGCTGGACGCGCCAATCGGCTACATGGGCTCCTTCAAGAACCTGTGCGACAAGCGTGGCGACACCGTCAGCTTCGACGAATACTGGAAGAAAGATTCCACGGCAGAGCTGTATCACTTTATCGGTAAAGACATCGTTTATTTCCACAGCCTGTTCTGGCCGGCGATGCTGGAAGGCAGCAACTTCCGCAAGCCAACCAACCTGTTCGTACACGGCTACGTGACGGTGAACGGCGCCAAGATGTCCAAGTCTCGCGGGACGTTCATTAAGGCCAGCACCTGGCTGAACCACTTCGACGCGGACAGCCTGCGCTACTACTACACCGCTAAGCTCTCTTCCCGCATCGACGACATCGACCTGAACCTGGAAGATTTCGTGCAGCGAGTGAACGCGGACATTGTCAACAAGGTGGTGAACCTGGCCTCCCGTAACGCGGGCTTTATCGCCAAGCGTTTTGACGGCGTGATGGCGGCTGAACTGGCTGATCCTGCCCTGTATAAAACCTTTACCGACGCGGCAGCCACCATTGGCGACGCGTGGGAAACCCGTGAGTTCGGCAAAGCGGTGCGCGAAATCATGGCCCTGGCTGACCTGGCGAACCGCTATGTCGACGAGCAGGCACCGTGGGTTGTCGCGAAACAGGAAGGCCGCGATGCCGACCTGCAGGCCATCTGCTCCATGGGCATCAACCTGTTCCGCGTGCTGATGACGTACCTGAAGCCGGTTCTGCCTCAGCTGGCAGCCCGTGCTGAAGCGTTCCTGAACACCGAACTGACCTGGGATGCCATGGCGCAGCCGCTGCTCGGCCACAAGGTGAACACCTTCAAGGCGCTGTACAACCGCATCGAGATGAAGCAGGTTGAAGCTCTGGTGGAAGCGTCCAAAGAAGAGGTGAAGGCGGCTGCGGCACCGGTTACCGGCCCGCTGGCGGACGATCCGATTCAGGAGACCATTACCTTTGACGATTTCGCCAAAGTCGACCTGCGCGTGGCGCTGATCGAAAACGCGGAATTCGTGGAAGGTTCTGACAAGCTGCTGCGCCTGACGCTGGATCTGGGCGGCGAGAAGCGTAACGTCTTCTCCGGCATCCGTTCAGCCTACCCGGACCCGCAGGTGCTGATCGGTCGTCAGACCGTGATGGTGGCGAACCTGGCGCCGCGCAAAATGCGCTTCGGCATCTCTGAAGGGATGGTGATGGCCGCAGGCCCTGGCGGGAAAGATATCTTCCTGTTAAGCCCTGATGAAGGCGCAAAGCCTGGGCAGCAGGTGAAATAACAAAAAAGCCGGAGATTCTCTCCGGCTTTTTTTTGCCCGGCGCTACGCTTGCACGGGCCTACGGGTTTTGTAGGCCGGGTAAGGCGAAGCCGCCACCCGGCTAAATCACGCTTTCGGGTGATGCACCCGGTGGGTCAGCCCGCGCAGGAAATTACGCAGGAACTGGTCGCCGCACTCGCGGTAGTTTTTGTGGTCCGGCGCGCGCATCATGGCGGTCACTTCCGGCACGGATACGCGGTATTTTTGCTCGGTCATGATCGCCACAATATCGTCCGTTTTCAGCGAGAACGCGATGCGCAGCTTTTTCAGCACCGTGTTGTTGTTCACGCGACGCTCCAGCGCCAGCTCCGGCGCGGCCGGATCTTTGCCACGCTTATCGTAAATCAGACCGTTCAGGAAACCCGACAGAATAATGTCCGGGCAGCGAACGAAGCCCTCTTCGTCTTCTTTGGTCATCCAGGTATCGAAACCTGCAGATGTGGATTCCATGTCCGACAGCGCAAGAATGCGCACCATGTCGTTATTGTTTGCTTTCAGGGTGTAGCGCAGGCTACGAAGAATGTCGTTACTTAGCATAGAGCCTTCGAATGTCGATGATGCAATGGCGCGCAGTGTACCAGTTTTACAGCCCAATCGCCTCTTTCAAACTCTTGAGATAGCGACGGCTGACGGGTACCGTTTGCCCGGCACGCAGCACCAGCTCGGCCTGGCCGTTATCTTCCAGGCGAATCTCTTTCAGGTGCGCCATGTTCACCAGATACTGGCGATGGCAGCGGATCAGCGGCGTGCGGCTCTCCAGCGTGCGCAGGGTCAGCTCGGTAAATCCTTCATTCCCTTCCGCGCTGGTGACAAACACCCCGCTCAGGCGGCTGCTGACAAACGCCACATCATCCATTTGCAGAAGATAAATCCGGCTGTGCCCGGTGCAGGGGATAAACTTCAGCGGCTGCTGGTTTTCCGGCAGCAGCGTGACGTCCTGTACGGTTCGCTCCTGGCGTAAACGGGTGAGCGTTTTTTCCAGACGCTTCTCTTCAATCGGCTTGAGTAAATAGTCAAACGCGTGCTCCTCAAAGGCCTTAACGGCATATTCGTCGAACGCCGTCAGAAACACGATATAGGGGCGATGCGCCGGGTCGAGCATGCCGACCATCTCCAGCCCGCTAATGCGGGGCATCTGAATATCGAGGAACAGCACGTCCGGGCGCAGCTTGTGCACCGCGCCGATGGCCTCAATGGCGTTCGCGCACTCACCCACAATCTCAATATCAGGCTGCTCCTGCAGCAGAACGCGCAGGTTTTCTCGTGCCAGCGGCTCGTCATCCACGATCAGCACTCTTAACATGCGTTTTCCTCCAGCGGCAGTCGTACGGTAATACGGGTAAATCGGTCTGGCTCACAGGCGACGGTAATCCCACAGTCGTCGCCAAAATGGGCGCGCAGGCGTTTATCCACCAGGCTCATCCCCAAACCGCCGGAGGCGGAAGGCTGATAAAGCCCGGCATTATCTTCAATATCCAGCACCAGATGGTGGTTGAAACGGCTGGCGGCAATGGTTATCTCCCCCGTTCCCAGAAGCTGTGACGTGCCGTGTTTAATGGCGTTTTCGACAATAGGCTGCAGGGTAAAGGCCGGGAGATGCTGATACGCCAGCTCGTCCGGAACGGAGAGCGACACCTGCAGGCGCGACTGGAAACGCGCCTGCTCGATCTGCAGATACGCATTCACGTGCTCAATCTCATCGGCGAGGGTCACGATCTCGGACGGCCGTTTCAGGTTCTTGCGGAAAAAGGTCGACAGAAACTGCACCAGTTGGGCGGCCTGATCGCTGTCGCGGCGGATCACCGCTTTAAGCGTGTTGAGGGCGTTGAACAGGAAATGCGGATTGACCTGCGCATGTAGCAGCTTAATCTCCGACTGCGTCAGCAGGGCTTTCTGCCGCTCATACTGCCCGGCGAGGATTTGCGCGGACAGCAGCTGGGCGATCCCCTCCCCCAGCGTGCGGTTGATGGAGCTGAACAGACGGTTTTTCGCCTCATACAGCTTGATGGTGCCCATCACCCGCTGATTCTCGCCGCGAAGCGGAATCACCAGCGTGGAGCCCAGCTTGCACTGGGGATGCAGCGAACAGCGGTAAGGCACTTCGTTACCGTCGGCATACACCACCTCGCCGGTTTCGATGGCGCGCAGCGTATAGGCTGAGGAGATCGGCTTGCCCGGCAGATGGTGATCGTCGCCCGTACCGGTAAAGGCCAGCAGCTTTTCCCGATCGGTTATCGCCACCGCGCCGATATCCAGCTCCTTGTAGAGCACCTGGGCCACCTTCATGCTGTTCTCTTCGTTGAACCCCTGGCGCAGGATCCCTTCCGTCGAGGCGGCAACCTTCAGCGCCGTGGCGGAAAAGGCCGAGGTGTACTTCTCAAACATGGCGCGCTTGTCGAGCAGGATGCGCATAAACAGCGCCGCGCCCACGGTATTGGTCACCATCATCGGAGCGGCAATGCTGCTGACCAGGTGCAGCGCATCCTCAAACGGACGGGCAATCAGCAGAATGATCGCCATCTGCGCCATTTCGGCCACAAAGGTAATGGCACCGGCGGTGAGCGGGCTGAAGACTTTATCCGGGCGACCGCGCTTGATCATATAGCTGTGCACCAGGCCGCCGAGAAGCCCTTCAACGATCGTGGAGATCATACAGCTCAGCGCCGTCATCCCGCCCATGGAATAGCGATGCAGCCCCCCGGTTAAACCGACAAGCCCCCCGACGACGGGACCGCCGAGCAGCCCGCCCATCACCGCGCCGATAGCGCGCGTATTGGCAATAGAGTCTTCGATATGAAGACCAAACCAGGTCCCCATAATGCAGAATATGGAAAATACGACGTAGCAGAGGAATTTGTGCGGCAGACGGACGGTGACCTGCATCAGCGGGATAAACAGGCGCGTTTTGCTCATCAGCCAGGCTATGACCAGAAACACGCACATCTGCTGAAGCAACAGCAGCACCAGGTTAAACTCGTACATACTCAAAACCGCACACGCTAAAAACGCGTAACATACACTGATGCGGGTTTACTTTCTTTGAAGCATCCCAAAAAAGCGCAAAATCGTGTCCGTTATCACACCTTTTTCTGAATATCGCGCATGCTTCGCATTGTTTGTTCAAAAATCAATCAATCCTTCCTGGTTCGTCAAAGTGGGTCTACAGTTAAGCTGGGAACGCGTAAGCCAGGGGGCGAATATGGCGCTTTACACGATAGGTGAAGTGGCACTCCTTTGTGATATCAATCCCGTTACCCTACGGGCGTGGCAGCGACGGTATGGATTGCTTAAACCGCAGAGGACCGACGGTGGGCATCGCCTTTTCAATGAGGCCGATATCGACCGCATCCGCGAAATTAAAAGCTGGATCGACAACGGAGTGCAGGTCGGCAAAGTGAAGTCCCTGCTGAGCCATGATGACCCGGACACGCAACACCTCTGGCGCGAACAACAGGAAACATTGTTGAGACTCCTCCAGGCGGGCAATCTTCAGCGCCTGCGCGCATGGATAAAAGAGCAGGGCCGCGACTATCCGGCACAGACGCTGATCAGCCATCTTTTCATTCCGCTCCGTCGACGTCTTCAGTGCCAGCAGTCCACCCTACAGGCGCTGCTCAGCATGCTCGACGGGGTGCTGATCAACTACATTGCCGTCTGCCTTGCCTCAGCGAAGAACAAAGCCGGAAAAGATGCGCTGGTTGTCGGCTGGAACGTGCACGATACCACCCGCCTGTGGCTGGAAGCGTGGATTGCGACCCAGAAGGGCTGGCGCGTGGATGTCCTGGCGCACTCGCTGGCGCAGCTTAAGCCCGAGTTTTTCGACGGCCAGACCCTGCTGGTCTGGTGTGGGGAAGTGCCCTCCGCCACGCAGCAGCAGCTGCTGACGGAATGGCGTGAGAATGGTTACCCGGTCTATTCCCTTGGCCCGGATGAGCCATAACGGCATTTAATGGTTCATTAACAGCTGCGCTTCACCGTATAATTGTTCCGTTAACAACAGGAGCACATGATGAAGGCAACCAAACTGGCCATTATTACCCTTTTTGTCCTGATGGCCGTGAGCGGTATTGGCGGCGTGATGCTGGCAGGATACTCGTTTATTGTTCGCGGCGGTGTCGGCTGAGGTACAGCGCCAGCCGCTCAAAAAGGCGATCGACGACGATTGCCGCCAGCGCGACCAGCACCGCCCCCTGCACGATATAAGCCGTATTAAACCCGCTCAGGCCGATAATAATCGGCGTTCCCAGCGTATTGGCACCGACCGTAGACGCAATGGTCGCCGTCCCGATGTTAATAATCACCGACGTGCGGATCCCGGCAATGATAACCGGCGCCGCAAGCGGCAGTTCAACCTTGCGCAGCCGCTGACCGCGACTCATCCCCATCCCTTCTGCCACGCTCAGCACTGACGCCGGTACCGCCGCGAGGCCCGCCAGCGTGCCCTGCAGCACCGGCAATACGCCGTATAAAATCAGCGCAATAATGGCCGGCTGCTGACCAAAGCCCATCACCGGAACCGCTATCGCCAGCACCGCCACCGGGGGAAACGTCTGGCCAATCGCCGCTATCGTCTCCACCAGCGGACGAAACTCCTTGCCCGCAGGCCGCGTGACCGCGATGCCTGCCCCTACCCCCAACACAATCGCGATGGCGCTTGAGAGCGCCACCAGCCAGAGATGCGCCAGAGCGAGATTAATAAAGCTCTCCTGCTGATAGACCGGCCGCGGCAGCCCCGGAAAAAGAGCGTTAAACAGCGCCGCGCTGTGGGGCATCAGAAACAGTAAGGCGACAAAGAGCGCTACCAGCCAGAGGAGCGGATCACGCAGTGCCTTCACGCGTCACCTCCCCGGCCAGCAGATCGCGAAAATGTAAGGTTCCGCACGGCATCCCGCGCGAGTCCGAGACGGGCAATACCTCGCACTGGCGCGCGACAAACGCCGAGAGGGCATCCCGCAGGCTCATCTGCGCCTGCAGCGGTTCGCCGCTGACCGGCACCTCCTCCCGACGCATATAGTCGCTGACCGTCCGCAGGGAGAGCAGCCTCACGCCCAGCTCGCTGCGTCCAAAAAACTCGCGCACAAAGTCGTTCTTCGGCCATGTTAATAGCTCAAGCGGCGAGCCCTGCTGCACCACTTCGCCATGATCCATCAGCACCAGATGGTCGGCCAGGCGCAGAGCTTCATCAATATCGTGCGTCACGAGAACGATCGTGCGCCCGAGAATGCGGTGAATGCGGGTCATCTCCGCCTGCAGCGCCCCGCGCGTGACCGGATCCAGCGCGCCGAAGGGTTCATCCATCAACAGCACTTGCGGGTTAGCCGCCAGCGCGCGCGCCACGCCCACGCGCTGCTGCTGGCCTCCGGAAAGCTGGTGCGGATAGCGATCGCGCAGCGCGGGCTCCAGCCCCAGGAGCGACATGAGTTCATCCACCCGGTCAGCGATTTTTGCCCGCGACCATTTCTCCAGCTGCAGCACGGTGGCGATGTTCTGCGCCACCGTCCAGTGGGGAAACAGGCCGATAGACTGAATGGCATAGCCCATCCGGCGACGCAGCTCCAGCACCGGCAGGCTGCGGATCTCTTCTCCGGCAAAGCGGATCACCCCGCTGTCATGCTCAACCAGGCGGTTGATCATCTTCAGAGTGGTGGATTTTCCCGAACCCGAGGTGCCAATCAGCACGGAAAACGCCCCCTCGGCAAAGTTCAGGTTCAGATGGCTCGCCGCCGGGCGACCGGCAAAGGTTTTACTGACATCATGAAATTCAATCATTGGCTCTTCTCCTGAGCAGCGCGAGCCATAAGGCAAACAGCGCGTCGACGACAACCGCCAGCGCAATCGTGGGCACCACGCCCAGCAACACAAGATCGAGGGCACTGCTGAGCAGCCCCTGGAACACCAGCGCGCCAAAGCCGCCCGCACCAATCAGCGCCGCAATCACCGCCATGCCGACGGTTTGTACCGCCACCACCCGCAGGCTGCGCAGCAGCAGGGGCAGCGCCAGGGGGAGCTGAATTTTCCAGAAACACTGCCGCGCGCTCATCCCCATCGCATGGGCGCTTTCAAGCACATCCGGCGCGACCTGGCTCAGGCCCGCGACCACGCCGCGCACCAGCGGCAGCAGCGCATACAGCACCAGCGCGATAAGCGCGGGCGTTAACCCCGTTCCGGCTATGCCAAGCGTTCCCAGCACCGGAAATGACTTCACCAGCCCCGCCAGCGGGGCAATCAGCAGACCAAACAGCGCGACGGAAGGTATGGTCTGGATCACGTTGAGTACGGCAAAGATCCCACCCTGGCGTGAAGGATGACGATAGCACCACATGCCGAGCGGTATCCCGATCAGCAGAGCCGGGATCAGCGTGCCAAAAAGGATCGTCAGGTGTTGCGCTAGGGCATCATCAAACACTTCCTGACGGTTGGCGTACTCTTTCAGCAACGAAAGATTGTTCAGCTCACCGCTGAACAGCAGGAACAAGGGAATACACCATATCTGCGCGTTGAGCACCCAGCGCCAGACGGCGCTGGAGATGAGTCGACGAATGGCATCGCTGCTGGCCAGCAGACACAGCGCCAGCCACAGCCAGAGGCCGCTGCCCACCGTGGTTCTCGCCAGCGGGCTTTCCGCCGAAGCCATATGCGTCGCCGCCTGCCCGGCTCCCCAGAAGAGGAGGATAAACAGCCCTTCTGCGAGGAGCAGCGTCAGCCACTGCGCCGTGCGCCCTTGCCAGAGCGATAGCGCAACCCACGCGCCCAGCGCCGCGGCCAGCCACCACGGCGTGAACGCCCACACTTCCCAGAGATAGCGCCCTTCCCCTGACATCAGGCGGTTAGGTGCGACATTCACAAACGGCAGCGCGACCGCGGCGATGGCCACGCAGGCCAGCAGCAGCAGTACGCGGTTATGACATTTAATTGGCACAGCCCTTTCCCGTTACTTCACAAGCCCTTGTTGTTTCAGGAAGTCGGCGGCCACTTTTTTGGCATCCAGCCCCTCGACGGCAATGCTGGCATTCAGCTGTTGCAGCGTTTTTTCATCCAGTTTTTCGAAGACCGGTTTGAGCCATTCTGCAATCTCCGGATAGGCTTTCAGCACCGACTCACGTACGACCGGGGTCGGAGCGTAAATCGGCTGTACGCCTTTTGGATCGGTCAGGGTTTGCAGGCCGAGCGCCGCCACCGGGCCGTCGGTGCCGTAGGCCATTGCCGCGTTAACGCCGGAAGTTTGCTGCGCCGCCGCCTTGATGGTTACCGCCGTATCCCCGCCCGCCAGCGAGAGCAGCTGCGCCTGGTCGAGCTTGAAGTCGTAGGCTTTTTCAAACGCCGGGAGCGCGTCAGGACGCTCGATAAACTCCGCGGACGCTGCCAGCTTAAAGTCGCCCTTCTCTTTCAGATAGCGGCTGAGATCCGCCAGAGACGTCAGCTTACCTTTCTCCGCCACGTCCTTGCGAACGGCGATAGTCCAGGTGTTGTTGGCCGGGGCCGGCGTCAGCCAGACCAGCTTGTTCTGCTCCGCGTCGAGTTTTTTGACTTTCTCATACCCGGCTTTGGCGTTTTTCCATGCCGGATCGTTTTCATCTTTGAAGAAGAATGCCCCGTTGCCGGTGTATTCCGGATAGATATCCAGCTCGCCGGAGGTAATCGCCCCGCGCACGACGGGCGTGGTGCCCAGCTGAACTTTATTGACGGTTTTCACGCCGTGGCTTTCCAGCACCTGCAAAATAATATTGCCGAGCAGCGCGCCTTCGGTATCGATCTTTGAGCCCACTTTTACCGGCTCCGCCGCCTGTAACGGCAGGCTTATCGCAGCCAGCAGCACCGCAGATCCCAACATCCCCTTTGCAATCGTCATTCCGCTATCCTCATTTTTTTATCGCCTTTTTCAGAGGCTTGAGAGAAAAGCGTAGCTTAAAACAGCGGATTTACCCGGCAAAATGCCTTTTTAGCATAAGGTAAGACGCCTCCCCCGCAGGACGGGGGGAGGCAAAGGAGGGAAAGGTTACAGCAGCTCGAACTCGCCTTTATTCACGCGGGCGGAGTCCACGCCGATAAAGACGTTAAATTTGCCCGGTTCCGCATCATATTTCATCTGCTGGTTCCAGAACTTCAGCGCCTCCACGTCAATCGGGAAGCTGATGGTTTGGGTTTCGCCAGGCTTCAGATTGACCTTCTCGAAGCCGCGCAGCTGTTTAACAGGACGGCTCATCGACGCGGTGACATCCTGAACGTACATCTGAATCACCGTTGCCCCTTCACGCTTGCCGGTGTTGGTCACCTCAACGCTGGCGGTAACTTTGCCGTCACGCTTCAGGCTCGGCGACGACATTTTGACGTCAGAAACCTTAAAGGTGGTGTAGCTCAGGCCGTAACCAAACGGATACAGCGGGCCGTTAGCTTCGTCGAAGTAACGAGAGGTGTACTTGTTCGGCTTGTCGGCGTTGTACGGGCGACCGGTATTCAGGTGGCTGTAGTAGACCGGGATCTGCCCGACGGAGCGCGGGAAGGACATCGGCAGCTTGCCTGACGGGTTGTAATCGCCAAACAGCACGTCGGCGATGGCGTTACCGCCTTCGGTACCGGCGAACCAGGTTTCCAGGATGGCGTCAGCCTGCTGGTCTTCTTTCACCAGCGCCAGCGGACGACCGTTCATCAGCACCAGCACCAGCGGCTTGCCGGTGGCTTTCAGGGCGGCGATCAGATCGCGCTGGCTCTGCGGAATGGTGATATCGGTCCGGCTGGAGGCCTCGTGCGCCATACCCTGCGCTTCCCCCACGACCGCGACAACGACGTCAGACTGCTTCGCGACGTTCACCGCCTCGTCAATCATCTCTTTCGGCGTGCGCGGATCGACCTTGACCGCTTCCTCATACTGGTTGAGGAAGGTCACGATGTCTTTATCGTTGGTGACGTTCGCCCCTTTGGCGTAAACCACTTTGGCGTTTTCACCGACGGCACTCTTGATACCGGTCAGCACGGTCACGGACTGGTCAGCAACGCCCGCGGCAGACCAGCTGCCCATCACGTCGCGCTTGCTGTCGGCCAGCGGGCCCACTACGGCAATGGTGCCGGATTTTTTCAGCGGCAGCGTGTCGAGGCGGTTTTTCAGCAGCACCAGGCTTTCGCGCGCCACGTCACGCGCTTCTTTGCGGTGCAGGCGGCTTTCGGCGTTGGTATCTGCCGGGTCAGAATCCTTCGGTCCCAGATGGCTGTACGGATCGTTAAACAGCCCCATGTCGTATTTCACGTTCAGCACGTGGCGCGCGGCATCGTCCAGCTCCGCCATCGTTACCTTGCCGCTCTTCACCAGCCCCGGCAGGTATTTGCTGTAGTACTCGTCGCTCATGCTCATGTTGATGCCGGACTTGAGCGCTACGCGCACCGCGTCTTCCGGATCGGAGGCGGTACCGTGTTTAATCAGCTCTTTAATCGCGCCGTGGTCAGAAACGGTGATGCCCTTAAAGCCCCACTGGTCGCGCAGCACGTCTTTCAGCAGCCAGGAGTCAGAGGTCGCAGGCGTGCCGTTCAGCGAGTTCAGCGCGACCATCACCGCGCCGCTGCCCGCATCCAGCCCCGTCTTGTACGGCGGCATGTAGTCGTTGAACAGGCGCTGCGGGCTCATGTCGACGGTGTTGTACTCTTTGCCGCCTTCGACTGCGCCATAGGCCGCGAAGTGTTTGACGCTGGTCATCACCGAGTAGCGATCCGCCGGGCTTTTGCCCTGCATCGCTTCCACCATGGTTTTACCCATCGTGGAGGTTAAATACGTGTCTTCACCAAAGCCTTCCGAGCCGCGGCCCCAGCGCGGATCGCGCGAGACGTCCACCATTGGCGCCCAGGTCATGTTCAGGCCGTCGTCCGCCGCTTCATAAGCCGACACGCGCCCGACGGTTTTCACCGCGTCGAGGTTAAAGGAAGAAGCTAAACCGAGGCTAATCGGGAAAACGGTACGCTGGCCGTGCACCACGTCATAGGCAAAGAACAGAGGAATTTTCAGGCGGCTGAGATCCATCACCTGATCCTGCATCTTGCGGATATCCTGGCGGGTGACGGTATTAAAGATGGCCCCTACCTGCCCGTCTTTGATCATCTCGCGGATGGCCTCTTTCGGGTTATCCGGACCGACGCTGATAAGACGCAGCTGGCCGATTTTCTCATCAACCGTCATTTTCTTGAGCAATTCCGTGACAAACGCGTCCCGTGCTTCAGGCGTGAGCGGGTGATTACCAAACAAATCCTCTGCCAGCGCAGGTTGCAGCGCCAGGCTGACGGCGACACCTACAGAACATAGCCATTTCATGTCGTTTTACTCTCTCATCAATAACCGCCGGACGATCTCGGCCATACCGTGCGAAAAGCGCAGTGTGCCACAAACCCTCGAAACGTTGCAGGGTTATTCTCTGATTTTTCTCGTGAATACTCGACCGCTTAACAGTTAATCGCGCTATGCTTTACAGCGAGAAATTTGCCCCACCACAAGGAGTGGAAGATGTCTTCTGTTCGAACAAACGATAACACGGCTTTTATTAACGAACTGTCGCGCCTGGTTGGCTCCTCTCACCTGCTTACCGACCCGGCCAAAACCGCCCGCTACCGCAAAGGTTTCCGCTCCGGTCAGGGTGAGGCGCTGGCGGTGGTCTTCCCCGGCACGCTGCTGGAGCTGTGGCGCGTGCTGAGCGCCTGCGTCGCCGCCGACAAGATTATTTTAATGCAGGCCGCCAATACCGGCCTGACCGAAGGCTCCACGCCGAACGGCAACGATTACGATCGCGACATCGTGATTATCAGCACCCTGCGCCTCGACAAGCTGCACCTGCTGGATAAAGGCGAGCAGGTCCTCGCGTTCCCCGGCACGACGCTCTACTCCCTGGAAAAAGCGCTTAAGCCGCTGGGCCGTGAGCCGCACTCGGTGATTGGCTCGTCCTGCATTGGCGCATCGGTGGTCGGTGGGATCTGCAACAACTCCGGCGGCTCGCTGGTACAGCGCGGCCCGGCCTACACCGAGATGTCGCTGTTTGCCCGTATTGATAAAAACGGCAAGCTGACGCTGGTGAACCACCTGGGAATCGATCTCGGCGCGACGCCGGAACAGATCCTCAGCAAGCTCGACGACGATCGCGTGAAGGACGAAGACGTGCAGCACGACGGTCGTCATGCGCACGATCACGACTACGTCACCCGAGTGCGGGATATCGACGCCGATACGCCGGCGCGCTACAACGCCGACCCGGACCGCCTGTTTGAATCCTCCGGCTGCGCCGGGAAGCTGGCCGTTTTTGCCGTGCGTCTGGATACCTTCCCGGCGGAGAAAAAGCAGCAGGTGTTTTACATTGGTACCAATCAGCCTGAGGTTCTGACCGAAATTCGTCGTCATATTCTGGGCGAATTCACCCATCTGCCGGTGGCGGGCGAGTACATGCACCGGGACATTTACGACATCGCCGAGCGTTACGGCAAAGATACGTTCCTGATGATCGACAAGCTCGGCACCGACAAAATGCCGTTCTTCTTCACCATGAAGGGCCGCACCGACGCGATGCTGGAGAAAGTGTCGCTGTTCAAACCCCACTTCACCGACCGCTTTATGCAGAAGCTGGGCAACGTTTTCCCGGCGCATCTGCCGGAGCGAATGAAAACCTGGCGCGATAAGTACGAGCATCACCTGCTGCTGAAAATGGCCGGGGACGGAATTGCCGAAGCGCAGGGCTGGCTGACCGAATTTTTCAAATCCGCCGAAGGGGATTTCTTTGCCTGTACGCCTGAAGAGGGCAGCAAAGCCTTCCTGCACCGTTTTGCCGCCGCAGGCGCCGCCATCCGTTATCAGGCGGTGCATTCCGAAGAGGTGGAAGATATTCTGGCGCTGGATATCGCCCTGCGACGTAACGACACCGAGTGGTTTGAGCACCTCCCGCCGGAAATCGACAGCAAGCTGGTGCATAAGCTCTATTACGGCCACTTTATGTGTTATGTCTTCCATCAGGATTACATCGTCAAAAAAGGGGTCGATGCGCACGAACTGAAGGAGCAGATGCTCGCCCTGCTGCGTGAACGCGGCGCACAATATCCTGCGGAACATAACGTCGGGCATCTTTATAAAGCCCCTGACGCACTTAAGCAGTTTTATCGCGAGAATGACCCTACAAACAGCATGAATCCCGGCATTGGTAAAACAACGCGGAAGAAATACTGGAAAGAAGAGGCAGATGTGGAGCAGCGCGTAACGCAAGCGTCTGATTAATTCCTACAGCCAAATTTGAGAGATTGTTTAGCGTGCCTTAATCGTAATAGAGTGACGCTCTGACGCCGGAGGAACGTTTCTCCGGCATTCTATAACGAGGAGCAGGCACATCATGTCGGCTATTGATGTTTTATCCGAGACCGAACTGGAAGTGCGCGATGCCCTTCCCGATGATGTGCATGCCATCGCCGCCATCTATGCCTGGCATGTGCTGCACGGGCGCGCGTCATTTGAAGAAGTCCCCCCTACCATCGACGAAATGCGTCAGCGTATGAAAAGCGTGGCTGAGAGCGGTTTGCCGTGGCTTATCGCGCTGTATCGCGGCATCGTGGTGGGCTACTGCTACGCCACGCCTTACCGCCCGCGACACGCCTACCGCTATACCCTGGAAGAGTCGATTTACGTGGATGCCAGCATCACCGGGCGCGGTTTTGGTTCGGCATTAATGGATGCGCTAATCGCCCGCTGCGAGCAAGGCCCGTGGCGGCAGATGATTGCCGTTGTGGGAGATGGCAACAATAATTCCGGCTCGCTGCGGCTGCATAAAAAACATGGCTTCGTGATTGTCGGTCAGCTGCGCAGCGTGGGCTATAAGAAAGGTGACTGGCGGGATACGGTGATTATGCAGCGCTCGCTCAACGATGGGGACTGGACGCTGCCGGAATAAACGCAAAACGGTAACCTGGGTTACCGTTTTTAGTGTTTTCTCCCTCTCCCCGTGGGAGAGGGTCGGGGTGAGGGCATCAGCACGCACAAACGACTCAGTCGTTCTGCGCCGTCGCCATCTGTTCCGCTTTCTGCTTTTTATACGTCAATGCTGCGGCCGGAACGGGCTGCACTTTCCCGGTTTCAATCCAGGTACGCAGGCGGCTCGCGTCCGCGAAGTGGGTATATTTGCCGAAGGCATCCATCACCACCAGCGCCACCGGTTTACCGTTAAACACGGTGCGCATCACCAGGCAGTGTCCTGCCGCGTTGGTAAAGCCGGTTTTCGTTAGCTGAATATTCCAGTTATCCCGGTAAACCAGATGGTTAGTATTGCGGAACGGCAGCGTATAGGCCGGGTTCGCAAAGGTCGCCATCTCTTCACGGGTGGTGCTGAGCTGACCAATCAGCGGATACTGTTTGCTGGCAATCAGCAGTTTCGTCAGATCGCGGGCCGTGGAGACGTTGTTGATCGACAGACCCGTCGGTTCAACATAATGCGTATTGGTCATCCCCAGCGCTTTGGCTTTTGCGTTCATCGCGCGGATAAAGGCGTCATAGCCGCCCGGATAGTGGTGCGCCAGACTCGCCGCCGCACGGTTTTCAGACGACATCAGCGCCAGCAGCAGCATATTTTTACGGCTGATTTCACTGTTCAGACGCACGCGGGAGTAGATCCCCTTCATCTCCGGCGTGTGGCTGATATCCACTTTCAATTTTTCGTCCAGCGGCAGATGTGCATCAAGCACCACCATCGCGGTCATTAATTTGGTAATCGAGGCGATGGGGCGCACCAGGTCCGGATGGCTGGCGTAGATCACTTTATTGGTGTTGAGATCGACAATCATCGCGCTGCCGGACGCAATTTGCGGCTGAGCGGCGGCGGCGGTCACCGCAGGTGTTTTAGCGACGGCCGGCACGGCAGCGGACGCGCCCAGCAGCAGCGCCAGGCTAAGTAAAGAGACTCGGAATTTCAGCATGGTGAGACTTCTGATAATTATTCACGCACGTCATGACGTACACCGCCTGTATCAACGGATAAACACAGGCTGGCTTCGGCATCATAGCGGTCACCGGGCGTTGTCGCCAGCGGATAATCGTGAACAGATGCTGCATTGCTGGCATTTACGCCAGCAATGCAGTGAACTCAGAAGAGACGGTATCCGTAACCCCAAAGAATAACCGTCAGCGCCAGTAGCGCCTCCAGCACCAGCACCCCAATAGCGAGTGTTGAACTGGAAAAACTCAGGCCTTCTTCTTTATTGATATTCAGGAAGGTTGGAACCCCCAGATACAGCAGATACCCGGTGTAAAAGAGGGCAATAGTACCGATCAGCGCGCACAGCCAGACCAGTGGATAGAGCGCAACAATACCGCTTAAGAACAGCGGGGTCGCGACATATCCGGCAAAGACCATACAGTGCGCCAGCGATGGACGTTGCGGGTAGTTACGCGCCATCCAGTGAATGACGCGCCCCATTACCGCCACACCCGCCAGCATCAGGCCATAAAAAACGATGGCCAGATAGAGCCCGGTAAACCAGGAAAGCTGAACCACGGTGCCATCACCGAAGTTCCAGCCGATTTGTGTTGTTCCGATAAAGGCGCATATTACCGGCACCGCAGCCATCAGCAGCACATGGTGCGTGTAATGATGCGAGACCGTTTCGTTCTCACTTTTAATGACATGCATTTCACGATCGGGATGGGAGAAAAGTCCCCAGACATGGTTCATAGCGCCCCCTTGTTGTCGGCCCGTCAGCGATACCTTAAGTATAATGCAGGCTTTAGATTATTTTCTGTACAGTGGGAAATTTCCGTTGATTTCCCCGCTGTTGATTCATGAGGTATATGATTAAACGAGGTAAGCAGAGGGAGATAACATTCACGTAATGGATATTAACGCACTCATTGAACAATATGGATATGCCGCGCTGGTCGTCGGTAGCGTGGCAGAGGGTGAAACCATCACGCTGTTAGGCGGCGTCGCCGCGCATCAGGGATTGCTGAAATTCCCGCTGGTCGTCGCAGCGGTCGCGCTCGGTGGAATGATTGGCGATCAGCTGCTCTACTTTCTCGGGCTGCGCTTCGGGCCCACGCTGCTTAAGCGTTTCGCAAAGCATCAGAAGAAAATCCGTCGCGCTCAACGGCTCATTCAACGTCATCCCTATCTGTTCGTCATCGGCACGCGCTTTATGTATGGCTTTCGCATTATCGGGCCGATACTGATTGGCGCCAGCCATCTGCCGCCAAAAATTTTCCTGCCGCTCAATGTTCTTGGTGCGATTGCCTGGGCGCTGATCTTTACGACGCTCGGCTACGTAGGGGGCGAAGTGATTGGCCCGTGGCTGCATAATCTCGACCAGCACCTGAAGCACTGGGCGTGGCTGATTCTGGTGGTGGTGGCGGTGATTGGGGTCAGGCTGTGGCTGAAGCATCGGGAAAAGACGCGGGATGAGGAGTAGCCGGGTGCGGCCTGATGCCCTCACCCTAACCCTCTCCCACAGGGAGAGGGAACTAAAAACACCCTCTCTCACAGGGAGAGGGGAAAACTACCCCTCCGGCTTAAACTGCGGGTTCGCCAGCATAAAGCCCCCGTCGACAATAAACGATTGCCCCGTCGTGTAGCTGGCGTCGCTGTCGCACAGCCATGCCACCAGGCTGGCAATCTCTTTGGTGTGGCCCGGTCTTGCCAGCGGGATTTCCGGCATTGAACCCTCCTTCACTTCACTGTCGTCCATGTCGTTCATCGGTGTGGCAATGGCGCCCGGCGCGACGGCGTTCACCAGAATGTTGTGCTTAACCAGTTCCATCGCCATGGATTTGGTTAACCCGCCGAGCGCGTGTTTTGCCGCCGTGTAGGCGCTCGCCTCCGGCAGCGGCGTGTGCTCATGCACCGAAGTAATGTTCACAATCCGCCCCCCTTCCCCTTGCTTCACCATCTGTCGGGCGGCAATCTGCGAACAGAGAAACGCGCCGTCCACGTCGACGGTGAAAATGTTCCGCCAGTCGTCAAACGGCATCTCAAGGAACGGCGCTTTGGTCATCGCACCCGCATTGTTAACCAGCACGTCCAGCCGACCAAAACGCGCAATCAGCGTTTCAATGCCCTCTGCGCCTTCCGGCAGCGTGCTTAAATCAAGATGGATAGCCTCTGCGCGCTGCCCCTGCGCTTCAACTTCGCGGCAGGTTTCCAGCGCCCCTTTTTCATCCGAGTGCCAGGTGACGCCAATATCAAACCCGCGCTCTGCGAGCATCAGCGCCGTGGTTTTACCAATCCCGGAATCCGATGCGGTCACTATCGCTACTCTGGTCATACTCACCTCCTGAGAAACTGCAAAGAGGTAAGTATAGATAATGACCTTTTTTAGCCATGATGATAGCCACCGCCCAGCGCCGAGGTGAGCTGCAGCGTGGCGTCGACATACTGGCCTTTCAGCAACAATCCGGCGAGGTCTTCCCTGAGGGCCGGGATCCTGGCTTCACTGACCCGCGAGCCCGCAACGATCCCCGCGCTGAAACGCGCCTGAGCCAGCGCCACAACGCGCGCCGCATCTTTTTCGACCTGCTGCTGATGGCGGTTCTTCGCCGTCAGCGTTTCGACTTCGCTGGCCGTGCGCGCCACCTGATTGACCGCTTCGACCACCGCTTTGTTGTAGTTCGCGACCGAGAGATTGTTCTGCGCCTGGGCGATATCCAGGCTGGCGTTCAGCCTGCCGCTGTCGAAGATCGGCAGCGTCAGCCCGGCGGTCACGCCCATCTGCTGCGCTGAAGCGCGAAACAGATCGCTCAGATGGAGGGCATCCTGCTGTAGGAACGCCATCAGGTTCACGTCAGGATAGAAAGCCGCTCTGGCGGCCTCCACCTCGCTCATAGAGGCTTCGATATACCAGTGCGCCTCCTGAAGATCCGGACGGCGTGCCAGCAGTTCATAACCGAGCGTCGGCGGTAGCGCGGCGTCGACCGTCGGCAGCGCATGCCGCGTAAGCGTCACGGAGGAAGAATTCGTCAGCGCGACCAGACGCGCCTCGACGGCTTTCATCTTCCCGTTGACTTCTGCCAGCTGTTCTTCGGTTTTGTTGGCGTCGATATCGGTTTCCACCCCTTCCACGGAGGAGGTGATCCCGTGCTGATACAGTTCGCGATCGGCACCAATGATGTTGTCCTGCTCATGTTTGATCTGCGCGAGAACCTCCCCCGCGGCGGCCTGAGTTTGCCACTCCCAGTAGAGCCGCGCCACGCTGCTGGCCAGCAGCTGGCGGGTTTGCTCCAGCTCCGCTTTTTGCGCATTCACTTTGCCAATCCGGGCCTCGACCCGGGCGCGGTTTTTTCCCCACAGATCGAGCTCCCAGCCTGCGGTCAGGCCAAAGGTGCCGTTGGTATACCACGGCCCGGTGGTGCCTGCAGCCGGGTCGGTAAGGGCAAAAGGCCCCATCAGCCCTTCGGCGGACATTTTCTGGCGTTCTGCATCGGCGGAAAAATCAATCTGCGGACCGTCAGCGGCCATTGCGGCTTTGGCCTGGGCTTCGGCAAGCGTAATGCGCTGGCGGGCAATCTGCATATCCGGCGCATCGCTCAACGCTTTCGCAATCAGCCCGTTAAGCTGGGGATCGTTATACGCTTTCCACCACTCATTCTTCGGCCAGTCCTGATGATTCAGAACCGTATTCACTGACGCCGCAGCGGTTTGCGTTTTAAGGGGAGATACCGTGGCATGTTCAGGCGCACAGGCTGCCAGAATAAAAGCGAAGGGAGCACTCAGAGATAAAATAAGAGAACGTTTCATTACGCCATACACTCAAAAAATAAAGGCGCACGTTACGCTCGATATCGTTCATTTTTTTAGTAACGCGTGGCAATCCGCAAATTGTCATACATTTTAATACGCGGAAATGTATTCCCAAAAAGAATGATCAAATCCAATGCATTCACGCCAAATATAAATACGCTGCTACACTTATTCAGGACATACATGAGCGGGAGAAAGGAATGAAAATATTACTGTGGGTTATTTTAATTATATTTCTGATAGGGCTCTTAGTGGTCACCGGCGTATTCAAGATGATTTTCTGATCTATTTGCCCGGCTCTGCGCCGGGCAACGTTCCTGATATCAGACTTTCAGCGAAGCCCCTTTCGTCGCAATAACCTCTTTATACCAGTAGAAACTTTTCTTACGGCTGCGCGCCAGCGTGCCCTTTCCGCTGTCATCGCGATCGACGTAAATAAAGCCGTAGCGCTTAGAGAGTTCAGCTTTAGACGCGCTCACCAGGTCGATTGGCCCCCAGCTGGTATAGCCCATCACCTCAACGCCGTCTTCAATCGCTTCACGCACCTGCACCAGGTGGTCGTTAAGGTAGCTGATGCGATAGTCATCCTGCACCACGCCGTTCGCATCCGGTTTATCCTTCGCCCCCAGGCCATTTTCCACGATAAACAACGGCTTCTGATAGCGATCCCAGAGCACGTTTAACAGGGTACGCAGGCCGATGGGGTCAATCTGCCAGCCCCATTCGGAACTTGCCAGATGCGGGTTAGGCACCATGCTCAGGATGTTGCCGCGCGCCTGCTGGTTGAGGGCCTCATCCGCGGTGACGCAGCCCGTCATGTAGTAGCTGAAGGAGATAAAATCGACGGTCGATTTCAGCGCCTCGCGGTCGGCATCCGTTACCTCAAGCTGAATACCGTTGTCGCGGAAGAAGCGCTGCATATACCCCGGATAGGCGCCACGGCACTGCACGTCGCCAAAGAATTGCCACGCGCGGTTTTCCTGCAGCGTCTCCAGAACATCTTCCGGTTTGCAGGTCAGCGGGTACATCAGGCCGCCCAGCAGCATGTTGCCGATTCTGGCATCCGGGATAATCTCGTGGCAGGCCTTCACGGCCAGCGCGCTGGCCACCAGCTGATGGTGGATCGCCTGATACACCTCCCCTTTACTGCTGGTTTCCGGCAGGCCCACGCCGGTCATGGGCGCGTGCAGAGACATATTGATCTCGTTGAAGGTCAGCCAGAGCTTCACCTTCTCCTTGTAGCGCGCAAACACGGTGCGGGCGTAGCGCTCGAAGAACCCAATGGTCTGGCGGCTGCCCCACCCGCCGTACTGCTTCACCAGCCCCCACGGCATTTCGTAATGCGAGAGCGTCACCAGCGGGGTAATGCTGTGCGCGGCCAGCTCGTCAAACAGCCGGTCGTAAAACGCCAGCCCCGCTTCGTTAGGCTGCTGCTCGTCGCCGTTCGGAAAAATACGGGTCCAGGCAATGGAGACGCGCAGGCAGCTAAAGCCCATCTCAGTGAACAGTTTGATGTCTTCCGGGTAGCGGTGATAGAAGTCGATGGCGACGTCCTTGATGCCGCTGTCGCCCGCCACGCGCTCAACCACCGGGCCGAAGACCCCCTGCGGCTGAACGTCTGAGGTGGACAGCCCTTTCCCCTCCTCCAGATACGCGCCTTCTACCTGATTCGCGGCAACCGCGCCGCCCCATAAAAAATCGTCCGGGAAAGTTTTCATCACGTTCTCCTGTTATTGATGGCTTACGCTGAGTAACGGCGCACCGGCACTGACGGACGTTGCCGCCACGGTCACCACGTCACGATACTCATCGCTGTTACTGATAATGATCGGGGTCGCCAGGTCGTATCCGGCATCGATAATCGCCTGTCGGTCAAACTCCAGCAGCAGATCGCCGGGCTGCACCCTGTCGCCCACCTTCACGTGGGCGGTAAACGGCCTGCCGTCGAGCTTCACGGTGTCGATCCCCACGTGGATTAACACTTCAATACCGCTGTCGCTGAGCAGGCCGATGGCGTGTTTGGTCTGAAACAGCGAGGCCACCACGCCGGCAAACGGGGCCACCACTTTGTTATCGGAGGGAATAATCGCGGCACCGCTGCCCAGCAGGCCGCTGGCAAACGTGGTATCCGGCACCTGGTCGAGCGCCAGAACGGTGCCGGTCATCGGTGCCAGCACATCGTTTTCACCCGCTGGCGCAACCGCCTCGGGCGCTGAGCGTCCCGGCATGCCCGCCGCCAGCGTCAGGCCGCAGCTCAGCACCAGCGCTACCGCGGTGCCGATCACGCCGCCCCACAGCGTGGCGTTTACCCCGCCCGGCGGAATCATCTGGGCGATGGTAAAGATATTGGCGAAGCCGAAGGAGTAAACGTGGGTATCGCTGAAGCCGACAATCGCGCCGCCGATAGCTCCCGCCACGCAGCCAAAGATAAACGGGCGGCGCAGCGGCAGGTTTACCCCATAAACGGCCGGCTCGGTAATACCAAATATCCCTGCCGTCACCGATGAACCCGCCAGCATTTTCTGACGGGCATCGCGGGTACGCAGGAAGATCCCCAGCGCCGCCCCCACCTGACCAAATACCGCGGGCAACAGCATCGGCAGCATAGAGTCATGCCCCAGCACCGCCAGGTTGTTAATCATCAGCGGCACCAGCCCCCAGTGCAGGCCAAAAATAACGCAGACCTGCCACAGCGCGCCCATCGCCGCGCCCGCCAGCCACGGTGCCAGAACGTAAATGCTCTGATAGCCGTTCGCCAGCATCTGGCTCAGCCAGGTCGCCAGCGGCCCGATAACGAGGAAAGTCAGCGGCACGGTCACGCCCAGACAGATCAGCGGCGCGAAGAAGTT
Source organism: Enterobacter cloacae complex sp. P16RS2 (assembly GCF_014982155.1). Classification (NCBI taxonomy): domain Bacteria; kingdom Pseudomonadati; phylum Pseudomonadota; class Gammaproteobacteria; order Enterobacterales; family Enterobacteriaceae; genus Enterobacter; species Enterobacter cloacae complex sp. P16RS2. Next base: position 116,319 of record NZ_JADCKW010000028.1, on the reverse strand, counting down.
TTTCATCGAGGATGGCAGCAGCCTGGTGCTCTGCTTTTCCAGCCAGCAGCTGACCCATGCGGCGAGAATAATCGGGATCACCGACGAGCTGTAGTTAAACCAGGTGACAGGAATGCCCCAAAAGGCGTCCGATACCGCGCCCGGCTGCTGGCTGGCGTTAAACGCCGCAATCATCATCGGATGGGTGAGCGCCCCGCCGATCACCATGGTAATAAACGGGTTGCCGCCGAATTTTTTCCCGGCGGTATAGCCCAGCACCAGCGGGAAGAAGAAGAACAGCGCGTCGCTGGCGGCGAACCAGATTTTATAGGTGCCGCTTTCGGTGGTGAGCCAGCCGCAGACAACCGCCAGCGCCAGCAGCCCTTTCAGAATACCGGAGGCCGCGAGAATGCCGATAAACGGGGTGAAGATCCCGGAGACGATATCAATCAGGCGGCCCAGCAGATTCCCTTTTTCTCCCTTCTCTTCCACGACGGGCTCGTCATCGGTAAGGCCTGCCTCATTGCGCACCGCCTGCCAGACGTCGTGGACGTGGTTGCCAATCACTACCTGAAACTGGCCGCCGCTTTCCACCACCATGATCACGCCCGGGTTTTTCTTGAGCCCTTCCGCATCCGCCCGCTGGTTCTCTTTTAGTTTGAAGCGAAGCCGGGTGGCGCAGTGCACAAGACTGACGATGTTCTCTTTTCCGCCAACGTGGCCGAGAATATCCTTCGCTAAAGCCTGGTATTCCATCTCGATTTCCTTACATCCGATGCCTGCAGGCACCTGTTGACTGAGTACAAAAAATAAAAAAACCCGAGAACGTCCTTCTTACGAAGGCCGCGCTCAGGTTTTGCCTGCGTGATGCAGTAACAATCCTGTTTTGAGGCTTAACGCCCCTCTTTTCTCACCCGCTCGATATGAATGGCGAGGAACATAATTTCTTCGGTCGTCAGCTCACGCTGATAGCTTTTGTTCAGGTGCTGGGCGATTTTCTCGGCACATTTCCACGCTTTCGCGTAATTGTCTTTTACCGCCGTATGCAGCGAGACGTCGTCATCTTCCACCACGGTGCGGGTCAGCATCCGCTGGGCAAAAAACTTCAGGTGGGTGACGAAACGCTGATAGCTGAGCGAGTCTTCATCGTACTCAAGCTGCAGCTGATACTTGACCAGCTGCAGGATCTCCTGCATCACCCGCGTTACGTGCATCACTTCCGGCATTTCGCTGTTCAGCTGCGCGGTGACCAGATGCAGCGCGATAAACCCGGCCTCATCCTCCTCCAGCTCGACGTTCAGGCGTCTGGCGAAAATGGCCCGCGCCTCCTGCCCTAATTCGAACTCCTTCGGATACAGCCGTTTAATATCCCACAGCAGCACGTTTTTGATGGCCAGCCCGTTCTTCTGCCGCTCAATCGCAAAGTAGCAGTGGTCGGTGAGGGTGATATACAAACTCTCCTGCAGCTTGCCCAGCCGCTGCGCCGCCAGCCCGATGATGCGGTCGCAGGTGGTCATTACCTCCAGCGGAATTTGACTCAGCAACTCCCCGAGTCGACGCACCAGTTCATCGCTTTGTAACGCAAACACCTTTTCAACCAACGCGGTATCCAGCGCTTCACCGACGCGCTTCTGAAAGGCCAGCCCACGGCCCATCACCACCTGTTCGCGCCCGCGCTCATCCTGAACAACCACCACGTTATTATTGAGTATCTTGGCGATTTTCATCTGAACCCCAGAAACAAAAAAACCTGACCTCCGGCAGATGCCAGAAAATCAGGTTTTGCCTGCCTAAGCAGTAACAATCCAGTTCTGGCACTCTATCAGTTTCATTCATAGCCTCAATGCATCACGCATCAGAAACGTGACGCGGATCGACATTGCTAGAACGTCACGACAGTTTTCAGCTCCGTCACCCAGGCATCCTGCGTCCGGGATACGCCGCCGGGATGGTGCCAGTACTGAATGCCCGGCTGCAGCTCCAGCCACGACACCGGACGGAAGCGATAATAAAACTCACCGTTCAGGGAGTGGCCTGGCACCGGGTGATACGCCGGATCGTTATAGTCCGACACGCCGCTCAGGCTGTTCATATAGCGCTGGTTGCGGGCGTACTGGCTGCTCATATCAATCCAGGTCAAGCCAAAGCCAATCCAGTCTTCCGGTCGCGCGTCAAACAGCCCGCGGTAGCGCAGCGAGGCGGCGTAAACCTGGTGCATGTAGTTGGTACTCTGATCCGCAAGGCTCATGCTGAAAGAGGTGCTCAACCCGCGATTCGGGTCATCCTGATGCTGCGTAAGCTGCTGGTTCAGCCCGGCGTACATGAACCAGGTCCGGCTGTGGGTATCAAAGCCGTTCGGGTCCGTCGCGCCCGCACCGCCGGATTTGCCACGATAGAGATCGGTTTGCGGCGCGTTGTTAAACACCACGCCCAGGTTGTACGCGCCCGGCAGGCCGTTAATCAGCGGGCGCGCTTCGATTTCAACCGGCAGTAAAACCCCTTTGCTGCCCTTCGTCGACCAGCTCCAGGCGTGGCTGCGGCTGGAGGCCTCAGGATTTTGCTCCATTACGCCACCTTTTAAGGTCAGCGTCGGCGTTAATTTATACGCAAGCGTGGTGCCCCAGGTGTGAACGTTCCAGTTGTTCCACGTCAGCGAGTTGGCTGACTTCCCGCCGCACTGCGACAGGAGCTGGAAATCACAGGGGATGATTTGATCGAAGGTCTGCACCTTGTTCATCATCCCGATGCGCCAGGTCAGACGCCGGTCGTCAAAGCTGCGGGCAAAGGTCAGCCAGCCCAGGCGGGTAATGGACTGTCCGCCCCAACTCTCCTGGGTTAGATCGTTAAAGTTAACGCGCGGGTCCTGCACGCGTTTGGTGGTGAGGTCGTCATTGTGGTTGCGGTTGACGATGTTCCCCTCGATACGCGCGTCCGGGATACTGGTCCAGCGCTCAAGATCCTGGTTGAAGGTCAGCGCAAACTGGTCAATATAGGCCACGTGGGAGTCGTGGTTATATCCGCCACCTCCGTTCCAGCCAATTTCATTCAGATATCCGAGGTTATAGGTAAAACCGTTATCGTTGAGGATTTTACGTATGCCGAGCATTTCGCCCAGAACAGGCTCCGGCGGAGCTTCAAAGCCTAATACCGTTCCATTCCAGTCCTGCGCCACCGACAGCGGGGATATCGTCAATAAGGCGAACGCATAGAGTTTATTTTTATATGCCATGATAACAACCTGTGATTGAGTATTTTGTGCGTAACCGGCCGCAGGAAATTTCTCTATTTCCTGTCGATAATTCATTTTTTAAAATCATTAAAAAGCGCTAAGCCAAATGTCTCTCCTGCATAAACGACAGGCAAAAAAAAACCTAAGCGCTCCACAGCGAAAATGCTGTGAAACGCTTAGGTTTTGCCTGTTAACCAGTAACAATCCTGCGTTGAAAACAGTGGCACCTTAACACCGTCGCGCCACGTTGAAAACCAGAACTGTTTTCTGGTTTAGAAAAGTGTGAGCAATTTAACGCTTATTATTTTGACTGAATCACCCGGGCAATATCAGACGAAGTCTGTAATGTCCGAATCTCCTGAAATAATCCCAGCGCTTCATCGTACTCTTTGCGTAAATAACTCAGCCACTGTTTAATTCGCGCGACGTGATACAAACCGGTGTCGCCCTGCTTTTCCAGTCGGCTGTATTTTTGCAGCAGCGTAACGACGTCTGCCCACGGCATTCGCGGCTCGTTATATTTCACCACCCGGCTGAGGTTCGGCACATTCAGGGCGCCGCGACCGATCATTACCGCATCGCAGCCGGTGGCGTTCAGACAGGCCTGCGCGCTCTCGTAATCCCAGATTTCACCGTTAGCGATGACCGGAATGGTGAGGCGCTTGCGGATCTCACCGATCGCCTGCCAGTTAATGCGCTCGGCCTTGTAGCCATCTTCTTTGGTGCGGCCATGCACCACCAGCTCGGTGGCCCCGGCCTGCTGCACCGCATCGGCGATTTCAAACTGCCGCGCGTCGCTGTCCCACCCCAGGCGCACCTTCACCGTCACCGGCAAATGCGAAGGCACAGCCTCACGCATGGCTTTCGCGCCGCGGTAAATCAGCTCAGGATCTTTCAGCAACGTCGCCCCGCCGCCGCTGCCGTTGACCAGCTTCGACGGACAGCCGCAGTTGAGGTCCACCCCGTAAGAGCCCAGCTCAACCGCGCGGGCGGCGTTTTCCGCCAGCCATTCGGGGTACTGACCGAGCAGCTGAATACGCACCAGCGTGCCGGAAGAGGTCCGGCTCTGGTTGTGCAGCTCGGGGCACAGGCGGAAGAAGGATTTTACCGGCAACAGCATATCGACCACGCGCAGAAACTCCGTCACGCAGAGATCGTAATCGTTCACCTCGGTCAGAAGCTCGCGCACGAGGGAGTCGAGCACGCCTTCCATTGGGGCCAGTAAAACACGCATAGCAGTACCTGTGAAAAAAGACGCGCTATAGTATCTGCTCTGTATGTATGTGGAAAGCGCGACTTTCCATTCTGGAATGTCTGGTATGCTCAAATTTCATGATGTGATCCGTGGCACATTTTTGAGTTTAATTGTATGATGAATGCGTTTCAGCAAGGACTATCACCATGAGCAAATCATTGAACATTATCTGGCAATATCTGCGCGCATTCGTCCTGATTTACGCCTGCCTGTATGCCGGGATTTTCATCGCGTCGCTGCTGCCGATCGTCATTCCCGGCAGCATTATCGGTATGCTGATCCTCTTTGTTTTGCTGGCGCTGCAAATCCTGCCCGCAAAATGGGTCAATCCCGGCTGCTTCGTCCTTATTCGCTATATGGCGCTGCTTTTCGTGCCTATCGGCGTCGGGGTCATGCAGTATTTTGATTTGCTCAAGGCCCAGTTCGGCCCGATTGTGGTCTCCTGCGCGGTCAGTACGCTGGTGGTTTTCCTGGTTGTGAGCTGGAGTTCGCATCTGGTGCATGGCGAACGTAACGTGGTCGGGGAGAAAACAAAAAAATGATGGCCAATATCTGGTGGTCGCTGCCGTTAACCCTGGCGGTGTTCTTCGCCGCGCGCAAGCTTGCCGCACGTTTCAAAATGCCGTTGCTGAACCCGCTGCTGGTGGCAATGGTGGTGATTATTCCGTTCCTGCTGCTCACCGGCATTCCCTACGAACGCTACTTTGCCGGCAGCAAAATTTTAAACGACCTGCTGCAGCCTGCTGTTGTGGCGCTCGCCTTTCCTTTATATGAGCAGCTGCACCAGATTCGCGCCCGCTGGAAATCCATCATTACCATCTGTTTTGTGGGCAGCCTGGTGGCGATGATCACCGGCACGTCGGTAGCGCTGTTGATGGGGGCCTCCCCGCAGATCGCCGCCTCTATCCTGCCTAAATCGGTAACCACGCCTATCGCGATGGCGGTTGGGGGTAGCCTTGGCGGGATCCCTGCCATCAGCGCGATGTGCGTCATTTTCGTCGGTATTCTCGGGGCGGTGTTTGGTCACACCCTGCTGAACGGGATGCGTATTCACACTAAAGCTGCACGGGGACTGTCGATGGGAACAGCTTCCCACGCCCTGGGCACCGCCCGCTGCGCGGAGCTGGATTATCAGGAAGGGGCGTTTAGCTCCCTGGCGCTGGTGATCTGCGGGATTATCACCTCCCTGCTGGCCCCGTTCATTTTCCCGCTGATTCTGGCGGTGATGGGCTAAAATTTGCGATGCGTCGCGCAAATTTCATTTTGATTTCATAAGTTGCATACATAATGAGAAGTGGATCACATATAAAGCCCTGACGGCTCCGTAAACTACCGATCCATTAACCTTTATGAGGCATACGCCATGCACCCACGTTTTCAAGCTGCTTTCGCCCGGCTTGCAGAGAATTTGCAGTCAGCCCTGGCTCCCGTTCTGGCAGATGCACACTTCCCCGCCCTGCTGACCGCGGAGCAGGTCACGATGCTAAAACAGGCAACGGGACTGGACGAAGACGCGCTGGCTTTCGCACTGCTTCCCCTGGCTGCCGCCTGCGCGCGGGCCGATCTCTCCCACTTTAACGTCGGGGCCATTGCGCGCGGCGTCAGCGGAACCTGGTACTTCGGCGGCAATATGGAGTTCCTGGGCGCGACCATGCAGCAAACGGTTCACGCCGAGCAGAGCGCCATCAGCCACGCCTGGCTGCGGGGTGAAAAAGCCCTGAGCGCCATTACCGTTAACTACACCCCCTGTGGCCACTGCCGTCAGTTTATGAACGAGCTGAACAGCGGGCTGCAGCTGCGCATCAACCTGCCAGGCCGCGCGCCGCACACGCTGGGGGATTATCTACCTGATGCGTTTGGCCCAAAAGATCTGGAGATCAAAACGCTGCTGATGGACGAGCAGGACCACGGTTACGCCCTGTCCGGCGATGACCTGAGCCAGGCTGCCATTCGCGCGGCGAACAAAAGCCACACGCCGTACAGCAAGTCCCCGAGCGGCGTGGCGCTGCAGTGCCGCGATGGCCGGATCTTTAGCGGCAGCTACGCGGAAAACGCCGCGTTTAACCCAACCCTGCCACCGCTGCAGGGCGCGCTTAACCTGCTGAGCCTGAACGGCTATGACTATCAGGACATTCAGCGCGCTATTCTGGCAGAAATTGCCGATGCGCCGCTGATTCAGTGGGATGCGACGGCCGCGACGCTTAAAGCGCTGGGCTGCACGACGATTGACCGCGTACTGCTTGCGTAATCCTTCCGGCGGGCAGAAATGCCCGCCAGTTTGCTGAAAAACCCCTCAGTTGAGTCGCTGTTTCTTGCGCTAACCAGGCAGGTAAAGTAGCCTGAGTTAAATTTCATCCACGAACGAGCCATCTCCATGTTAAAGCGCGTTTTTTACAGCCTGTCTGTCCTGGTCGGCATACTGCTGTTGATCGTGCTGGGTCTCGACCGCTGGATGAGCTGGAAAACCGCCCCCTACATCTTTGATGACCTGCAGGACCTGCCCTATCGTCAGGTTGGCGTGGTGCTCGGCACCGCCAAGTATTACCGCACCGGCGTGATTAACCAGTATTACCGTTACCGCATTCAGGGTGCGCTGAACGCCTACAACAGCGGCAAGGTGAACTACCTGCTGCTGAGCGGGGATAACGCCCTGCAAAGCTACAATGAACCGGTGACGATGCGTAAGGACCTGATTGCCGCGGGCGTGGATCCTGCCGATATCGTGCTCGACTACGCCGGATTCCGCACCCTGGACTCCATCGTGCGCACGCGTAAAGTCTTCGACACCAACGACTTCATCATCATTACCCAGCGCTTCCACTGCGAGCGCGCGCTGTTTATCGCGCTGCATATGGGCATTCAGGCGCAGTGTTATGCGGTGCCGTCGCCAAAAGATATGCTTAGCGTGCGCGTCCGCGAGTTCGGCGCGCGTTTTGGCGCCCTGGCCGATCTGTATATCTTCAAACGCGAACCGCGCTTTTTAGGCCCGCTGGTGCCGATTCCGGCGATGCACGAAGTGCCGGAAGACGCCCAGGGTTACCCGGCAGTCACGCCCGAACAGCTGCTGGATATGCAGAAAAAGGAGAAATAACAGGGCCGCCTTTATACTTTCTTTACGCCGGGACTGACGCTTTTTACCCCCCCTTTACGTCGGCTCTTTTAAGCTGAGTTCACTGCCGCTACGGCTTCATTGAAGAATGACTATGAACTCAATAATGAATGCGTTTTTCCTCAAAAGTCTCCGCCCGTATTTTAACTTTCCCGGTTTATCACTTCCTGGCGCACTCAATTCCGGTCTCTGGCTTGATGAAAAAATTGATGCCGTGCAGCACAACATTTCAGTGGAAGTGGCAGATTATCTGGAACGTTACCCGCAGACGAAACATGTAGACGTTTACCTGAACGATATCAACGGCACGATTCGCGGCAAGCGTCTGTCGGTGGAGAGCATGCTGAGCCTGGAAAAAGGCTGTTATTTTCCCCTTTCGGTCTACTCGATGGATCAGAAAGGAAAAATCGCCGCCCCGCATCACGATGAACCGGACCGACTCTGCGTTCCTGTCGCCGGCTCCCTGCACCCCTGCCCGCAGGATCCGCAGCACAACGCGCAGATCCTGCTGACGATGAAAGACAGCGACGATACCCCCTGCCCGCTTGAGCCGCGCGTGATACTGCAGAACGTGCTGGCCCGCTTCCACCAGCACGGCCTCTTCCCGGTGATTGCCCCGGAAATCGAGTTTTACCTGACGGGACAGGGCGATCGGGATCCGCAAAATCAGGGCTGTTTTCACATGGATACTACGGCGGCCCATGCGGCACTGTTTGACGAGCTGGATCAGCTGGCGCACCTTCAGCGCATCCCGCTGTCCGGGATCGTGGCGGAAGCCGAGTCGGGTCAGTACGAATTAAACCTGAAGCACAGCCATCGCGTGGTTGAGGTCTGCGATAACGTGCTGGCGCTTCGTCGCCTGACCCGATACGTTGCCGAAAAGCACGGCCTGCAGGCAAACTTTATGGCTAAACCTTTCAGCCAGCTGTCCGGCAGCGGCCTGCACTTCCATTTCAGCCTGAACAATCGTCACGGCGAAAACGTCTTTGCCTCCCCGGTGAACGCGCTTAACAGCATGATGCGTTTGTGCATCGCGGGGCAGCTGGCGCTGATGCCTGCATCTGTCGCCATCCTTGCGCCGGGCGTTAACGCGTTTCGTCGCCTGCGTAAAAACCTGACGGAGCCCGTATTTAACTCCTGGGGCTATAACACCCGCTCCGCCGCTTTGCGTATTCCCTGCTCGGATGACCACAACCGTCGTATCGAGTACCGGCTGGCCGGGGCCGATGCCAATCCGTATCTGGTCGCTGCCACGATCCTGACCGGTATGCTGTACGGGCTGGAAAACACCGACGACGAGGATTTGCCCGAACCGCAGCACGATCAACCCGAACTACCGCTGTTTCAGCAGGAGGCGATTGAGACCTTTGCCCGCTGTCAGTACCTCACCGACAGCCTGGGCAACGCCTTTTGCGAACAGTGGGTCGCCTGCAAGCTCTCTGAACTCGACTGGTTTGAGCGCATTGTGACCCGAGAGGAGTCACAGCTGGCATAAGGCATAAAAAAGCCCGCTCGGTGAGCGGGCCGGATAACGCGAGGAGCAATTATTTCTTACGCGCGTACTTCAGTGAATCCAGCGCAACCGCGAAGATAATGATGGCGCCTTTGATGATGTACTGCCAGTACGGGTTCACGCCGATATAGGTCAAGCCGTAGTTGATGACGGTGAAGATGATCACACCGGTCACCACGCCCAGTACCGTACCCACGCCGCCGCTAAAGGAGACGCCGCCCACCACGCAGGCTGCAATCGCATCCAGCTCGTACATGAAGCCAAGGTTGTTGGTTGCAGAACCGATACGGCCCGCTTCCAGCATACCGCCGAAAGCGTAGAACACGCCGGACAGGGCATAAATGATGAGCAGGTTCAGGGCAACGTTCACGCCGGACACTTTCGCCGCTTCCGGGTTACCGCCGATTGCGAAGATGTTTTTACCAAAGCGCGTTTTGTTCCACAGGATCCAGACGAAGGCCACCGCAATCAGCGCATAGAAGGTGATATACGACAGGCGGAAGCTGCCCAGCGCGATGAACCCTTGCGTAAAGGTCGAGAAGCCGCTGTCAAAACCCGAGATTGGGGAAGCACCGACAAAGTCGTAGTACAGGGAGTTGATACCGTAAACGATGATCATCGTACCCAGCGTGGTGATAAACGGCGTCACGTTCAGGTAGGCGATGATAATACCGTTGATCAGACCAATCACCGCACCGATGGCGCAGACAATCAGGATCACCACGAAAATCGGCATGGTGGCCATTTCCGGGAAGACCTTGTTGGCGTTTTCCATCGACTGCAGCAGGGTTGCCGCGATAACCGCCGCCAGACCCACCTGACGACCAGCAGAAAGGTCCGTCCCCTGGGTTACGATCAGGCCCGCCACGCCCAGCGCAATGATAATACGCACGGAGGACTGGGTCAGAATGTTACTCAGGTTCAGCAGGCTTAAGAACGTAGGGTCCTGGAAAATGATGATAGCCAGCAGTACTAAAAGAACAACGTAAATACCGCCTTCTTTCAGGTAAGTGAGAAAACTTTTTTTATTTAACGCACTCATGAGGAGCCCCTGATCTTAAAGGTGCAAAGACGCAAGACGCAAAATTTCGTTTTGCGTTGTCGTTTTGGTGTCAACAATACCGGCAACGAGACCATTGCTCATAACCAGAATACGATCCGTGATCCCTAACAATTCCGGCATTTCGGAAGAAATAATAATGATCCCTTTATTCTTTTTCGCCAGCTCGGCAATCAGCTGATAAATTTCAAACTTCGCGCCGACGTCAATACCGCGGGTCGGTTCATCCAGCATCAGAATTTCTGGCTGGGTTAATAACCAGCGGCCAATAATGACTTTCTGCTGGTTACCGCCTGACAGCGAACCAATTTGGGTGCGGTGTCCTGGCGTTTTCACGCGCATGGAGTCAATAACCCATTGGGTATCGCTCTTCATGCGGGAGTTATCCAGCAGCCCGACTTTGTTTTTGTAATTGCGAATGTTTGAAATTAACGAGTTAAAGTTAATATCCAGATAGGCATAAATACCGGTCGAACGACGCTCTTCCGTCACCAGCGCAAAACCATTATTAATGGCTTCGTTGGCGTTGTGGTTGTTAATTTTCTTACCGTGCAGCGTAATAGTGCCTTCGGCTTTCTCACGGATACCGAACAGGGTTTCCACAATGTCGGTACGCTTAGCTCCCACCAGACCGGCAATCCCCAGGATTTCACCCTTATGCAGGTCGAAGGAGACATCGCGAATAGACGGCTGGCGTAACGAGGTCAGATTACGCACTTCCAGGATCACTTCGCCCGGCTTGTTTTCTTTGTCCGGGAAGCGCTGGTTCAGGGAACGTCCGACCATCATGGCGATGATCTTGTCCATGTCCAGCCCTTCCAGCGTCTGCGTGGCAATCCACTGACCGTCGCGCAGGATGGTAATCTCATCGCACAGCTGGAAGATCTCTTCCATTTTGTGGGAGATATACACAATGCCGCAGCCGCGATCTTTTAGCTTACGAATAATGGTAAAAAGGTGATTAACCTCTTTTTCCGTTAATGACGATGTCGGTTCGTCCATAATGACGATTTTCGCATCATAGGAGAACGCTTTGGCGATTTCGATCATCTGCATCTGGGAGACGGATAATGTTCCCACGCGGGCGCGCGGATCGATATCAATATCCAGCTCATCAAAAATCGCTTTGGTGTCGCGATACATTTTGTCCTGATCGACAAAGACACCCTTGGTTGGATAACGTCCCAACCACATGTTATCCATGACTGAACGCTGCAGCACCAGGTTTAATTCCTGGTGAACCATCGAGATACCGTTTTCCAGTGCTTCTTTCGCTGAATGGAAATCGATCTCTTTCCCCTGAAAAAGAATGCTGCCAGAATCTTTTTGATAGATCCCAAAAAGACATTTTAATAATGTTGATTTACCCGCACCGTTCTCCCCCATCAGGGCATGAATAGAGTGAGGACGAACTTTTAAATTAACATTATCGAGTGCCTTAACGCCGGGAAATGACTTGTTGATACCGCTCATTTCCAACAGGTATTCACCGGATGACTGAGTATTTGTGCTGACCATAATTATACCTTGTTGGCCTCGCATATCGCGTTATAAAAGGGCGCAACGAATTGCGCCCAGTGGAGACAGTACCGCTAACTTATTTACCGATAAACTCAGCCAGGTTGGACTGGTCTACGCCCACGTAAGGTACGCGAACGATTTTGTTTTCAATTTTCCAGCTGGTGCCATCAGCCGCGCCTTTGCCATCGGCCAGGTTTTTCGCCAGATCGAAGGTCGCTTTCGCCTGGTTGTTGGCATCGTTCAGAACGGTACCGGCCATCGCACCGGATTTAACCAGCGCCAGCGCTTCTGGCAGTGCATCTACGCCGAATACCGGGATGGAGGATTTATTGTGTGCTTTCAGCGCTTCTACCGCACCCATTGCCATCGCATCGTTGTTCGCGATAACCACTTCGATTTTGTTCGCGTTAGGGCCGGACAGCCACGCGTCCATCTTATCTTTCGCCTGAGCGGTATCCCACATCGCGGTATCTAACGCCAGCTGCTGGGTTTTCAGACCCTTGTCGTTCAGCTCTTTGATAACGTAAGTGGTACGGGCTTCAGCATCCGGGTGGCCGGGTTCGCCTTTCAGCAGCACGAACTGAATCTGACCGTCTTTGTTAAGGTCCCAGTTCGGATTCGCCGCCCAGTGTTTGGCGATCAGATCGCCCTGAATAATACCGGACTCTTTGGAGTCGGTACCGACGTAATACGCTTTGTCGTAGCTATCCAGCGCTTTACGGGAAGGTTCTTTGTTGAAGAAGACGATTGGCACGTTCTGGCCGCGCGCTTTTTCAATAACCGTGCCTGCTGCAGCCGGGTCAACCAGGTTGATGGCCAGGGCTTTCACGCCTTTTGCCAGCAGAACGTCGATCTGGTCGTTCTGTTTGGACTGGTCGTTCTGGGAGTCGTTCATCAGCAGCTGAACGTCTGGCGCTGCTTTCGCATCTTTCTCAATCGCTTTACGTACAACAGACATGAAGTTGTCGTCGTATTTATAGATGGTCACACCAATACGGGTATCCGCAGCGTGCGCTGCTGCACCAAAAAGCATGCTTGCCATTACGGCAGACAGGGTCAACACCTTCTTATTCATGGTATCTCCGGTTTTTTTTATGCAGGGTAGTTCTTGTGAATAACGATCGGCGGGCAGGTGTTAATAAAACGTTACTGACAGCCGAAGTTCACTTATAAAATTTCTATCTTCCGTGTTCGGTAACGCTCCAGAAATGCGTTTTATTCGTTGTTTGCGGCACATTCGCTATAGTGAAAGTGAATAATCACCGTTACATAGCGTTTCAGCCCCTAAAACGCTGACATCATAGTCAGCGCCTTGTTAAGATACTGTGAATTTACTCACAGATTGAAAACGGTTACATCACCTGATGTAATCAGTTAGTGATCGGAACCACAATTTGCCGGGCCGCGACGGAGTGCCGACGCACTAAAGTCGGCATGAAACAGTGTGTTGCGCCCGGATCCAGCAGCCCTGCAGCCCCCTGTAACGCCAGCTCAGTCGCCAGTTTCGCCATAGAAGCAATGGGGTAACGCACCGTTGTCAGCTGCGGGTCGGTGTAACGGGCAATCGGAATATCATCAAAACCAATGAGTGATAAATGCTGTGGCACCGCAATGCCGTTATCTTTCAGCGCCGTCAGGGCGCCTGCCGCCATGCTGTCGTTATAGGCAAACACCGCAGTAAGCTGCAGGTTGCGGCCCAGCAGCTCCACCATTGCCGCCTCGCCGCCCTGCATGTCCGGCGTACCGGTGCCCGTCCAGCTTTCTGACGGCGTAATGCCGTGGTCTTTCAGGGCGTTTTGCCACCCCTCGCGCCGCAGGTCGTCATCTTCAATATGATGGCTGGAGGCCAGATAACCGATCCGCTGATGCCCGTTGTTGATGAGCATTTTCGTCGCCATCATGGCGCCGCTGACGTTATCCAGCCCGACGCAGCGGTGGGCATAGCCGGGGACGATGCGGTTGATCAGCACCATGCCCGGGATCTGATCCATAAAGCCGGTTAGCTCTTCATCGCTCAAGGCTTTTGAGTGGACAATCAAGGCGTTACAGCGCTGGCGGATCAGCACTTCGATGGCATGGCGCTCCTTTTCCGCCTCATGATAGCTATTGCCGATCAGGACATATTTCTGATGCTGCTGGGCGACCACGTCGACCGCTTTGACCAGCGCGCCGAAAAAGGCATCCGAGACGTCCATCACCACCACGCCGATGGTGTCGCTGACCTGCGTCGCAAGCGCCTGGGCATTGGCATTTGGCCGGTACCCGAGCTGGGTCACGGCTTTCATTACGATTTCACGGGTTTCAGGGCTGACCAGCGCGCTATTGTTCAGCACGCGTGAGACGGTAGCCACAGAAACGCCCGCCTGACGGGCGACGTCACGAATGGTGATCATATTCACCATCCTTCAAAGGATTGCAGCAACTCACAGACACCCCCTGTGTTTAGCAAGGTGGCTATTTTGGCAGCGAGAGAAAGGGGACTACGTGAAGAAGCTCACACTCATGAAAACGCTTACATCCGTTTTGTTAATGATTGTGATCCAGATCGTTATCTGGATGTGTTCCTCAATGATACCCCTGAAGCATGTGCGGTTAACTGACGCCACACCCACTCCAGCGGTCCCTGGCGGAAAAAACGTAGCCAGAGAACAGAAAACGCCAGGTTAATCACCCAGACCGGAATAACAAACGCCAGCAGCGTGAGGCGGTCGAATTTCATAAACAGGCCAAATCGATAGAAAAGCGTGGTGCAGAGAAGCGTTTGCAGGAGGTAATTGCTCAACGCCATGCGGCCTACGCAGGCGATAGCGCTGACGATCCACAGGCGGGAAAGCGTTGGCCAGAAGCCATAGATCAGCGCCGCGTAGCCGATGGTCTGGAACGGCGCGCTCAGTTCGCGCGGCACCTGGAGCAGGAACGCGCACCAGCGGTAATCCCAGTGGATGTGCCACTGCGTGATTATCGCCGGGAGGTTAATCAGCACGCCGATCAGCACCAGCCCGACACCCGTTCGCCGATAGTGACGCAGGCTGAACTCCCCTTTCAGCCAGCCGGTGCGCATCAGTGACGCGCCCATCAGCATCATGCCCGCCAGCTGCCAGCCGTATTGCGCGCCCAGCGCAAGGAGGTTATCCCCCAGCATATCCGCGCGGTTGCTTATCGCTTCCGTACCGCCCTTCAGCTTCCAGTACTGTTCGTACTGCAGGTTAGCGGCATCCGGGATCCAGGAACGGTTCGTCGCCTCGCCGGAGATCGTCCCCAGCAGCAGCAGGACCCCAAGCCCCATGACATAGAGCATCACGCCGGTGTTAAACAGGCTTTTTACGCTGTGCGCATCGCGAATCAGACGCCAGCAGATGAGCCCGACTAACCCATACGCGAGAAGAATATCGCCGTCCCAGAAGAACAGGCCGTGGATAAAGCCGAGGAGAACCAGCAGCGTCAGGCGCGACTGGATCCAGCGCGTACCGCGTTTGAGGAGGAGTTGCAGACCTGCACCAAACAGGAGGGCAAACAGCGTGAGGAATTTAACCTGTGCGAAGAGATCGAGGACAGCCCAGGTCCAGGCATCGCTGCGCGTGATGTCGCCATACCAGGCAGGATTGAGATAAGCCGCCTTCGGCAGGCCGAAGGCGCTGATATTGAGCAGCAGGATACCGAGAATGGCGACGCCGCGAACAAAATCGAGCGTGACGTTTCGCTCCATGGTTCCTGCCCTGTAAGACTTAGTTGTGGTGACGTACGGCGCGCAGGAACTCCTGGCGGGTATTCTGGCTCGATTTAAACAGGCCGCCCAGCGACGTCGTGGTCGTTGCACTGGTCGCATCACGCACGCCTCGCGCCTTCACGCAGTAGTGAACCGCGTCGATAGAGACGGCCACGTTATTCGTGCCCAGCAGCGTTTGCAGCGCGGTCAGGATCTGCTGCGTCAGACGCTCCTGCACCTGCGGACGCTGGGCAAAGAACTGCACGATGCGGTTGATCTTCGACAGGCCAATCACCGTATCTTTTGGGATATACGCCACGGTCGCTTTACCGTCGATGGTCACGAAGTGGTGTTCGCAGGTGCTGGTCAGCGTGATATCGCGCACCGTCACCATCTCGTCCACTTTCATCTTGTTTTCAATGACGGTGATTTTCGGGAAGTTGGCGTAATCCAGCCCGGAGAAAATTTCGTCGACGTACATTTTCGCGATGCGGTGCGGCGTCTCCATCAGACTGTCGTCACTCAGATCGAGATTCAGCAGCTCCATGATCTCGGTCATATGACCGGCAATCAGACGCTTGCGGGTTTCATTGTCCAAATCCTGTACGGGCGGACGCAGTGGCGTTTCAAGACCGCGCGCAACCAGGGCTTCGTGGACCAGGGCAGCTTCTTTACTGAGTGATGACATTTTGTTCTCCTGCAGGTGTGGCGTCTTTTGCCCTCGTTGTGGCAAAAGTATGCGCTCATTGTGCGTGAGGCGGCGCACATAATCCAGTATTCACGACGATAATTATTGCAATTGCTGTTGCCTTTCAGCGTGACGATTCCAGACCAGCGCTCCGCCGACGAACAGCGCAACGCCCGCCAGACCCAGCGCGGGCTCCAGCCGGTGGGTAAGCCAGGTTGATAACGCCGAGGTCATCGGGCCAATCAATTGACCAATCGCATACCCGGTGGTGAGCAGGCCTGCCATATAACGCGTATGGTTTGGCGCCAGCTCGCGGCCGTATAAAAGAGAGAGCTGCACGGCACACAGAAAACCGCCGCCCACTAGCAGCCCGCCCGTCAGCAAACCGCCAATCCCCGGCAGCAGCCAGGCCGCCAGCACGCCAGCCCCCTGTAACCACAGCACGATAGCCAGCCTGCGGTTCGCCGTTGAGGTGTGGCGTAAAAGAATACTGAGCGCAATGCCCGCCACGGCGGCGATACCAAAAATCGGCCAGACAAACTGGGCAAACAGGCTGCCGGGAAAACGCACCGCCGCCATTTGCGACAGGAATGTCGCCGGGAGGATATAGCCAAACCCGGCCAGACTGTAGCTCCAGACCAGGCGCTTTAAATCCGCCGTCAGCACCAGCGGCTCTGGTGCGGTGCCCGGTCGATGGAGCTGCCCGGATCGCGGAAGGTAGCGCGCCACCAGCGCAATCAGCACCAGCGCCAGCACGCCGTAGATTTGCCATGCCGCCCCGGCCGAAAGGGATTTCGCCTGGATATAGACGGCGAGCAGCCCGCTCAGGGCAATGCCCGCTCCCGGTCCGGCAAACACGGCGGCGCTCAGGCCCGGTTTACCCAGCTGCCCCAGCCGCTCGTTGGTCCAGGCGGCAATGAGTACCATCGACCAGCCGCTCATGCAGCCAATCACGAAGCGCAGCAGGCCGTGCACAACGGCGTTATCCGCCGCCGCGGAGAGCAGCGTCAGCGCAACCGCGCCGGTGATGCCAAGCCAGAGGCGCGTTTCCACAAAGCGGTGCGCGCGCATTGCATCCCATGCGCCCACCAGATAGCCCAGATAGTTCATCGCCGCCACCAGACCCGCGCTGGTCAGCGTAAGCTGTCCGGCAGCAATCATGAGCGGTACCTGAGGCGTAAAGGCAAAGCGCCCTATCCCCATCGCCACCACCAGAACGACAAACCCACTGAGCGCAATACGCAGCGCCATGACCGCTCCAATTGTTAAAGAAAAGTAAATTTATGATGCAGCATCTCGCCGTCTGGCGAAAGTGAAAGTTACTCACAGGTCAATGAAAAGGCTGTATTATAGTTTTTATGAATACGCATTCTCATTAAGGAGCCCTGCATGGAACTGCTCGAAGAGCACCGTTGTTTTGAAGGTCGACAGCAGCGCTGGCGGCATGACTCCACCGTCCTGAACTGTGCGATGACGTTCAGCATTTTCCTGCCGCCGACGGAAAATCCGCCGGTTCTGTTCTGGCTTTCAGGCCTGACCTGCAACGACGAAAACTTCACCACCAAAGCGGGCGCGCAGCGTGTTGCCGCCGAGCTGGGTATTGCGCTGGTGATGCCTGATACCAGCCCGCGTGGCGATGTTGTAGCCGACGATGCAGGATACGACCTGGGTAAAGGCGCCGGGTTTTATCTCAATGCGACCGAGCAGCCCTGGGCGCACCATTACCGCATGTATGACTACATTCGCGACGAGCTGCCCGCGCTGATTCAGTCCGGGTTTGCGGTAAGCGACCGCTGCGCCATCAGCGGACATTCTATGGGGGGTCACGGGGCGCTGATCATGGCGCTAAAAAATCCGGGAAAATACGTCAGCGTGTCGGCATTTTCGCCAATTGTTAACCCAACGCAGGTGCCGTGGGGGCAGAAAGCCTTCACGAACTATCTGGGTGAAGATGAAGCAAAATGGCAGGAATGGGACAGCTGTGCGCTGATGCTGGCCAGCAGCTCGGCAAATGCGCTCCCGATGCTTATCGATCAGGGCGATGCGGATCAGTTCCTCGCCGGGCAGCTACAGCCTGCGGTGCTGGCAGAAGCGGCACGCCAGAAGGACTGGCCGCTGACGCTGCGCATCCAGCCGGGGTATGACCACAGCTATTACTTCATCGCGTCCTTTATTGAGGATCATCTCCGCTTCCATGCGGAGCATTTGTTTCGGTAAGTGCGAGTGCGCGCGCTATGATGCCCTCACCCTGACCCTCTCCCACAGGGAGAGGGAACAAACACTAAAAACGGCAACTTACGTTGCCGTTTTGCTTTTACCCTGGCCGCATCAGAACTTGTAATCCACACCGACAAAGTAGCGACGGCCATCTTCCGTATAGCTGTAATCGTCACGGCTCAGATCTTTATCCAGCAGGTTCTGCACGCCCGCACGCAGCTTCACGCTTTTCGTCGCCTGCCACGCGGCGCCGGTATTCCAGATGACATAGCCACCCGGCGTTGGTGCACTGCTGGTCAGCGCGCGTTTCTCACCGGTGTAGTTGCCCTGAACGTAGAACGACCAGTCCTGCGTTGCCTTCCAGTCAACGGTACCGTTGGCGGTGTGGAACGGCAGATCCGACAACGGCTTGTTGCCGCCGTTGCTGATATCACGACCGTCGTTATAGGTGTAGTTAAGGGTCAGTTTCCAGTCGTCCGCCAGCGGGAATTTCAGCTCGGTTTCCACCCCGCGGATGCGTGCCTTGTTTACGTTGTAGTAGCGGAAAATTGGTTCGCCGTCCGCATTCAGTCCAACGTAGTTAGGGTAGCCCTGGGCCTGTTTTGCATTGGCCGTACGGCTGATGCTGATGCGGTCATCCACGTTATTCTGGAAGGTGGTGACGCTGGCCTGCACGCCCTCTAACCAGCCTTCTCCCCCGCTGTAGTATAGACCGAATTCGAAGCTCTCGCTGGTTTCCGGTTTCAGATCCGGGTTACCGACAATCTCACAGGCACCGCGACACGAGCCGGTGACCCAGTCCGGGCTAAGCTGCAGCAGCGACGGCGCTTTAAACGCGGTGGCCCAGCCCCCTTTCACCGTTACGGTATCGGTCGCGTTATAGACCAGATAGGCACGCGGGCTCCAGTGATCGCCGTAGGTATCATGGTCGTCCATACGGATGCCGGTGGTCAGCGCCAGAGGTTCAAAGATACGCCACTCATCTTCAAGGAACAGGGCATACTGGCTTGTCGAGGTACTGCTGCTGGAACCGCCCGTCAGGTTGACCGGATCTTTCAGCTTATCATGACGCCATTCCCCGCCGAAGGTCAGCAGCTGGTTGATTTCACCCAGCGGCAGCACGTATTTTCCGTCCACCGCGTTGCTCTCGGAGGTGATAGGATTGCTGTTGCCGGGGTTTTTGTTACCCACCTTTTCGCCGTAAACCTTTAGCTCGCTGTTGCCGACGCCCCAACGGCCGTTGTGGCTGAGAGAGTAGTTCTGACGCTCAAGGCGGTTTTTGTCGAGGGAATCCGAGTCGCGATCCTGACGATCGAAACCGTAGCCCGCCGTAAAGTCGTGGTTTTCAGACGGTGTCCAGGCGAACTCCACATTCGCATCGCGGCTGGTGAAGCCTTCAATGCGCGGCGTTTCACCGCTCGCCGTGGTGGAGGATTTCTGCTGACCGTCTTTCTCACGCTTCGCGAGGCTACCGTAGGCTTTCAGCCCCAGCAGGCCGTCCACCAGCGGACCGCTGGTATAGAACTGACCATTGTAAGTGTCTCCACGGTCGCGGTGCTCCTGAATCGTGGAATCGGCGCTCAGGGTACCCGTCCATTTCTGGCCGATTTTTTTGGTGATAATGTTCACCACGCCGCCCAGCGCATCGGAACCGTACAGAGAAGACATCGGTCCGCGCACCACTTCGATGCGTTCGATGGCGTCAACCGGCACCCAGTTGAGGTCGAAATCATTATGGCGGAATACCGCGTTACGCGAGTTAACGCGCTTGCCGTCGATCAGGATCAGCGTATAGCTGCTGTCCAGTCCACGAATACTTACCCCTTTACGGTTGTCCCCTTCGCTCGTGAGCTGAACGCCCGGCACCTCCCGTAACACATCTTTCAGATTCTGAACGGGTTTGCGCTGCAAATCTTCCTGGGTAATCACGCTGATGCTTGCCGGTGCGTCTTTCAGGTTTTGCTCGGTCGCGGAGGCCGTTACAACCATTGTGTCGCCGGATTCCGCTGCGATAACAGGCAGGGCTAGGGACATTGCGGACGCACAAAGTCCTCCCCTGACGAAGGGATTCAACCTAAACATTCCATATCTCCATGAGGTAAATACAACTAAATCAAATCATCATTGCTCACAGCGTCTTCCCTGCCGCCCACGTCTGCGGTGGGTCGGTGACACGCTTATTTTTGATAACGATAAAGCAAACGATAATTATTATCAATTGAATTGTTAAAAAATGTATCTTTGTTTCAGGATGCGGGCATAAAAAAACCCGCTCGAATGAGCGGGTTAAAAGAGAGGAAGTGCGATTATTGTTTAAATCGTTCCGGGAATTCCATTTCACTGTAGCGAACGAATTTTGTTCCTTTCGTCAGCTTGTAGCCAAACCAGATGACGAGGAAAAGCGGAATACCAATGTAGGTCGCCGTCACGGCGCCCCAGTCAATGGTGTCCGCCAGGAACGCTTCATAGTTCTGTCCCAGCGTAATGATCAGGCACAGAATGAAGGCGAAAATAGGACCCAGTGGGAAGAAGCCGGAGCGATACGGCAGCGAGTTAACATCGTGACCCTGCTTGACGAAGCCGCGGCGGAAACGGTAGTGGCTAATAGCAATCCCCAGCCAGGCAATAAAGCCCGTCATCCCGGACGTGTTAAGCAGCCACAGGTACACCGTCTGGTTGCCAAACATGGAGGTCAGGAAGCACAGACCGGCAATCACCGTTGTGGCGTAGAGCGCGTTACGCGGTACGCCACCGCGGGACAGCTTCGCGAAGATACGCGGTGCTTTACCGTCGCATGCCAGCGTGTAGAGCATACGGGTGGACGCGTACATCCCGGAGTTACCGGCTGAAAGCACTGCGGTCAGGATAACGGCGTTCATCACCGCCGCGGCTGAAAGCAGACCGGCGTGCTGGAAGACCAGCGTGAACGGGCTGACGCTAATGTCTTTTACGTCATTACGCAGCAGGCTTGGATCGGTGTACGGGATGATCAAGCTGATAATCAGGATCGCGAACACATAGAACAGCAGGATACGCCAGAACACCTGACGGACCGCACGCGGAATATTTTTCTCTGGGTTCTCTGACTCACCGGCGGCGATACCAATCAGCTCGGTCCCCTGGAAGGAGAAGCCGACAATCATCGCCACGCCAATCATCGCCGAAAGGCCACCGGCAAACGGCGCATCGCCTATCGCCCAGTTACTCCAGCCCGCAGGTTCTGCGCCTTTGAAAATACCAACGATCATCGCCACACCGACGACGATAAAGATGATGACGGTTGCCACTTTGATCAAAGAGAACCAGTATTCCGCCTCGCCGAAACCGCGCACGGAGATATAGTTCAGCAGGAAGATGACGGCCAGGAACAGGGCGCTCCAGATCCAGCCCGGCGTATCCGGGAACCACCAGTTCATCACCAGCTGTGCGGCGACAAGGTCAACGGCGATGGTGACCGCCCAGTTGTACCAGTAGTTCCAGCCCAGCGCGAAGCCGAAGCCTTCTTCAACGTATTTTTGACCGTAGGTCGAGAACGAACCGGATACCGGCATGTACGCGGCCAGTTCGCCGAGACTGGTCATCAGGAAGTACACCATCAGGCCAATCAGTATATAAGAGAAGAGTGCCCCACCCGGGCCGGCTGCCGAAATCGTTGCGCCAGAGGCAACGAAAAGACCTGTACCGATTGAGCCGCCAATGGCGATCATCGTCAGGTGACGCGCCTTGAGTTCACGACGTAGCGTGGGCGCTTCTGTGGTTTTAATTTCTGAAACCATATGAAAATGCTGTCCATTTAATAAATGAGGCGCGATTGTAGCAGACGATCCGCGTTCCTTCCGGCAGAAATACTCAGTTATAAGAGAGCTTCATGACTCGGCCAGGATTATAAGTAAAGCATAAAAATGTGGGGTGACAGGCGCGCGTAGCCCCGGTAAGCGAAGCGCCACCGGGGAACGTTAAATGGCGCAGTAGCGCAGAAAACGCTGCAGAGAGCTGGAAAGGTGCTTCTGACGATGATGGATGCACCATAGCGTGCGCACCAGCTTCGGCAACGGAACCGGGATTTCAACCAGCGATCCCGTCTCAAGCTGTTCGGCAATGACGCGCCGGGAAAGACAGCTGATCCCCAGGCCATGACGCACCGCGTGCTTAATGGCCTCAGAGTTCCCCAGCTCCATCCCCAGCTGGAAATGCGGCAGATGGGAAAGCAGCAGATAATCGACAATTTCACGCGTGCCGGAGCCCTGCTCGCGCAGGATCCACTGCGCCTGCGCCAGGCGCTCCAGCGTCACCTCGCCCTGCAATAACGACGAGGCCGGGGACGCAAACACCACAAGTTCATCTTCCAGCCAGGGCTCGGCAATGATATCGACGTTATGGCAGGGCCCTTCGATGAGGCCGATATCCACCCGGAAATCGATCACCGCGTTGATAACGTCCTGGCTGTTACCCACGCTCATCTCCAGCGGCAGGGTCGGGAAATCCCGGCGGTAGCGGGCAATCACTTCCGGCAGGATGTAGTTCCCAATGGTGCTGCTGGCATAGACGCGGATCGCGCCGTTGTCCTCGCGGAACAGCTGTTCGATTTCGATAGCCTGCTCCAGCAGCGCCAGCGCCCGTGGATAAAGAAGACGACCGTGCTCGTTGACCACAAGCCGCTTCCCTACCCTGTCGAACAGCTGCACGCCCAGCTGCCCTTCAAGATCGGTCAGCGCCGCGCTGACCGCAGACTGCGAGAGCGCCAGCATTTGTGACGCCTGGGTTGTCGAGCCGCTTTTCAGCACCTCGGCAAACACTTCCAGCTGACGCAATGTAATGTGCATGGTTGCTTACCACTTATATAGATTGATTATAAGTATATAATCAATTTTATTTTTAAGCCAGCGCGCCGTAACCTTTAGCCAGACAAAGGAGAAGGTTATGTCAGAAATCACCTTACAACATCATCGTACAGTGTGGCACTTCGTGCCGGGCCTCGCGCTTAGCGCAGCAGTGACAGCCGTAGCATTATGGGGCGGCAGCATCCCGGCTATCGCAGGCGCAGGTTTTAGCGCGTTGACGCTGGCTATTTTGCTGGGCATGGTCGTGGGAAATACCGTTTACCCACACATCTGGAAATCCTGCGACGGCGGCGTGATCTTTGCCAAACAGCACCTGCTGCGTCTCGGGATCATCCTTTACGGCTTCCGTCTCACCTTTTCGCAGATTGCGGACGTGGGCGTGAGCGGAATCGCTATCGACGTCCTGACCCTGACCAGCACTTTTTTGCTGGCCTGCTTTATCGGCCAGAAAGTCTTTGGCCTGGATAAGCAAACCAGCTGGCTGATCGGTGCCGGGAGCAGTATCTGCGGGGCCGCGGCGGTGCTGGCAACAGAGCCCGTGGTTAAAGCCGAAGCCAGCAAGGTAACCGTGGCGGTGGCGACGGTGGTGATCTTCGGTACACTGGCGATCTTCCTCTACCCGGCCATGTATCCGCTGGTTGCCCACTGGTTTAGCCCGGAAACCTACGGCATCTATATCGGTTCGACCATGCACGAAGTGGCTCAGGTGGTGGCGGCAGGACATGCCATTAACCCTGAAGCCGAAAACGCGGCGGTGATTGCCAAAATGCTGCGCGTGATGATGCTGGCGCCGTTCCTGATTTTCCTTGCTGCGCGGGTTAAACAGCTTGCACCGGCGGACAGTAATCAGAAAAGTAAAATCACCATTCCATGGTTTGCGATCCTGTTTATCGTGGTCGCTATCTTTAACTCCTTCCACCTGCTGCCGAAAGCGGTGGTGGATATGCTGGTGACGCTGGATACCGTACTGCTGGCGATGGCCATGGCGGCCCTGGGGGTGACTACACACGTCAGCGCGCTGAAAAAAGCCGGTGCGAAGCCGCTGCTGATGGCGCTGGTACTCTTCATCTGGCTGATTGTCGGCGGCGGTGCGATTAACCTCGCGGTCCATAGCCTGATGGCATAAACCATCTCGTCCTTCTCCTGCTAACCCGCTATCATAAGCGTTTCGGGTTAGCAGGAGTTTTTTTATGAAATATGTTGGAGCGCACGTCAGCGCTGCAGGTGGTCTTGCGAATGCCGCCATTCGCGCCGCCGAAATCGAGGCGACCGCTTTCGCCCTGTTCACCAAAAACCAGCGCCAGTGGCGCGCCGCGCCGCTCACCGCTGACGTGATTGATGATTTCAAAGCCGCTTGTGAGAAGTATCACTACGGGCCAGGCCAGATCCTTCCCCACGACAGCTACCTGATCAACCTCGGTCACCCGGTTGAAGAGGCGCTGGAAAAATCCCGCGAGGCGTTTCTTGATGAAGTACAGCGCTGCGAACAGCTGGGTCTGACGCTGCTGAACTTCCATCCGGGCAGCCATCTGATGCAAATCGATGAAGATGCCTGCCTGGCGCGCATTGCCGAATCCATCAACATCACGCTGGACAAGACCAAAGGCGTCACCGCGGTAATTGAGAATACCGCCGGTCAGGGCAGCAACCTCGGCTTTAGGTTTGAACATCTGGCGGCGATCATCGACGGCGTGGAGGATAAATCCCGCGTTGGCGTATGCATTGATACCTGCCACGCGTTTGCCGCCGGATATGACCTGCGCACCACCGAGGCAACGAAAAACACGTTCGATGAGTTCGAGCGCATCGTGGGCTTTAAGTACCTGCGCGGAATGCACCTGAACGATGCGAAAAGCGCGTTCGGCAGCCGCGTTGACCGCCACCACAGCCTGGGCGAAGGCAACATCGGCCACGATGCGTTTCGGTTTATTATGCAGGACGCCCGCTTCGACGGTATTCCGATGGTGCTGGAAACCATTAATCCGGACATCTGGGCAGAAGAAATTGCCTGGCTGAAGGCACAGCAAACCGCTGAACAGGCGGCATAAAAAAAGCCGGGTGCGAAATGCGACCCGGCTTTTTTGTGGTTTATCGCTTACGCTGCTTTCGCCACAACTTCCGCTTCAGGACGTTTCAGCACTGCGTAAGAGAGACCCGCCACCAGCGTACCGGCAACGATGGCCAGCAGGTAGCCCAGTACCGGCGTGATGGCGCCAGGGATCAGCAGGACAAACAGACCGCCGTGTGGTGCCATCAGCTTCGCGCCAATCGCCATGGAGATCGCACCCGTCACTGCACCACCCGCGATACAGCACGGCAGTACACGCATTGGGTCACGAGCCGCGAACGGAATCGCCCCTTCGGTAATGAAGCACAAGCCCAGAACCAGCGCCGCTTTGCCGCCTTCCTGCTGCGCTTTATCGAACTTACGACGGGCAATAATCGTCGCCAGACCGAGTGCCAGAGGAGGCACCATGCCTGCCGCCATGATCGCTGCCATCGGTGCGTAGGTCTGGGTACTTAGCAGGCCAACACCAAAGGCGTACGCCGCTTTGTTCACCGGACCACCCATGTCGGTACACATCATGCCGCCGAGAATTGCGCCCAGCAGAACCGCGTTCGCGGTGCCCATGGTTTGCAGCCAGTGGGTCAGACCCGCCAGGATGCCCGCAACCGGCTTACCAATCAGGTAAATCATCGCCAGACCGACCACCAGGCTGGAAATCAGCGGGATGATCAGGATCGGTTTCAGCGCTTCCATACTCTGCGGCAGCTTGAGCTTCGAGCTAATGAGCTTCGCGACGTAACCGGCCAGGAAGCCCGCGATGATACCGCCGATAAAGCCAGAACCGGTGCTCACGGCCAGCATACCGCCGATAAGGCCCGGCGTCAGGCCAGGACGGTCAGCAATGGAGAAGGCAATAAAGCCTGCCAGGACGGGTACCATCAGCGCGAACGCGGAACCGCCGCCAATCTGCATTAACGCCGCGGCCAGCGTGCCTTGCTCTTTAAACGCGGTAATACCAAATGCGAACGAAAGGGCAATACACAGACCGCCCGCAACCACCATCGGCAGCATGTAAGACACACCGGTCAACAGATGGCGATAAGCGCCTGCAGACTCTTTCTTACCTTCCGTCGCGGTTTGACGCGCGCCGGTTGCCTGATACGGCTTCGCTTCCACCAGCGCTTTATCAAACTCCTGCGCGGTCTTTTTCAGCGCCAGGCCGGTAGACGTACGGTACATTGGCTTACCGGCAAATTTTGCCAGGTCCACTTCGATATCCGCCGCCACGATCACCAGATCGGCCTCAGCCACTTCTTCAGGGGTGATAGCGTTGCCGGCACCGACGGAGCCGCGCGTTTCAACTTTTACCCACCAGCCGCGTTTTTTCGCTTCGGTTTCAATGGCTTCAGCTGCCATAAAGGTGTGAGCCACGCCCGTAGGGCAGGCCGTCACCGCAACAACGCGTTTCGGACCCGTAGCCGCAGCCGGTGCCGTCGCGACAGGCGCGCTGTAGACAGACGCGTGCCCTTTCGCTTCGCTCAGGAACAGTTCCGGGTGTGCCACCGCGCGATTAATATCGCCCAGCCACACTTTTTTGCCGTTCAGCGCACTGTCAGCCGGGATTTTGTCGCCCAGTACAATGGCCAGTTCTGCATCGCCTGGATTATCGATAATGTCCAGATGTGCTTTTTGTGCCGCCGCGCCCAGCAAGGTCTTCGCCATATAGGCGCGGGCCTGTCCGAGACCGGAGTCAATGATCAGCAGCGTTTTCATTATTCCTCTCCTGCTGTTAGTTAAAAGGTTTTAAGTCAACGCGCGCCATCATCGCGGCTAACTGGGTACGATCGGTAATGCCGACATTGCTCTGGCTTACGGCCAGGGCAGCAACGGCGGTGGCAAGACGTAAAGTATGTTCACTGGATTCACGCATCAGCAGACCATAAACCAGGCCGCCAACCATGGAATCCCCTGCGCCAACGGTGCTGACAACTTCCATTGACGGCGGTTTGGCGATCCATTCACCAGACGCGTTAACCCACAGCGCGCCTTCTGCACCAAGAGAGATCACTACGTGAGCGATACCCTGCTCGCGCAGCGCATGGGCAGCGTCAATCACATCTTTTAATTCTGGCAGCTTACGACCCGCCCAGATCTCCAGCTCGCGGCGATTCGGCTTCACCAGCCAAGGAGAGGCTTTCAGACCCGCAACCAGCGCGTCGCGGCTGCTGTCAAAAATGATGCACGGGCACTGGCTGCGCAGGCGCGTCATCCAGTCGGTAAACGCTTCCGGGCTGACGCCGGACGGCAGGCTGCCGCTGACGCAGACCATGTCAAACTGACCGAGCCAGGTCAGAGAGTCGTTAACAAAACGCTCCCAGTCTGACGGCGTCACTTCGAAGCCAGAGAAGTTCAGATCGGTCACTTCACCGTCTTTCTCCGTCAGCTTGACGTTGATGCGGGTACGGCCCTGAACAACCTGAAAACGGTTGGCAATGCCCAGCTCGCTGAACAGCTGCTGGAAACCATCCTGGTTATCTTTACCGAGGAATCCACCCACGGTGACGTCGATACCGAGATCCTTGAGCACTTTCGCGACGTTAATCCCTTTACCCGCAGCATGCAGGCCAGTGGTACGCACGAGGTTGACTTCGCCGCGCTCAATTTCCGGGCAAAATCCTACCAGGTCATAAGCCGGGTTCAGCGTAATAGTCGCAACACGTCTGCTCATTATGCGCCCTCCCCCAGACCCGCCGCGATGGCGTCGCCAATCGCTTTCAGCGCCTGTTCAGCATCGGCACCCTGTGCGGTGAAACGCAGACGATGTCCTTTCTTCACGCCCAGCGCGACAACTTTCATTAGACTACGGCCGTTGGCCGGTTTGCCCGTGCCATCAAGATTCGCCACGGTGATCTCACTCTCGAATTGTTTAATGGTATTCACCAGCATGGTGCCCGGACGGGCATGCAGGCCGTGCTCGTTGCGTACCACGAACTCAGCGGTCTGCACGTCTTCGGTCGGCGCATCATCACTGGTCAGCAGTGCCAGCACGGTGGAGGCATCAGCGTTCAGCAGTTTTTCAGCTTTGTTGTTCAGCAGCAGATCGCCCAGACGCTTCAGCACGGAAACCGGCTGATCGTCGTTCATCGCCACGGTCACCAGCATGGCCGCACGCTCGCCTTCCACGTCAAACGCCTTGGCCGCGCGGCTCACGGCGATAGCGCTGCGCAGGTTGCCTTCAGCACTGTCGTTCAGCCAGATACCCTGACCCAGATTCAACGGCTTATCGTTAATTACGCGCGTCACAAACGTGGCATCCGCCGCGCCGGCTTCTTTCAGACGCCCCGCGTTCAGCGCCTGCAGCGTGACCAGATCGGAGGCAATCACGTCCAGCGTCAGCGTTTCATTATCCAGCTTCAGCGCTTCGCTCTGTTTTTCGCCCATCAGCAAGGCGCGCAGCTCTTCAGCTGTGGTCGCGGACTTCAGCTGTTCAGCCACGTCGTCATCGCTCAGGACATGCGTCAGCTGACGCAGCAGGCCTAAGTGTTCGTCGCTGCTGGCCGCGATACCGATAGCCACATACGCCACCTGACCGTCGCCCCAGAGCACGCCCTGCGGGAATTGATAAACCTGAACGCCGGTTTTCAGCACCTGATCGCGGGTGTCGGTTGTACCGTGCGGAATGGCAATGCCATTGCCGAGGAAGGTTGAGGTCTGCTGCTCGCGGGCCAGCATGCCGTTTACATAGCCGTCCGCGACGTTACCCGCCTGCACAAGCGCAGCGGCAACCTGGCGAATAGCCTCTTCTTTATCCCCGGCCTGAGCGCCCGGGTGGATATCCTGAACAGATAACTGGAACATGGTTCTCCACTCCTGCTGAACTTGAATCGTTTCAGCTTTAATGAGAAAAAATGCGCTAGCCTGCTCCGTTTGTTAAAACAAGATAGCGCTGAAACGTTTCAAAAAGTCTTGCGCTTTCTGCAATGTCTTGCAAGTAAACTCGTATTTCTGATATCAGAATTTAGAGATACAGCACATTTCTTCTTCGTTCAGCTGAATTTTGCTGAAGTTCAGCAAGACAGTTTCAGCTAAGGTCAGCCGAGTTGGACGTAAGTTGAAATGCTATTTTGATTTTTCGTGGCATCATTGACCGCACCCACTGTTTAATTTTTAGCTGACGGCGTAAACTCCGCCCCTCTCTGCTACTCGCTAATTATAAAACATGCATAACACCCCTGCGGCCGTCTCGCCGAAGCCCTTTGATTTGACCTCCGCGGCATTCCTGGTTGTTGCCTTCTTCACGGGCATTGCCGGTGCGTTACAGACGCCGACATTGAGCTTATTTCTGACAAATGAGGTTCACGTTCGCCCGGCAATGGTCGGCTTCTTTTTTACCGGAAGCGCCATCATCGGCATCCTGGTCAGCCAGTTTCTGGCGGGACGATCCGACAGAAAAGGCGATCGTAAAAGCCTGATCGTTTTCTGCTGTCTGCTCGGGGTCATGGCCTGCGTTCTGTTTGCCTGGAACCGCAACTATTTCATTCTGCTCTTCGTCGGGGTATTCCTGAGCAGCTTTGGCTCAACGGCGAACCCTCAGCTGTTTGCGCTTGCCCGCGAACACGCCGACCATACCGGACGTGAAGCGGTGATGTTCAGCTCTGTCCTTCGTGCTCAGGTGTCGCTGGCATGGGTGATTGGCCCGCCGCTGGCCTACGCGCTGGCGATGGGTTTTGGCTTTACGGTGATGTATCTGAGCGCGGCCGTCGCGTTTGTGGTGTGCGGCGCGCTGGTGTGGTTCTTCCTGCCGTCCATGCGCAAAGAGCCGAAAGTGGCAACGGGCGTGCTGGAAGCGCCGCGACGCAACCGCCGCGATGCCCTGCTCCTGTTTGTTATCTGTACGCTGATGTGGGGCACCAACAGCCTGTATATCATCAATATGCCGCTGTTTATTATTGATGAACTGCACCTGTCGGAGAAGCTGGCGGGCATCATGATGGGCACCGCAGCCGGGCTTGAGATCCCGACGATGCTCATTGCGGGCTATTACGCAAAGCGCTTCGGAAAGCGTTTTTTAATGCGTATGGCCGCCATCGCCGGTCTGCTGTTCTATGTCGGTATGCTAACGGTACATACGCCGGGGCTGTTGCTGGCTTTACAGCTGCTGAACGCCATCTATATTGGCATTCTCGCCGGGATAGGTATGCTCTATTTTCAGGATCTGATGCCGGGCCAGGCAGGCTCTGCCACCACCCTTTATACTAATACCACCCGCGTGGGCTGGATTATCGCGGGCTCAATGGCCGGTGTCGTTGCCGAAATCTGGAACTATCACACGGTGTTCTGGATTGCGCTGTTGATGTGTACCCTGACGATCGGCTGTCTGGCGAGAATTAAAGACGTTTAGGGCGCGGTGAGCGCTTCCAGGTCAAGAAGGTACGTCATCGCCTGCCCTCGCGTGTTGCCACACATTTCTGCAGTGGGCTGAAGCCCGGAGCAGACTTTCGGGCGCAGCGGTGAGCCAAAGATCATGCACAGGTTCGTTTCCGAGAGCTGAACGCAGCGGGTATTGGCAGGCTTGCCCTCCGGCATTCCTGGAATGGGGCTTGAAATGGACGGTGCTGTACAGCACGCGCCACAATCGGGACGGCAATCCATAAATGCTCTCTTTCGCTGACGATCGCCCGCGCAGTCGGGCATCGCGCGCACAGTAACACCTTTTGCGTATTGATAGCAAAAGCCACGAATTCCTCTTGCCTGAAAGGCCGCGCGCGAGTAATTTGGCGCGATATTTTTTACCTCCCGTAAACAGGATTACTGCAATGCCAAGAGCGAACGAAATTAAGAAAGGTATGGTGCTGAATTACAACGGCAAACTGCTGATTGTGAAAGATATCGACATTCAGGCCCCGAGCGCCCGTGGTGCAGCAACGCTGTACAAAATGCGTTTCGCCGATGTGCGTACCGGCCTGAAGGTGGAAGAGCGCTTTAAAGGTGACGATATCGTCGATACCGTGACCCTGACCCGTCGCTACGTTGATTTCTCCTACATCGACGGCAACGAATACGTGTTCATGGATAAAGAAGATTACACCCCGTACATCTTCACCAAAGATCAGATTGAAGAAGAGCTGCTGTTTATCCCTGAAGGCGGTATGCCTGACATGCAGGTCCTGACCTGGGACGGCGTGCTGCTGGCGCTGGAGCTGCCCCAGACCGTCGATCTGGAAATCGTGGAAACCGCACCAGGTATCAAAGGCGCATCCGCAAGTGCGCGCAACAAACCGGCTACCCTGACCACCGGTCTGGTTGTGCAGGTGCCGGAATACCTCTCCGCTGGCGAGAAGATCCGCATCCATATCGAAGAAAAACGCTATATGGGTCGCGCCGACTGATTGCGGCGTTTTTCGGGTGGCGGCTTCGCCTTACCCGACCGACAAAAACACAAAAACCGGCTCTCAGGCCGGTTTTTTTGTAGGCCCGGTAAGCTTAGCGCCACCGGGCAACAGAGCTTACAGAAGCTCCGGATACTTCGTCATCTTCAGCGCCAGCTCGACGCCGCGCACTTCCGCCATCCCTTTAAGACGGCCAATCGCCGAATAGCCTGGGTTGGTTTTCTTGCGCAGATCGTCCAGCATCTGGTGGCCGTGATCCGGACGGAACGGGATAGGACGCACATCGCCCGCCTGCTTGCGACGCGCCTCTTCCGCCAGAATGGCGTCTACCACCGCCACCATATTCACATCGCCGCCCAGGTGCGCCGCCTCGTGGAAGGTTTTTGGGTTCTCCTCGCGGCAGGTCGCACGCAAGTGCGTGAAATGAATGCGATCGCCAAAGGTTTCAATCATCCGCACCAGGTCGTTATCCGCGCGCACGCCGTAGGAGCCGGTACACATGGTAAAGCCGTTATAGATGCTGTTGACCGTCTCTTTCAGCCACTGCATATCTTCAATAGTGGAAACAATGCGCGGCAGGCCGAGGATAGGACGCGGTGGATCGTCCGGGTGCACGGCGAGGCGTACCCCAACCTCTTCAGCAACCGGCACGATAGCGCGCAGGAAGTACGCCATGTTTTCACGCAGCTGCTGCTTATCAATATCGCCGTATTCCGCCAGGCGCGCGCGGAACTGATCCAGCGTATACCCCTCTTCAGCTCCCGGCAGGCCCGCAATAATATTACGGGTCAGCTTTTCGATGTCCGCGTCGCTGGCTGCATTGAACCATTCGAGCGCCTGCTGCTGCTCTTCCGCGGTGTAATCCGCTTCGGCGCCAGGACGTTTCAGAATGTGCAGCTCAAACGCCGCGAAGGCGATCTGGTCGAAACGCAGCGCTTTCGAGCCGTCCGGCATCTGATATTCAAGATCGGTACGCGTCCAGTCGAGGATGGGCATAAAGTTATAGCAAACCGTATCAATGCCGCAGGCCGCCAGGTTGCGAATGCTCTGCTGATAGTTAGCTATCCAGGTCTGGTACTCCCCGGAATGGGTTTTGATGTCTTCGTGAACCGGGATGCTCTCTACCACAGACCAGGTTAACCCCTTCTCCGCCATCAGCGCCTGACGCTGCTGAATTTCTTCAACCGGCCATACCTGACCGTTAGGAATATGATGCAGCGCCGTGACGACACCCGTTGCGCCAGCCTGGCGCACATCATCAAGAGAAACCGGATCGTTCGGCCCGTACCAACGCCAGGTTTGTTCCATTGCCTCACCCTCTTAAGTTGTTATACCAATATGCGTTACTGCAATGACGACTACCATACATGTTTGCCGCCAGGGGTCAATATACCGCCTCACATTGATTGATCAAACTCACAGAACGGGGATATTTAAGGCTCACCAATTTTATTTGCTGTCATATAACTTTACACTGGCATTGTTAATTAATGGTTAATCAGGTGTGTATCTCATGAAGACAATTGCCTCCACCGCCCTTCCTGCCCGGGTTCAGCAACCTCGCTACGATCGCGCGCAATTACGCTCCCGCATCGTCCATTTTGGCTTTGGCGCGTTCCACCGTGCGCACCAGGCATTGTTAACAAATCGGGTGCTGAATGAAAAAGGCGGCGACTGGGGTATTTGTGAGATTAGCCTCTTCAGCGGCGACGTGCTGATGAGCCAGCTGCGCGCGCAGGATCACCTGTTCACCGTGCTGGAGAAAGGGGCAGAAGGAAATGAGGCGATTATCGTCGGCGCCGTCCATGAATGCCTGAACGCAAAGCTGGACTCTCTGCCCGCCATTATTGAGAAATTTTGCGAGCCTCAGGTCGCTATTGTGTCGCTCACCATTACGGAGAAAGGCTATTGCATCGATCCCGCGACCGGGAAACTCGATCTGCACAACGCCCGGATAATCCACGATCTTGAGAATCCCTCAGAGCCGCATTCCGCCCCCGGGATCCTGGTCGAAGCGCTCCACCGCCGCCGCGAGCGCGGCTTGCCTGCGTTTACCGTGCTCTCCTGCGACAATATCCCTGATAACGGGCACGTGGTGAAAAACGCGGTGCTGGGCATGGCGCAAAAGCGTTCCGCAGCGCTTTCTGAATGGATTGACAGCCACGTGAGCTTCCCGGGGACGATGGTCGACAGAATTGTTCCCGCCGCGACGGAGGCCTCACTGGCGGAAATCACCGACGCGCTCGGCGTGGAAGATCCGTGCGCCATCAGCTGCGAGCCGTTCATTCAGTGGGTCGTTGAAGATAATTTTGTCGCCGGCCGTCCGGACTGGGAAGTAGCGGGCGTTCAGATGGTGCAGGATGTTCTGCCCTGGGAGCAGATGAAATTGCGCATGCTAAACGGCAGCCACTCTTTCCTGGCGTATCTGGGGTATCTCGCGGGCTATGCCCATATTAATGAATGCATGGAGGACGCTGCGTTCCGCGAAGGCGCCCGTCGGCTGATGCTGGACGAGCAGGCGCCCACGTTACGCATTAAGGATGTCGACCTCACCGCCTACGCAGATAGCCTGCTGGAGCGCTTTGCCAACCCGGCACTCCAGCATCGGACCTGGCAAATCGCGATGGACGGTAGCCAGAAGCTGCCCCAGAGAATGCTGGACGGGATCCGCGTTCATCTTGAGCGAAAAACACCGTGGTCTCTGCTGGCCCTGGGCGTGGCCGGCTGGATACGCTACGTCAGCGGTACCGACGACCGTGGCAACGCGATTGACGTTCGCGATCCCCTCAGCGATAAAATTCGCACGATGGTCAATGCCAGCAGCGACGCCGAGCGCGTTAACGCCCTGCTGGGGCTGAGCGAGGTCTTTGGTCACGATCTCGCGCAAAACAGCGCGTTTGTGGAGGCTGTCAGCCAGGCTTATGAGCGCATCACCCGCCACGGCGCGCGTCAGGCTGTTATCGAAACGTTAAATGTTTAACGATTATTGCGCTTAACGCGAACGGATTCGGCCTCCGTTCGCCCCTCCCCTTCTCATCGGTCACGTTTTTCGCCAGGATAGAGAGAATAGTGTTATAGCATCACCATTCTCATCTGGAGCGCACGTGACCAAAACCAACCTCATCACCGGTTTTCTCGGCAGCGGTAAAACCACCTCAATTCTCCACCTGCTGGCGAATAAAGATCCTGCCGAGAAATGGGCCGTGCTGGTCAATGAATTTGGCGAGGTGGGCATTGACGGCGCCTTGCTGTCATCCAGCGGCGCTATGATTAAAGAGATCCCCGGCGGGTGCATGTGCTGCGTTAATGGCCTGCCTATGCAGGTCGGGCTCAATACCCTGCTGCGTCAGGGCAAACCTGACCGCCTGCTGATTGAACCCACCGGGCTGGGCCATCCGAAGCAGATCCTCGATTTACTGACCGCCCCGGTTTACGAGCCGTGGATCGATCTGCGCGCCACCCTGTGCCTGCTCGATCCGCGTCAGCTTCTGGATGACAAGGCGGTGGCCAATGAGAACTTCCGCGATCAGCTCGCCTCGGCGGACGTTATCGTCGCCAACAAGGAAGATCGCGCCACGCCAGAAAGCCAGGCCGCGCTGGAGGCGTGGTGGCAGCATTTTGGCGGCAACCGCATGCGGGTGCAGGCCACACAGGGGAATATTGATAACGCCCTGCTTGACCTGCCTCGTCTGAACCTCACCGACCTGCCTGCCAGTGCGGCTCATTCGCACAGTCATCCGGTTAAGCAGGGTTTAGCCGCTCTCAGCCTGCCGGAACACCAGCGCTGGCGTCGTAACCTGAACAGCGGCCAGGGATATCAGGCCTGCGGATGGATATTTGATGCTGAAACCGTTTTTGACACCATTGGGATCCTGGAGTGGGCCCGACTTGCTCCCGTCGATCGCGTGAAAGGGATCATGCGCACCCCAGACGGGCTGGTAAGGATCAACCGTCAGGGTGACGATTTCTTTATTGAAACGCAGAATGTGGCGCCGCCTGACAGCCGAATAGAGTTAATTAGTGCGGTTAACGCCGACTGGAATGCCCTCCAGTCCAGCCTGTTGAGGATTCGTTTAAGTTCGGGCGGCTAACGTTGCCCCAGTTTTCACTCTATGCAGAACGTTATGACAACTCGATTTCCCCTGATCTTACTGCTTAATGTCGCCGGTCTGGCGCTTTTCTTCTCCTGGTATATCCCGGCGGATCATGGTTTCTGGTTCCCGCTGGATTCTGCCATTTTTCACTTCTTCAACCAGGAGCTGGTGAAGAGCAACGCGTTCCTGTGGCTGGTGGCAATTACCAACAACCGCGCCTTCGACGGCTTCTCGCTGCTGGCCATGGGCTGCCTGATGCTCTCTTTCTGGCTGAAAGAGGATAAAGCCGGGCGTCGGCGTATTCTCATTATCGGTCTGGTAATGCTGCTGTTTGCCGTCGCCATTAACCAGCTGGCAACCGCGATTATTCCGGTTAAGCGCTCAAGCCCAACGCTATTCTTCACCGATATTTATCGCGTCAGCGAACTGCTGCATATTCCAACAAAAGATGCGTCGAAGGACAGTTTCCCCGGCGATCACGGTATGATGCTGCTTATTTTTTGCGCCATTATGCTTCGCTATTTTGGCAGAAAAGCCTTTGCCATAGCCCTGATTATTTTTGTGGTTTTTGCCTTCCCGCGCGTAATGATTGGCGCTCACTGGTTTACCGATATTGCCGTCGGTTCGCTCTCCGTGGCGCTGATTGCGCTGCCGTGGTGTTTAATGACCCCACTGAGCGACAGGATAATAGTATTGTTCGATCGCTATCTTCCCGGCAGGGCGCAACAATAATTAAACAAATAACTAACCTAAATTAACGTGAGCTATCAGGGATCGACATGATCCCTGATAGCGTTCTCGCCGCGATCTTTCCCCAGTGTCATATTCTCGTCATCATATTCATGATAAAAATGAATCAATTACGCGATTACGCGGCGGATCTGCCGGTATTTTGAGCATTTCCATGTTTTTACTTTCTGTATCACATTTTCTTATAAAAAAAAGGCTTTTTTTTCTCGCATTACCCCAGGCAATCGGTTAATCTCGAACTCGTTTTGCCCCATAGAGATAATTATTTCAATGGCGAATAATTTTGTGCGCTGAGCCACAAATGTGACCAGAAAGAATTGTCTCAATGTGAACAGATAATTAGTCTCGTCACGTTTGGCATTTTTATAACGATATTTGTCGTTAAGGACTTCAAGGGATAATAAACAAAATGGTCAAATCTCAACCGTTTCTGAGATATATCTTACGGGGGATCCCGGCGATAGCAGTCGCGGTACTGTTGTCTGCATGTAGTACATCTAACACCGCAAAGAATATGCATCCTGAGACGCGTGTTGTGGGAATGGAAGATTCCTCGTCACTGCAAGCCTCTCAGGATGAATTTGAAAATATGGTACGTAATCTGGACGTGAAGTCCCGCATTATGGACCAGTATGCTGACTGGAAAGGCGTGCGCTATCGTCTTGGCGGCAGCACAAAAACAGGTATTGATTGTTCCGGTTTTGTACAGCGTACGTTCCGTGAGCAATTTGGGTTAGATCTTCCGCGTTCAACCTATGAACAGCAGGAGATGGGCAAGTCGATTTCACGTACTAAACTGCGCACCGGTGATTTAGTCCTGTTCCGTGCCGGTTCTACAGGTCGACATGTTGGCATCTACATTGGTAATGACCAGTTTGTACATGCCTCCACCAGTAGCGGTGTGACCATTTCCAGCATGAATGAACCGTACTGGAAGAAGCGCTACAACGAAGCACGCCGCGTACTGACCCGCAGTTAATATGACTATCGTATCGTTGGTTATCCCTTGGCTGGCGATATGATGAAAAAAAGCACTGCTTCGGCAGTGTTTTTTTTTGCCCGTTACACTGAATACATCCAGCGGCATTTCAGGAATCACGACGTCTATGTTCACCCGCTATTTCTCCAGCAATCGAAAAATACTGATCCTCAGCATCATCACAGGCCTGATCGCCGCCCTGCTCCTGGGTTCGTTGCAATTTTTCTGGAGCTACCACAAGCGGGAAGTCAAATTCGACACCCTGATCCACGATGTGAGCATCTATATGAAGAGCTATTTCGATGAGTTAAAAAATTCTATCGATGTGCTCCAGCCGCTCACGTTAAACAGCTGTCACGACGTCAATCAGGAGCTTACCTCGCGCGCTGCCTTTAGCGTTAACGTTCGCGCATTCCTGCTGGTCAGAGACAAAATGGCGTTCTGCTCTTCTGCCACGGGGCCGATGAATTCCCCGATGGAGGAGCTGATACCCGAGCTGCACATCGACAAACAGATTGA
The DNA here is from genome assembly GCF_014982155.1 of Enterobacter cloacae complex sp. P16RS2. Classification (NCBI taxonomy): domain Bacteria; kingdom Pseudomonadati; phylum Pseudomonadota; class Gammaproteobacteria; order Enterobacterales; family Enterobacteriaceae; genus Enterobacter; species Enterobacter cloacae complex sp. P16RS2. The sequence continues at coordinate 78,462 of NZ_JADCKW010000028.1, read as the reverse complement.
TATGGCGTTGCTTCCTGGCACCCCCATGTTGCCCAACAAGCCCGCGATTGCCATCTGGTACCGTAATCCGCTGGTGAAGGACGGCGGCGTGTTCACCTCGGTGAATCTCAATCTGACGCCTTACCTGCTCTACACCGCTCGCCAGGACGAATTTGCCGGCATCGCCATCATCATTGGCGATCACGCGCTGTCAACGCAGTCCGGCACGCTGGTCAACGCGCAAGATCTGCACGAAACGCCGACCCGAACCGCGACGCTGAAAGACGTCCCCCTGACCATAAACCTGTATGCGGACGCATGGACCAGCGATGAAATTCTCTATGCCCTGTTCTTCGGGCTGGTATGCGGCATTTGTGCCGGATCGCTCAATTACTATATCCTCAGCATTCGCCTCAACCCGGGTAAAGAGATTTTAAGCGCCATTAAGCGCGGTCAGTTTTATGTGGTTTATCAGCCCGTCGTCGATGCTAAATCGCTCCAGATGACCGGGCTTGAAGTGCTGATGCGCTGGAAACACCCGACGATGGGGGAAATTCCGCCGGACGCGTTTATCAACTTTGCCGAAGCGCAGAAGCTGATTGTCCCGCTGACGCTGCATCTCTTTGACCTTATCATTCACGATGCGCCCGTGTTACAAACGCTGTTACCTCCGGGAGCAAAGGTGGGCATCAACATTGCGCCGGGGCATCTGCATGCAGAAAGCTTCAAAGACGATATGCGCACCTTCAAAGCGCTACTGCCGCAGGATTACTTCCAGATCGTGCTGGAAATTACCGAACGCGACATGCTCAATCATCGGGAAGCCAACAGCCTCTTCGAATGGCTACACAACGAAGGGTTTGAGATAGCCATTGATGATTTTGGCACCGGCCACAGCGCGCTGATTTATCTTGAGCATTTCACCATGGACTATCTCAAGATCGACCGCGGCTTTGTTAATGCAATTGGCACTGAGACCGTGACGTCGCCGGTGCTGGATGCCGTCCTGACGCTGGCAAGACGACTGAATATGTCGACCGTCGCTGAAGGGGTGGAAACGCCGGAACAGGCCGCCTGGCTACGCGAACACGGCGTTAATTTCCTGCAGGGATACTGGATTAGCCGCCCGATGCCGCTGGCGCAGTTCCGCGAATGGCGACCTGATATTTCTCCCGCGGGTGATTAATTTCACATTGCCCGTGACGTCACTTATTATTCAGCTTAACCGAGTCGGACTGTAAAAGAGGGAGCCGCCGCGAGATGCTTATGCGCTTTATGTTGCTGATGTTGGCATTCACCAGCCTGTCCAGCCAGGCGCAAGCCATCAAAGAAAATATCGCCTTCGCGGTGATTGGCGAGCCAAAATACGCAGTCAATTTTACGCACTTCGATTACGTCAACCCTGCCGCGCCGAAGGGCGGAAAGGTAACGCTTTCCGCCACGGGAACATTCGACAACTTCAACCGCTTCGCCCTGCGCGGCGTGGCGGCCGCGCGAACGGAATCGCTTTACGATACGCTCTTCGTCACCTCGGATGATGAGCCCGGCAGCTATTATCCGCTGATTGCCGAGAACGTGCGTTATGCCGATAACTTCGCCTGGGCGGAAATCTCGCTGAATCCGCGAGCACGTTTTCACGACGGTACGCCGGTGAAGGCCAGCGACGTGGCGTTCACCTTCCATAAATTCATGACCGAAGGCGTCCCCCAGTTTCGCATCGTGTATAAAGGGGCTTCCGTCAGAGCCATTGCGCCGCTCACCGTGCGCATCGAGCTAAGCGAACCGAACAAAGAGAACATGCTTAGCCTGTTCTCGCTGCCGGTGATGCCTGAGTCGTTCTGGAAAAATCATAAGCTAAGCGACCCGCTTTCCACGCCGCCGCTGGCAGGCGGCCCATACCGCATCACCGACTGGCGCATGGGGCAATATGTCGTTTACTCTCGCGTGAAAGACTACTGGGCGGCAGACCTGCCGGTAAACCGCGGGCGCTGGAATTTCGACACGCTTCGCTATGATTACTACCTCGACGATAACGTGGCGTTTGAAGCATTTAAAGCCGGCGCTTTCGATTTACGCGTCGAGAGCAGCGCCAAAAACTGGGCGACACGCTATATAGGCAAAAATTTCGCCAAAGGCTATATCGTCAAAGACGAGCACAAAAATGAGTCTGCCCAGGACACCCGCTGGCTGGCGTTTAATATTCAGCGTCCGGTATTTAATGACCGCCGGGTGCGTGAGGCCATTTCCCTGGCCTTTGATTTTGAGTGGATGAACAAAGCGCTGTTTTACGGGGCTTACAGCCGTGCGAATAGCTATTTCCAGAACACCGAATATGCCGCGCGCGATTACCCGAAAGCCGACGAGCTGGTCCTGCTGGCCCCGCTGAAAGCGGAGCTACCGCCGGAGGTTTTCACCACCGTGTTTCAGCCGCCCGCGTCGAACGGTGACGGTTACGACCGCGACAACCTGCTGAAGGCCAGCAAACTGCTGGATGACGCGGGCTGGCACCTGAAAAATCAAAAGCGTGTGGATGCCAAAACGGGCAAGCCTCTCAGCTTTGAGCTGCTGCTCTCGTCCGGGGGCAACGATCAGTGGGTACTGCCGTTTAAGCACAACCTTGAGCGGCTGGGCGTGACCATGAACATTCGCCAGGTCGATAACGCGCAGATCACCAGCCGCATGCGCAGCCGTGATTACGACATGATGCAGCGCCTGTGGCCCGCCCAGCCGTGGCCCAGCTCGGACCTGCAAATTTCCTGGGCCTCCAGCTACATTGACTCCTCCTACAATGCGCCGGGGGTAAAAAGCCCGGCGATTGACGCGCTGATTGCGAAAATAGTGGCGGCGCAGGGGGATAAAGAAAAGCTCCTGCCGCTCGGGCGCGCCCTCGACAGGGTCTTAACCTGGAACTACTACATGCTGCCGATGTGGTATATGGGCGAAGATCGCCTTGCGCGCTGGGACAAGTTCTCCGTGCCTGCCGTGCGCCCTGTCTACTCCCTGGGCTTTGATACCTGGTGGTATGACGTTAACAAAGCCGCCAGACTTCCCGCTGAGCGCCGATAAGGAATCATCATGGGTGCCTATCTTCTCCGTCGTCTCCTGCTGATTATCCCCACCCTGTGGGCCATCATCACGATTAACTTTTTTATCGTGCAAATCGCCCCCGGCGGCCCGGTCGATCAGGCAATTGCCGCCATTGAATTTGGCAACAGCGGCGGCATGCCGGGCGGCGGCGGTGAAGGAATGGGGGCGAGCCATGCGCGAACCGGCGTAGGGAATATCAGCGAAAGCCATTATCGCGGCGGACGCGGGCTGGATCCGGAGGTGATCGCCGAGATCACCCACCGCTACGGCTTTGACAAACCGATTCACGAGCGCTATTTCAAGATGCTCTGGGATTACATCCGCTTTGATTTTGGCGACAGCCTGTTTCGCAGTGCGTCAGTATTAACGTTGATCAAGCAAAGCCTGCCGGTTTCGATAACGCTGGGGCTGTGGGGAACGCTGATTATCTATATGGTCTCGATACCGCTCGGGATCCGCAAAGCGGTGTATAGCGGCAGCCGCTTCGATATCTGGAGCAGCACGTTCATCATCATTGGATACGCCATTCCGGCGTTTCTGTTTGCCGTCCTGCTGATTGTCTTTTTTGCCGGGGGAAGTTATTTCGACCTCTTCCCGCTGCGGGGGCTGGTCTCCGCCGATTTCAGCTCCCTGCCGTGGTATCAGAAAATCACCGACTATCTCTGGCATATCACGCTGCCGGTGCTGGCCACGGTCATCGGCGGGTTTGCGGCCCTGACCATGTTGACCAAAAACGCCTTTCTCGATGAAATTCGTAAACAGTACGTCGTCACGGCCCGCGCCAAGGGCGTGAGCGAGAAGCAGATCATGTGGAAACACGTGTTCCGCAACGCTATGCTGCTGGTGATCGCCGGATTTCCGGCCACGTTCATCGGCATGTTTTTTACCGGCTCACTGCTGATAGAGGTGATGTTCTCGCTTAACGGCCTGGGGCTGCTGGGCTATGAGGCTACCGTATCTCGCGACTATCCGGTGATGTTTGGCACACTCTATATTTTCACCCTGATTGGCCTGCTGCTGAATATCATCAGTGATATCAGCTATACGCTGGTCGATCCCCGAATCGATTTTGAGGGCCGCTGATGCCGCGTTTAAGCCCCGCCAACCAGGCCCGCTGGGCCCGCTTTCGCCACAACCGCCGCGGCTACTGGTCGCTGTGGATTTTTGCCGTGCTCTTTGCCTTAAGCATGTGTTCGGAGCTGATCGCCAACGACAAGCCGTTGCTGGTGCATTTTAACGACCGCTGGTACGTGCCGGTTATCGCCAGTTACAGCGAAAGCGACTTCGGCGGCCCGTTTGCAACACCGGCGGAGTATCAGGATCCGTGGCTTCGCCAGCAGATCGAACAGCACGGCTGGGCGCTCTGGGCGCCGGTGCGCTTTGGCGCAAACAGCATTAACTTCGCTACCACATCCCCCTTCCCTTCCCCGCCCTCCGCACAAAACTGGCTGGGAACGGATGCTAACGGCGGGGACGTGCTGGCGCGCATCCTGTATGGCACGCGAATCTCGCTTCTCTTTGGGCTGATGCTGACAATATTCTCCAGCGTAATGGGCGTCGTGGCGGGCGCCGTTCAGGGCTACTACGGCGGGAAAATTGATCTGTGGGGCCAGCGGGTTATTGAAGTCTGGTCAGGCATGCCAACGCTGTTTCTGATCATCCTGCTTTCCAGCGTGGTGCAGCCCGGCTTCTGGTGGCTGTTAGGCATCACCGTCCTGTTCGGCTGGATGGCGCTGGTGGGCGTGGTGCGCGCGGAGTTCCTGCGCACCCGCAATTTCGACTACATACGCGCCGCGCAGGCGCTTGGCGTGAGCGACCGGGGGATTATCTTCCGCCACATGCTGCCAAACGCGGTAGTGGCAACGCTCACCTTCCTGCCGTTTATTCTGTGCAGCTCGATCACCACCCTCACCTCGCTGGATTTTCTTGGTTTCGGGCTACCGCTGGGTTCCCCGTCGCTCGGCGAACTGCTGCTACAGGGCAAAAACAACCTGCAGGCACCGTGGTTAGGTATCGCCGCCTTTCTTTCCGTGGCCGTGCTGCTTTCACTGCTGATTTTTATTGGCGAAGCCGTGCGCGATGCCTTAGATCCGAACAAGGCGGTATAAAATGACCCAGCCTCTTCTCAGTATTGATAACCTGTCGATTGCTTTTTCAAAGCAGGGCGAGACGCGCAACGTGGTCACCGACCTGTCGCTGCAGATCCAGACCGGGGAAACGCTGGCCCTGGTGGGCGAGTCGGGTTCAGGCAAGAGCGTTTCGGCACTCTCTATCCTGCGTCTGTTGCCGTCCCCACCGGTGAGCTACCCGCAAGGGGATATTCTGTTTCACGGCAGCTCGCTGCTGCATGCCGACGAGCATACCCTGCGCGGCATTCGCGGCAACAAAATCGCCATGATCTTCCAGGAGCCGATGGTTTCCCTCAACCCGCTGCACAGCCTGGAGAAACAGCTCTATGAAGTGCTCTCCCTGCACCGGGGGATGCGCAAAGAGGCCGCGCGGGGAGAAATTCTGGACTGTCTGGAGCGAACAGGCATACGCAACGCGGCCAAAAGGCTGAATGATTTTCCGCACCAGCTCTCCGGCGGCGAACGCCAGCGCGTGATGATCGCCATGGCACTGCTCACGCGACCCGAGCTGTTGATTGCCGACGAGCCTACAACGGCGCTGGACGTGACGGTACAGGCGCAAATATTGACGCTGCTGCGGGAGCTGCGTGACGAGCTGAACATGAGCCTGCTGTTTATAACGCACAACCTGAGCATTGTGAGAAAGCTGGCCGACAGCGTCGCGGTGATGCAAAACGGACGCTGTGTTGAACAGAATACGGCGTCCGCGCTGCTGAGTGCCCCACAGCACCCCTATACGCAGCGCCTGCTCGACAGCGAACCCTCCGGCGACCCGATTCCTCTCGATGCGGACAGCACGCCGCTGCTGCGCGTTGAGGAGCTGTCCGTCTCGTTCCCGATCCGCAAAGGTATTTTGCGACGCATCGTCGACCAGAATCCGGTGCTGAAACACATCCGCTTCTCGCTGCGCCCGGGAGAATCTCTGGGGCTGGTGGGTGAATCCGGTTCGGGCAAAAGCACCACCGGTCTGGCGCTGCTGCGCTTAATTGCCTCGCAGGGCGAGATCCTCTTTGACGATATGCCGCTGCACCGCTGGAACCGCCGCCAGATGCTGCCCGTGCGGCCCCGCATGCAGGTGGTGTTTCAGGATCCCAACTCCTCGCTTAATCCACGGCTCAGCGTGTTACAGATTATCGAAGAGGGTCTGCGCGTACATCAACCCGGCCTGAACGCTCAGCAGCGAGAGCAGGAAGTTATGCGGGTGATGGCCGAAGTGGGCTTAGATGCCGGGACGCGCCACCGCTATCCGGCTGAATTCTCCGGCGGGCAGCGCCAGCGTATCGCCATTGCCCGCGCGCTGATCCTGAAGCCGGAGCTGATTATTCTGGATGAACCGACGTCGTCGCTGGACAGAACCGTTCAGGCGCAGATCCTGGCCCTGCTGAAAGGGCTGCAGGAAAAGCACAGGCTGGCCTATATCTTTATCAGCCACGATCTTCAGGTGGTGCGGGCGCTATGCCATCAGGTGATTGTGTTGCGACAGGGAGAAGTGGTCGAGCAGGGTGAGTGCCAGCGCGTATTTAGCGCGCCAACGCAGCGCTACACGCGCCAGCTGTTGTCGGCAGACTAGCGGTCAGAACGGGTACTGGCCGGAGAAAGGCTCCGCGATGGCAACGCCAAAATTCTTCAGACGGCAGGTGGCGGCAAACTCGTCCTGGCTCTTCACAAACAGGCACGGCTCACCTTCACACTCCAGCACGGAGCTGTCCACTTCGATATCCGTCAGGGCCTGACTGAGACGCTCCATCACCCGCCATGCATTTTCGTCGCTCGGGCTCAGCAGCTTGAGTGCCACAAGGCAGTTTTCACAGCCCGCGACGTTTTGCGGAATCGGTTCAACTTTCGAACCTGCAAAACCCGTCGACCAGCGATAGCTCTGGGGCAAGCGATGGACAATGGAGAGTTGTAATGTATTCACGTTCGTTCCCCGGAAGCAAAATTTACTTCACAATTTATTTACATTTATAGTAACACATCATCGCCAGCCTGCACTATTCAGCGCTTTTTTATCCGTTTCCTGGCTCGCGTCGGCGCTATATGTACCCGTTTCTGCGATCTAACTCAACCTTTTTGAATACAATGATGTGACTTTTTACACAAATAGATTTTACATAAAATAAACAAACACGGAATAAACGAACGGGGGTTTGGTTGATATGCATCAACAAAAAAGGCCCTGCCGGGCCTTCTCTGTGTTTTAGTGGGCCGCTTTTCGCGGTCGACTGGCGTAAAGATAGAAGAGTATCGAGCTGGTTGCGCAAAAAGCCATCGCCCACAGCATGGGCCATGCCGTCGTAAAGGTGGCCATTGAAAGCAACGCGCCAACGATAGCGCCGATGCCGAAGCGGAACGTCCCCGCCAGGGAAGAGGCGGTGCCCGCCATATGCGGAAACTCATCCAGGATCACCGCCATCGCATTAGATGACACCATCGACACGCAGCCGACAAAGGCCGCTACGCCGACCACCAGCGCCCAGAAGCCCACGCCCAGAAACGCGCTAACCACCAGCCAGATAGCCATCACAAACTGGATCCACAGCCCGGCGCGGAACATGTTCAGCGCCCCCACCCGCCGGACAAAACGGCTGTTGATGATGGTCATGATGAACAGGAAGACGATGTTAAGCGCGAAATAGTAGCCAAAGTGCTGCGGCGAAACGTGGTTCAGCTCGATGTAGACAAACGGCCCGGCGCTCAGGAAGGAGAACATCCCGGCGAAGCTGAACCCGCTTGCCAGCATATAGCTGAGCACGCGCTTGTGGCGAAACAGCGAGGCAAAGTTGCCGATTGTGGTTCGGATGTGGAATTTCTGACGGCGCTCGATGGGAAGCGTTTCATCAATAAAGAAGAAAATCATCGCCGAGGCCAGCAGCGCGGCCAGGGCCAGTATCCAGAAAATCACATGCCAGCTAAACCACACCAGCACCGCACCACCGGCCATCGGGGCCACCAGCGGCGCAATCGTCGTCACCAGCATCACGAACGACATCATGCGGGAGAACTCTTCCTTCGGGTAGATATCGCGCATCAGGGCGTTAATCACCACGCTTGCCGCTGCCGCCGCCAGACCGTGGAAGAAGCGCATGATAATCAGATGATCGATGGTCTGCGCCAGCGCACAGGCCACCGCTGCGGCTGCAAAGACCAGCGTCCCGCCCAGAATAACGGGCTTGCGTCCAAGGCTGTCCGCCATCGGGCCATAAAACAGCTGGCCGAGGGCAAAGCCGAGAATATAGGTGCTGAGCGTCATCTGTGCGCTGCCCGCCGGAACGCCAAACTGCGCGGAAATGACCGGCAGCGCGGGCAGGTACATATCAATAGACAGCGGCATCAGCATGGCCAGCAGGCCAAGAATGAAGACGATTTTGAACGACGAGTGTGGCCTGGTGGTCACAGAGCTCTCCTGAAATTAGTGCGAAGGCAGACCGACGCTGGCGATCTCTTCTTCCGTTAACGGGCGATATTCGCCTGGCGCCAGGTCGGGATCGAGTTCGATCGCACCAATCCGCTCACGATGCAGGCCAACAACGTGGTTCCCCACCGCGGCAAACATACGTTTCACCTGATGGTAACGCCCTTCGCTGATGGTCAGACGGACCTCCGTCGGCGTAATCACCTCAAGCACGGCGGGTTTGGTCAGATCTTTTTCATTATGCAGCTGAACGCCTTTCGTGAATTTCTCTGCCGTGTCATCCGACACCGGCGACTCCAGCGTGACCAGATAGGTTTTCTCGCAGTGGTGACGCGGGGAAGTAATGCGATGCGACCACTGCCCGTCGTCGGTCATCAGTACCAGACCCGTGGTGTCGATGTCGAGTCGACCTGCGGCGTGCAGCTTGTGCGCCACCGGCTCGTCGAGGAAATAGAGCACCGTCGGGTGATCGGGATCGTCCGTTGAGCAGACGTAGCCTTCCGGCTTATTGAGCATGAAGTAGCGCGGACCGTGCTGCTGGGTCAGCGGATTGCCGTCATACTCCACCTGATGGTCAGGTTGCAGTTTGAACGCGCTGTCTCTCACAATGTCGCCATCCACGGTAACGCGGCTGGCGCGAATTTCACGCCCGGCAATAGCGCGGCTTACGCCGAGTTGCTGAGCGATAAACTTATCAAGTCGCATGAAATCTTTTTAGCCTTAATGGTGCTGGAAGTCGGACAACAGGTCCGAAAAAAGAAGCAGTCTGGAACGGTTCAGTATAATGGTCTGGTTGCGCCACTCAAGGGAAAAAGTTTCGTGGCATACTATGTGCGGAATAACGAAACCGAGACCCCATGACTTTTACACTTCGTCCCTATCAGCAGGAAGCCGTTGACGCCACCCTCGCCTGGTTCCGTAAACATCGCGAGCCGGCGGCGATTGTGCTCCCGACCGGCGCAGGCAAAAGCCTGGTCATCGCCGAACTGGCGCGTCTGGCTCGCGGTCGCGTGCTGGTGCTGGCGCACGTTAAAGAGCTCGTCGCGCAAAACCACGCCAAGTATTGTGCGCTTGGGCTGGAAGCCGATATTTTCGCCGCCGGGTTGAAGCGCAAAGAGAGCCACGGCAAAGTGGTTTTTGGCAGCGTGCAGTCGGTGGCGCGCAATCTGGAGCTGTTTCGCAGCGAATTTTCGCTGCTGATCGTCGACGAGTGTCACCGCATCAGCGATGACGACGACAGCCAGTACCAGCAAATCCTGGCTCACCTGAAAGCGGTGAATCCTCACCTGCGCCTGCTGGGCCTGACGGCGACCCCGTTTCGCCTGGGGAAAGGCTGGATCTATCGCTATCATTATCACGGCATGGTTCGCGGTGATGACAAAGCCCTGTTTAGCGACTGCATTTACGAACTTCCGCTGCGCTACATGATTAAACATGGCTACCTGACGCCGCCTGAACGGCTGGATATGCCGGTGGTGCAGTACGATTTCAGCCGTTTGCAGGCGCAGAGCAACGGCTTATTCAGCGAAGCGGATCTCAATCAGGAGCTGAAAAAGCAGAAGCGTATTACGCCGCATATTATCAGCCAGATTGAGGAGTTCGCCGCGACGCGCAAGGGGGTAATGATCTTTGCCGCCACCGTTGAGCACGCGCGTGAAATCACCGGATTACTGCCCGCCGGCGACGCGGCGTTAATCACCGGCGAAACGCCCGGCCCGGAGCGCGACGGCCTGATTGACGCCTTTAAAGCCCAGCGGTTCCGCTATCTGGTAAACGTGTCGGTATTGACCACCGGCTTTGACGCCCCGCATGTCGACCTGATCGCCATTTTGCGCCCGACCGAATCGGTCAGTCTGTATCAGCAGATTGTTGGCCGCGGCCTGCGTCTGGCCCCGGGAAAAACCGACTGCCTGATTCTGGATTATGCCGGTAACCCGCACGATCTCTATACGCCTGAGGTCGGCGCGCCAAAAGGGAAAAGCGACAACGTGCCCGTGCAGGTCTTTTGCCCTGCCTGCGGGTTTGCCAACACCTTCTGGGGAAAAACCACCGCCGACGGTACGCTGATCGAACACTTTGGCCGCCGCTGTCAGGGCTGGTTTGAAGATGATGACGGGCATCGCGAGCAGTGCGATTTCCGCTTCCGGTTCAAAAACTGCCCGCAGTGCAACGCCGAAAACGACATTGCCGCCCGCCGCTGCCGGGAATGCGACGCGGTGCTGGTTGACCCGGATGACATGCTGAAAGCGGCGCTAAAGCTGAAAGATGCCCTGGTGCTGCGCTGTTCCGGCATGGCGCTGCAGCCCGGCACCGATGAAAAAGGCGAGTGGTTGAAAATCACCTATTACGACGAAGACGGGGCGGACGTCAGCGAGCGCTTCCGGGTTCAGACGCCTGCCCAGCGAATGGCCTTCGAACAGCTGTTTATCCGCCCGCATACCCGCACGCCGGGCGTGCCCCTGCGCTGGATAACCGTGGCCGATATCGTGCGCCAGCAGATGCTATTGCGCCATCCGGATTTTGTCGTCGCCCGTAAAAAAGGCCAGTTCTGGCAGGTGCGCGAGAAGCTCTTTGACTACGAAGGTCGCTTCCGTCGCGCCAACGAATTGCGCGGTTAGCGGGACTTTTCATTGATGTGAGGGGCATTTGAGTATAAAATGCCGCCCGCTTCACATCCGTGAGGCAGAACACTCACCTGCTGCTGGGTCGCCTGTAGTAGGGTTTTAAATACAGAGAGAAATCAATGTTCACTATCGAAGCAGAAGTACGTAACGTGCAGGGTAAGGGTGCGAGCCGCCGCCTGCGTACCGCTAACAAGTTCCCGGCTATCGTTTACGGTGGCGAAGCTGCTCCAGTTGCAATCGAACTGGATCACGACAAACTGTGGAACCTGCAGACCAAAGCTGAATTCTACAGCGAAGTTCTGACCATCGTTGTTGGCGGTAAAGAAGAAAAAGTGAAAGTTCAGGCTGTTCAGCGTCACGCGTTCAAGCCAAAACTGACTCACATCGACTTCGTTCGCGCATAATCGCAAACCTGTCGAAAAAAACCCCGCTTCTGCGGGGTTTTTTTATGGCTGTTATTTCCCACCCGAGGTGCGGCGCTGAAGCTGATCGCGCAGGTTCGGCGGCGTACCTTTAATGGTCAGCGTATCGGTGGCCGGATCCCAGAAGATACGTTCACCCAGCAGCATCGCGTCAAAGTTGATGGTTAACCCACCGCCGCTGCCGGCAAACTTGGTTAACTGACGCAGCGTGCTGCGATCCGCCGGGAAGCTCTCTTCAAGCTCATAGCCCTTTTCTGCGGTAAATTCCTGGAAGCTGACTTCGCTGACGCCCGCCAGCTCTTTTGACAGCGACTCCAGCTCAATCTCTTCCCCTGCCTGCAGCTGTTCGTTGCAGTAGCTGTAAACCTGCTGACGCACCGTCTGGCGCTCAGATTTATCGAGCTGCGCTTCTGCTGTGAAATCGTCAACCGCCTGGAGCAGCCCTTTGTTCTGCGCTTTGGCGTTAAGCCCTTCACTGGCGCCGAGGAAGTCCATAAAGAAATCCGCCACTTTGCGGCCCACGCGTCCCTTCAGGAAAGTCAGGTAGCGGGTCGACTCCGGGTTGGTTTCCCACTCGGTCAAATCAATACGCGCCACGATATCCGCATGGTTAATGTCCAGATAATGCGTCGAGCTGATATCCAGCTGCTCGTTCACGCGCATGCTGCTTAAGTTATTCAGCACGGTAACCAGCAGATACTCGACCGCCAGATAGCGGTAGTGGCAGAACAAGACAATCCCGCCGTCGGCGAACGGATATTTAGCCAGCTCGTCGCGCAGACGCCCGGTTGCCGCACGGCTAAACGCCAGGAAATCCTCTTCACCCTGGCGCTGCAGGCGCAGGCTATCGGCCAGTTCGCTGTCTTCGCTGAAAAGACCATAGGCTTTATTTTTGGCGCTGTAGACGCGATGCAGCTCTGCCATCATCTCCACCACGGTCGCCGTGGGTTCCAGTAACGAATCGCGCAGCACCACTTCAAGGGTTTGCTCATCACGCTTGATAAGCTGGTGCAAGGCAATCTGGTTGATTTCCAGACTCATGATAAACTCTCCTTTTAGACCGGGCGGTATTCAACCACCACCAGGACATGTGTGCAACAACAGATAAAAAAGGGGAAAAAAAGCTGTTGCTACGGTAATATGTTGCCCTTTCATCAACAAACTGATTTTGATTTATGCCACAACATTCCCGCTACAGTGATGAACACGTTGAACAACTGCTCAGTGAGCTGGTCAACGTACTGGAAAAACATAAAACGCCGACCGATCTCTCCCTGATGGTTTTGGGAAATATGGTCACCAACCTGATTAACACCAGCGTTGCTCCGGCTCAGCGTCAGGCGATCGCAAAATCGTTCGCCCAGGCTTTACAGTCGTCCGTCAGCAACGACCCGGCCCATTAAGGGATACGAACAACAGTTTATGGTGACGAATCGTCAGCGCTACCGTGAAAAAGTCTCCCAGATGGTCAGCTGGGGGCACTGGTTTGCCCTGTTCAACATTCTGCTGGCGACGGTCATTGGCTGTCGTTATCTGTTTGTCGCAGACTGGCCAACAACGCTAACCGGGCGTATCTACTCCTGGATGAGCGTTGTGGGTCACTTTAGCTTTTTGGTTTTCGCCACCTATCTGCTGATCCTGTTCCCCCTGACGTTTATCGTCATGTCGCAGCGTCTGATGCGGTTCTTGTCCGCCATCCTTGCGACGGTTGGGATGACGCTGCTGCTTATCGACAGTGAAGTGTTCACCCGCTTCCACCTGCACCTCAACCCCATCGTCTGGGAACTGGTGATTAACCCCGACCAGAACGAAACGGCCCGTGACTGGCAGCTGATGTTTATCAGCGTCCCGGTGATCCTGCTGATTGAGATGCTGTTCGCTACCTGGAGCTGGCAAAAGCTCCGCAGCCTGACCCGGCGACGCCATTATGCGAAGCCCGTCGCCGCGCTCTTTTTCATCTCCTTTATCAGTTCGCACATCATGTATATCTGGGCGGATGCGAACTTCTATCGCCCTATTACCATGCAGCGCGCGAACCTGCCGCTCTCGTACCCGATGACGGCCCGTCGCTTCCTCGAGAAACACGGCCTGCTTGATGCGCAGGAGTACCAGCGCCGTCTTATCGAGCAGGGTAACCCGGAAGCCGTCAGCGTTCAGTATCCTCTGAGTGACCTGAACTACCGCGATATGGGGCGCGGGCAAAACGTCCTGCTGATCACCGTCGATGGCCTGAACTATTCCCGTTTCGAGAAGCAGATGCCGGCGCTGGCCGCTTTCGCGAGTCAGAACGTCTCGTTTACTCAGCATATGAGCTCCGGTAACACCGCCGATGCGGGCATCTTTGGCCTCTTCTATGGCATTTCAGCTGGCTACATGGACGGCGTACTGTCTACCCGCACGCCTGCGGCGCTGATCACCGGGCTGAATCAGCAAGGCTATCAGTTAGGGTTGTTCTCCTCCGATGGCTTTAACAGCCCGCTCTACCGCCAGGCGCTGCTGTCCGATTTCTCACTGCCGACGGCGCAAAAACAGTCCGACGCGCAGACCGCCAGCCAATGGATAAACTGGCTGCAGCGTTACGCCCAGGAAGATAACCGCTGGTTCTCATGGGTTGCCTTTAACGGCACAACGCTTGCTGACAGCAATAAGAGTGACTTTGCGCGCCGCTACGGTCGCGCGGCTGGCGATGTTGATGCGCAGATAGGCCGCGTGCTTGATGCGCTTCGCGAGTCGGGCAAGCTGGACAACACCGTGGTGATCGTGACCGCGGGTCATGGCGTGCCGCTAGGTGACGAGACGAAGAGTATGAGCTGGTCTCGCCCGAATCTGCAGGTTCCGCTGGTGATCCACTGGCCTGGCACCCCGGCGCAGCGCATCAGTATGCTCACCGAGCATAAAGATGTGATGACTACCCTGATGCAACGTCTGCTGCACGTCAGCACGCCAGCAAACGAGTATTCGCAGGGGCAGGATCTCTTCAGCGCCGCGCGCCGCCACAGCTGGGTGACGGCGGCGGGGAATAATACGCTGGTAGTCACCACGCCGAAGCTGACGCTGGTTCTGAACAGCAACGGGAATTATCAGACGTATAATCTGCAGGGTGAACGGTTGAAAGATCAGAAACCGCAGCTGAGCCTGCTGCTTCAGGTCCTGACGGATGAGAAGCGCTTCATCGCTAACTGATTAATAATAAACCAGTTAGCGACAGATTCCCTTGCATTCAAAACGGAATCGAGTAGTATTCTTTTTATGCGTCGGCACGTAGCGCAGCCTGGTAGCGCACCGTCATGGGGTGTCGGGGGTCGGAGGTTCAAATCCTCTCGTGCCGACCAAAAACACACTGAAAACCAGCCTGATGGCTGGTTTTTTATTTCGCCTCGTCCGGCGTTTTGCGCAGATACACTAGCGTAGCCAGACAAATCACCGCTCCGGCATAAAACGTATATTCCGCGCCAAACGTTTCCCATATCGCGCCGGCTCCCACGCTGGCGATTAACAATCCCACGCCGCTGACCAGACTAAAAATACCGAAAGCCGTACCGCGCAGATCGGGCGGTGCAGTTTTAGCTATCATTGCCGCCAGTAATCCCTGAGTCATACCCATATGTATCCCCCAAAACGCGACGCCTAAAATGACTCCCATCCAGTGGCTGCTCAGCGCCAGAACAACATCTGCACCAATCAGCACCATTAGCCCCCACTGCAGAAGTCGGGTGTGGCTCATGCCATCAGAAAGTTTGCCAAAAGGGTAAGCCGAAAGGGAATAGAGTACGTTCATGACCACCATCACCAGCGGAATAAGGGCCAGAGGAACGCCCGACTGCTGCGCACGAAGGACGAGAAAAGCCTCGCTAAACCGGGCAAGCGTGAACACTGCACCAAGGCCAATCACCCACCAGCACGCTTTACCCAGCCGCCTTAAATTCTCTCGTTTAATGGGATTAGTACGTTTATGTTCGAGGGGAGTTTTCGGCTCCTGAAGGCCGAAATAGAGCAAGGCAACTGAAAGCAGACCGGGGATAAGAGCTATCCAGAAAACGGTGCGAAAATCATTGTCCAGTAACAGCATTAAGCTTACGGCCAGTAATGGGCCAAGAAATGCGCCTGTGGTATCCATTGACTGACGCAGACCATAAGCCGCACCACGCATTTCCGGCGGCGTGACGTCTGCAACCAGCGCATCCCGCGGGGCGCCCCGTATTCCCTTCCCCGTGCGGTCCATGAGACGTGCGCCTAAAACCATCCCGGAAGAGGACGCTAATGCGAAAAGGGGTTTGCTTAGCGCCCCCAGGCCATACCCTAACAGAGCCAGCCCCTTACGTTGACCCAGGTAGTCGCTTATCGCCCCCGAAAAGACCTTAATAAAAAGCGCTATGGCCTCCGCCAGCCCTTCAATCAGGCCGATAAACAGCACGCTCGTACCGAGGGTGGTCATCATAAAAAGTGGCAGGAGGCTGTGAATACTCTCTGACGAGATATCCATCAGCATACTGACGCCCCCCACAACCCAGACGCCTTTGGGGATCTGACTGAGCACTGGAAATCTGGAACGCATCTACCGCTCCTGCTTTAAAAACAGTTGCCTGAATGCTTACAGGATAGGATATCGCGGATTAAAAAAACCTGAGGAGAGTGTGATGAGACCATAAAAAAGCCATCCGGCAGGATGGCTTAGCTATTGCGAGTCAGCGCTTAATGCTTCTCACGTCCACCCAGGAAGAAAATGCCCAGCGGGATGGCCAGCAGAACGGTAAACACCAGGCTGTAGACGAAGATCATCGCCGACTGCAGGACATACATGCTGGTTGTCCAGGCAGAGAGGGGAATATTGTACTGTTCGATCACGCCAACGATGGTTGCCCGCCCCACGCATGCGGCAGCAATCATAAATACGACCAGCAGCGCCAGGAGGAACTTGCGGCCTTCAGGCGTTTTCAGTTTTGCACAAACCATCTCTCTTCCCTTTTACAGATGAATAACAATATATAGGGTCTAAAATAACACGAACTGACACCTGACTCCACACCAGCATAAAAAACCACTAAAAAGGTAAATTAAAAGCGCATAACGCTATCAATAGTGAAAATGTAAGTAAATAACACCGGTCATTCATCGTTGTTATGTTAACCTGCGCAGGATCGTTTTGACATAAAGGAATGACAATGAAAAACGCACCTAAATTTGCCATCGCCCTCATCGCCGCCGCGTGCGTCAGCAGCAGCGCTTTCGCCAGCGAAACCCCAAAACAGCAGCCGCTGGAAAAAGTGGCTCCGTACCCGCAGGCGGACAAAGGGATGAAGCGTCAGGTGATTCAGCTGCCGGTTCAGCAGGATGAAGCGAACTTTAAAGTGGAACTGTTAATTGGCAAGACGCTGGAAGTGGACTGCAACCAGCACCGTCTGGGCGGTCAGCTGGAAAGTAAAACCCTGGAAGGCTGGGGTTACGATTATTACGTCTTTGACAAAGTGACCTCTCCGGTTTCCACCATGATGGCCTGCCCGGACGGCAAGAAAGAGAAGAAATTTGTAACGGCGTATCTGGGCGACAACAGTCTGTTGCGCTACAACAGCAAGCTGCCGATCGTGGTGTATACGCCTGAAAACGTAGAAGTGAAGTATCGCATCTGGAAGGCAGATGAGACTGTCGGACAAGCGGTAGTACGTTGAAATTAAGTCGGGTGGCGGTTTCGCCTTACCCGACCCGGAAAGGGTGCGCTCAGGTGCCCTCCCCCCCCCCTCTCCCACCGGGAGAGGGAGAAAACACTAAAACGGTAACGGATGTTACCGTTTTGCTTTTATCTTACAGCGCGATATCCGCAACCGGTTTGTTTTCCGGCTGAGGCTTCAGCTCCGCTTTTGGCGCAGCATCCGCAGCCTGTGGCTTGATGTATTGCAGCTGCAGAACGCGGCTGGTGTATTCCAGCTCCTGCTCCGTCGCGCTCACGTTGCCGTTCAGCTTCGTGCCGTAGGATGGAATAATGGTTTTCAGCTTCGCCTGCCATTCCGGGCTGGCGACTTTGTCTTTAAACACTTTTTCCATCAGGTGCAGCATGATTGGCGCAGCGGTAGACGCGCCCGGTGACGCACCCAGCAGCGCGGCAATGGTGCCATCCTTATCGCTTACCACTTCGGTACCCAGACGCAGCACGCCACCCTCTTTCGGATCGCGCTTGATGATCTGTACGCGCTGACCCGCCTGCCACAGACGCCAGTCTTCTTTCTTCGCCTGCGGATAGTACTCTTTCAGCGCCTCGAAACGGTCGTCGTCAGAGAGCATCACCTGGCTAATCAGGTATTTCACCAGATCGAAGTTATCCAGCCCCACGTCCATCATCGGCTTGACGTTAGAGGTGGTGGTTGCGCTCAGCAGATCCCACAGGGAGCCGTTTTTCAGGAACTTCGTGGAGAAGGTCGCGAACGGTCCAAACAGCACCACGCGTTTGCCGTCAAGCATACGAGTGTCGATGTGTGGAACAGACATTGGCGGCGCGCCCACGGAAGCCTGACCGTACACTTTTGCCAGATGACGGTTCACCACTTCCGGGTTATCGGACACCAGGAACTGACCGCCGACCGGGAAGCCCGCGTAGTCGTCCGCTTCCGGAATACCGGACTCCTGCAGCAGCTTCAGCGCCGCGCCGCCCGCACCGATAAAGACAAACTTCGCCCTGATGACGTGCTCGGCTTCGTTGTTTTTCAGATCGGCAACGGTCACGCTCCAGCTGTTATCCGCGTTGCGCTTGAAACCGCGCACTTCGGTGCTGAGCTGCAGGTTGAAGTTCTCTTTTTTCTTCAGAGACGTCACCAGCTGACGGGTAATTTCACCGTAGTTAACGTCGGTACCAATTTCGGTACGGGTCGCCGCCACTTTCTGGTTCGGGTCACGACCTTCCATGACCAGCGGAGCCCACTCTTTAATCTGCGCGTGGTCTTCAGAGTATTTCATCCCGCGGAACAGCGTGCTCTGCTGCAGAGCGGCGTAGCGCGCGCGCAGGAAGTTGACGTTCTGCTCTCCCCACACAAAGCTCATGTGCGGCACGGTGTTGATGAAAGAGTGCGGGTCGTGCATCACGCCGCTGTTGACCTGATGAGACCAGAACTGGCGAGAAACCTGGAATGCTTCGTTGATCTCTACCGCCTTCTCGATACTAATGGAACCGTCCTTTTTCTGCGGCGTATAGTTCAGTTCCATGAGTGCCGAATGTCCGGTACCGGCGTTATTCCATCCGTTCGAACTCTCCTGCGCCACGCCATCAAGGCGCTCGACCATGGTCATAGACCAGTCCGGCTGCAGTTCTTGCAGATAGGTTCCCAGCGTGGCGCTCATGATACCGCCACCAATTAAAAGGACGTCCGTTTCCTGCTCTTTTGGTGCGTCAGCTTTCGCCGCCATGGAGACGGTGTTAAGCCCCACGGCCAGAGAAAAGAGCATGGCAGTCATTTTTTTCATAATTTATGCCTTAGTGTAAAAGTGCTTGATGCGTGGAAATTGCAGGTGAAAAAAGCTGCGGGGGCACGGTAACAACTTTTAAATATTGTTTAAAGGTTACGAAATTATTGTAATTGTGAAATTTAATGATGGATTGTTTGTGAGGAATTATCGATGCGTCTGGTAAAGCGCGGTTTTACTGGATAGTATGTTGCGTTTTGTGATCGCGCGCACGGAAGCCTGCCCTAACCAGCGAACTGTTATGTCCCTACCCCATTCTGCTGTATCCCCCGAAGACCGCGTAGCCAACGTGCTGCGTTCCCCTAAGCAGCTGACGCGTGAAACGCTGGCAGGCGTGATTACCGCCCTGGCGCTGTTCCCCGAGGTTATCTCATTTTCCGTGGTGGCGGGCGTTGACCCGAAGGTCAGCCTGATCGCCTCCGTGGTGCTGTGTCTTGCCCTGTCTGTACTCGGGGGCCGTCCGGCGATGGTCACGGCAGCGGCCGGGTCCGTGGCGCTGGTCATTGGCCCGATGGTGCATCAGCACGGCGTACAGTACATACTTCCCGCCGTGCTGATGGCGGGCGTGATTCAGATTCTGTTTGGCATGCTGGGCATGGCAAGACTGATGCGCTTTATCCCCCAGTCGGTCATGACCGGATTTGTTAACGCCCTGGGCATTTTGATCTTCTTCGCTCAGGTGCCGCATTTCTGGAGCCGAAGCCCGCTGATTGTGGGCCTGTTCGTCCTGACGCTGCTGATTGTGCTGTGGGTGCCGCGCTATATCAAAAGCATCCCTTCCCCGCTGATTGCGATTGTTGTGCTTACCTTGTTCACCGTTTCAACCGGTCAAATCCTGCCGACCGTGGGCGATGAAGGCTCCATGAGCGGCGGTTTGCCGGGTCTTACCGAGCTGCTGGTCCCGCTCAATGTGCAGACGCTGAGCATTATCTGGCCGTGCGCGCTGAGCATCGCGTTTGTCGGCCTGCTGGAATCCCTGCTGACGGCAAAGCTGGTGGATGAGCTGACCGCAACGCCGTCCAGTAAACGCCGCGAAAGCATTGGATTAGGCGTCGGCAATATCCTGGCCGGATTTTACGGGGGGATTGCTGGCTGCGCGATGATCGGACAAACCATCGTCAACGTGGAGATGGGGAAAGGTCGAAGCCGCATTTCAACCTTTGCGGCGGGCATTGTGCTGCTGATCCTGGTGACGGCGCTCAGCGACGTGATGGCCAAAATCCCGATGGCGGTGCTGGCGGGCATTATGGCGATTGTCGCCGTCAAAACCTTCAGCTGGCACAGCCTTCAGCCAGCCACGGTGAAAACAGCCCCGATAGCAGAAACGGTCGTCATGCTGGTGACCGTTGCCGCCACGGTATCAACCGGCAATCTGGCGATTGGCGTGCTGGGCGGGATTATCGTCATGGCACTCCTCCCCGCCCGCATTAAGCGTCGGCTTAAAGAAGAAAAATCGTCGCCAGCCCAAGAAAAATAAAGAAACCGCCGGTATCGGTGATGGCGGTGATCATCACGCTCGACCCCACCGCGGGGTCGCGCCCCAGTTTGGTCATCGTCAGCGGGATAATGACTCCCATCATTGATGCCACCAGCAGGTTCAGCACCATCGCCAGCATCATCACGCCGCCCAGGGCCATATCGTCGTACAGCCACCAGGTGATGCCGCCCATAATGCCGCCCCACACCAGGCCGTTGATCAGCGCCACGCCCATCTCCCTGAAGATCAGAAAGGCGAAGTTACCTGGCTGAATATTTTCCAGCGCCAGCGCGCGGACGATCATGGTGATGGTCTGGTTTCCGGTGTTGCCGCCGATTCCGGCCACAATCGGCATCAGCGAGGCCAGCGCCACCAGCTGAGAAATGGTGTGTTCAAAACCGTCAATCACCCGGGAGGCGATAAACGCGGTACACAGGTTAATGGCCAGCCACGCCCAGCGCGTTTTTACCGCCTTGCCGACGGAGGCATGGACGTCATCTTCGGCGCTGATCCCGCCGAGCGCGCGCAGGTCGTTGTCGGTTTCTTCATAGACCACGTCAACGATCTCATCGATGGTCAGACGCCCCATCAGTTTGCCGACGGAATCCACGACGGCGGCACTCACCAGGTCGTCACGCTCGAAGGTACGCGCCGCTTTCTCCGCGTCGTCTTCCGGGGAGAAGACCATCGGCTCGTTTTCCATCACCTCGCTCACCTTCCGCTGGGTGCTGTTGAGCAGGATGGTTTTCAGCTCAAGTTCGCCAAGCAGGGTTTTATCCCGGGAGGTGACAAACAGTTTATCGGTGTTGTCCGGCATTTTGCCCAGGCGACGCAGATAGCGCTGCACGGTACCGAGCGTCACGTCCGGGCGCACCGTGATAACGCCGAACTCCATGATCGCGCCGACGCTGTTTTTCTCGTAGTGCATCACCTGACGCACGCGCGCCCGCTCCTCCGCAGGCAGTGACGCCAGCAGGCGGCCGGTCAGGTTTCGCGGCAGGTGCTGAACGAGGTAAATCTGCTCGTCGATATCCAGGGTTTGCACCGCGTCGAGAATATCCCGGTCGCTCATCTCGTCGATCAGGTCGTCCCAGACGTTTTCGGAGGCCTCAAGCAGCACCTGCCCGCGCTCGTGATCCTGCACCAGACGCCACAGGGCGTGGCGTTCTTCCGAGGGAAGCGCTTCAAGGGTATCCGCCAGATCCGGCGGGGGTAAATGAGCAACCAGCGCACCTACCTCAGCAATATCGTCGGCCAGGGTGCCGACATCATATTGCTCAGCCAGGGTGAGTTTGCCTAATAGCGTAGAAGTGACCGCTTTATCGGTCGTGAGAAGCCAGATGAGTCGCGCGCGCTCCTGGTCACGCTGTCTGGCGCTGTTTTTCTTTAATACCGACATCAATCATAAATCCATTAAATGAGTTGGGGTTAAGCATAGCGCGGGGATATGTAAATAAGAATAAACAACGGGACGGGATGGAGAAAAAAGCGTCATTACAGCCACGATCTATCCCCTCTCCCTGTGGGAGAGGGTTAGGGTGAGGGCATCAGGCCGTACGCGCCACCGCGTCACGCGAGGCCGCATCGCGCTCTTCACCGGTCAGCTCGCTCAGCTTGCCGTCGCGCATCTCCAGCAGGCGGTCAGCATGAATGAAGTAGTGATCGTCGTGGCTGATGGCGAAAATGGTTTTGCCCATCTCCTGCATCAGCGGCAGCAGCACCTGATAAAACTCGCGGCGGAAATGCGGATCCTGATCCGCAGCCCACTCGTCCAGCAGGATGATGTCACGCTCTTCCGCCAGCGCCAGCAGCAGCGCCACGCGCTTTTTCTGCCCTTTGGAAAGCTTCAGATTGAGAATTTTACCGTCCTGAAGTTCCAGCTTGTGCGACATCTGCAGCTGCGCCAGCCATTTTTCCACCAGCGCCGGATTGGCCTGTTGCCCTTCCGGCCCCAGCAGCCGCTCGAACAGCCAGACGTCGGTGAACACCGCCGAGAAAAGCTTGCGGTAATCCTCGGGCTTCTCCGCGCTTAGCGCCTTGCCGTCCAGCAAAATCTCGCCCGACTGCGGCTGATAGAGTCCGGTTAGCAACATCGCCAGCGTAGATTTACCGCTGCCGTTACCGCCGATGAGGAACAGCAGTTCACCGCGGCGGATCGTCAGGTTGACCGGCCCCACGGAGAAGGCGCTGTCCTGATAGCGGAACGTCACGTTACGCAGCTCCAGCGTCTGCCAGTTCGGGAAGGCCTGCGGGCGTGGGAATTCGGCCTTGAACGGCGCGAGATCGAATTTTTTGAGCTTATTAAATGCCACCTGCGCACTCAGCAGGGTGGGCAGCGCACCGACCGCTGAGAGCAGCGGCGTGCGCAAAAACAGCAGCGTCAGCGAGTAGGTTGCCGCGACGTTGGTGTCCGCCCAGCCCAGGCCGTTCGCCATCCAGAACACCAGGCCAATGGCACCCAGCATCATGATGTTTGACCAGTTCACCGCGCTCAGGTGGAAGGTGTCGGCGCGAATAATATGATGACGGTATTCGCGCGCGTCCGGGATATAGAGATGATTAAAGATATGCTCGGCGCGCTCGCGGTTCAGGGTGAGCTCTTTGCGCCCTTCCAGCACCGTCTGGTAATCGTTATAAAGCTTATCTTCGGTTTCGCGCAGCACCGCCATGTGTTTGTAGACGCGCGACACCAGCATAAAGCCGCCCCAGATGGTAATGACAATCCACAGAGCGGTCACCGCCAGCATTTTGCTGGAGAGCCAGGCGAGATAGGCAGCCGAGCCAAAGGTCAGAATGATCCCCTGCACCAGCTCCGGCAGCCGAACGAACGCGATGGTAATGGCGCGCACGTCGCTGGTCAGCCCCGCCAGCAGGGATGCGCTGCCGAGCTGCTCAACGCGCTCAACCTGGGTGTCCAGGATCCGCTTGATAAACTCACTGCGCAAACGGAAAACGAAATGGTGCCCGAGCGTGGTCAGCGCCAGCTGGGAACCGAGCGTAACCGCCATCAGCAGGAGCAGCAGGCCGAGAAACTCCGGCAGAACGGAGAGCGAGGTATCGACCATTTCAATCAACCGCACGTTAATAAACGCGATCAGGCCAATACCCAGCGCGGCGCTGGCGAGGCTTAACGCCATTACTGCGATGAAGGGCCAGCGATACTGACGCCAGACGAGGAGAAGTAGTTGCATGCAGGCAATCCGGACAATAAAAATCAGCCAGCAGTGTAAACTGCCCTGCGTGTACATCAAGAATAATTCTTATTTTAGTTTACTGTACCCCGCCTGACGGAAGGTCAGGTTGAAACGGTACTCGCCCGTGAGCGGGTGGATCCCGGGCTTCAGCGGCTGAATGCCGTGATAATAAAGCCGCGACTCCCTGCCCCACACCACCACATCGCCATGTTCCAGCATAATGCGCTTGAGCGGGTCGTTGCGGCGTAATCCCCCAAACTGGAAGACGGCAGGCAAACCTAACGATACCGAGACGATAGGCGCGCGAAGATCGGGTTCATCCTTGTCCTGATGCAGCGAGAGCTTCGCGCCAACGGCGTAGCGGTTGATCAGGCAGGCATCCGGCCGGAAGTCAGGATACTGCGCTGCCACGGCGGCCTCGTGGCAGAGAGACTGAAAAATCGCGGGCATCGCGGGCCACGGCTGGCCGGTAGCGGGATCGTTCGGAGCATACAGATAGCCCCGCTCGTTCGTCGCCCAGCCCAGTTCGCCGCAGCTGGCCATGGCCACCGACATGGTGTAGCCGCCCGGCGTCACCATATGGCGAAATGGCGAAACCGCCGTCACCTCGTCGATACCGGCAAGAAGCGCCGCCGCACGGGAGAGTGCAAAACGGCGCAGGATCACCGCTCCCGGCGCAAGCGGCTCCTGCCAGGGTTCAGCATCCGCAAAAAGATCGAGCATTATCCCTCCTGGCGTTTCGCCTCACGTTTCAGTAATAGCGCTTTTCGCGCCGTCCCCCAACGGTAACCCGACAGCGCGCCGTCGTTACGAACCACGCGATGACAGGGGATCACAATCGCCAGCGTGTTTGCCGCACAGGCTCCGGCAACGGCGCGTACCGCATTAGGTTGACCAATCGCCTGCGCCACCTGCCGGTAACTTGCCGTTTCGCCGCAGGGAATGTTGCGAAGGGCCTGCCAGACGCGCTGCTGGAACGCGGTTCCGCGAATATCCAGCGGCAGCGCAAGTGGTACATCGCGGTTATCAATACTGGCAATCACCTGCTGGATCCGCTGTGCGAAATCCTCTTCCAGCGGCGCATGCGCTGCTTTTGGAAAATGCGCGGCAAGCTCTTCGGCTAATTCTTCATCGCTGTCACCCAGCAGGATCGCGCAGATCCCCCGCTCGCTTTCCGCAACCAGACAGCGTCCTAACGAGCAGTCGCTGATGGCATAACGCACTGCCGCATCCCCTTTGCGGTACTGCTTCGCCGTCATGCCCAGCGCATCGTTGGCTTTACGATAATAGCTGCTGCTGTCGGGAAACCCCGCCGCCAGCACGGCGTCGGTAACTTTGTCTCCCTGTGCAAGCGCGGTGCGCAGGCGCTGGCCTCGCGCCGCCTGCTGCCAGGCCTTTGGCGTCATGCCGGTCGCGGACTTAAACAGACGGTGGAAATGGAAAGGACTCATGGCGACCTGCTGCGCCAGCCTCTCCAGGGTTAGCGTGGGATCCTGCTCCAGAAGACGGCAGGCGTGTTCCACTTTTGCCAGCTTCTGCGCCTGCGGATCGCGTTTGTCCGGCATGCAGCGCTTGCACGGGCGAAACCCTGCCTGAACGGCATGGTGGGCATCGGGATAAAAGCGGACGTTTTTACGCAGCGCGTGGCGGGCGCGGCATGACGGGCGGCAGAAAATACCCGTCGTCTGCACGGCGAAGACAAACTGTTCGTCAGCGAGCGGATCGCGGGCCAGCACGGCCTGCCAGCGATCCTCATCGGTAATAAAGGTTGAGTTTCTCATTATCGGCTCCTCTTGTAAGCATACATAGAGCGTGCCTGAGTGCCACTGATAAAAAACCCGCAACCTTGCTTTTTAATTTTTGTCGCGCACCAGGAAGCTATTGAACTGCGGCGAGCTCCAGGTTTTGAACCCGTCGCCCTCTTTGGTGATCATATAAACCGCCAGCCCTTCCTGGCGAACCACCTCTTTGGCTTTTTCCGGGCCGAGAACCATTAAGCCAGTATCCCAGGCATCCGCTTCCAGCGCCGTTGGGGCGATGACCGTCACCGAGACCAGGTTATGCGTGATGGGACGGCCGGTCTGCGGATCGATAACATGCGAAATACGCTTCCCGTCAAGCTCGTAATAGTTACGATAGCTCCCGGAGGTACTGATGCCATGTCCGTTGATATCCACTATCGCCTGTACGGCATTTTGCCGATCGGTCGGCTTTTGAATCGCTACGCGCCACGGCTTATCGCTGGCGTTCATCCCCCGGCTGACTAGCGCGCCGCCCACGGAGACCAGATAGCGGGAAATGCCTTCCTGGGCCATCAGCGCTGCAAGATGATCCGCCGCATAGCCTTCCCCTACCGTCGACAGATCGACAAACAGATCGGGGATATCCTTTTGCAGGTACTGTTGTCCGTACTGATTGATCACCGTCAGATGCTGCAGCCCTGTCCGGGCGCGGGCGTCATCAATGGCCGCCTGTTCGGGCGTGGTCACCGGCTGTTTGTTAGGGCCAAATCCCCAAAGGTTTACCAGGGGTCCGACGGTCACATCCATCGCGCCGTTGGTTTTATAACCCACGCGTATAGATTCGGTCACGATATCGGCCATCGCCTCGCTCACCGGCCACAGGGAGGTGCTGGTGGAGAGGTTAAAGCGCATCAGCGCCGAGTCATTTTTATAGGTTGAGAGCAGCTGATCGTCGGCATCCAGCTGAGACTGGATTTTGCCGCGTAGCTCATCTGTGCGTGTTTTATCGAGGTTCATCACGCTGACGCGCCAGAAGGTGCCCATCGTTTTGCCTTCGAGCACCGTCGCGGCGGGTGCGTCGGCTTTCGCCACGGGCGCGGAATCGTCACACGCGGTCAGGAAAAAAAGCATAGCCAGAAAGCTGGCGCGTAAAAAAGTCATGTCCATTCATTATTATCCTCATGCCAGGGCGGCAAGAGTACACCAAAACGGGTGAGTTGTTCGAATCTGCGAGACACAAAAAAGGGGCCAGCAGGCCCCTTACGTCACACGATGAAGCGATTAGAACTGGTAAACCAGACCCAGCGCGACGATATCGTCAGTACCGATACCCGCCTGACGGGTGAATTCATTTTCATCAACCAGGTTGATTTTGTAATCCACGTAGGTGGACATGTTTTTGTTGAAGTAGTAAGTCGCACCAACATCAACATATTTCAGCAGATCCTGATCGCCGTAACCTTCGATGTCTTTCCCTTTAGACTGCAGGTAAGCCACGGACGGACGCAGGCCGAAGTCGAACTGGTACTGAGCAACCACTTCGAAGTTCTGCGCTTTGTTAGCGAAGCCGTAAGCGGTAGTCGGGCTGCTGCCGTTAGAGGTACCGAAACGGGTTGCGTTGTAGGTCTGAGAGTACTGCGCTGCCAGATAGATGTTGTTGGCATCGTATTTCAGGCCACCAGTATAGACTTCTGCGTGATCGCCATTACCGTATACGCCCGGTGCGTTCTGGTCAGCGGTACGTTTGGAGGAGGACATCGCACCACCTACGCTGAAGCCTTCGCCAAGGTTATAGGTCAGGGATGCACCGTAGCCGTCGCCGTTCTGTTTCAGGGTGCTACGACCGGTGTCGTTTTCACCGCTTACGCTGCCGTTTTTACCCTGATACTGCAGGGCAAAGTTCAGGCCATCCACCAGACCAAAGAAGTCCTGGTTGCGGTAGGTCGCCACGCCGTTAGCACGGGACTGCAGGAAGTTGTCCGCACCGTAAGTATCGCCGCCAAATTCTGGCAGAACGTCGGTCCAGGAGGTTACATCGTAGATTACGCCGTAGTTACGACCGTAATCGAAAGAACCCGCGTCAGCGAATTTCAGACCCGCGAACGCCACACGCGTCCAGGCCTGGTTGTCGCTTTCAGAGGTGTTGCCCTGGATCTGGTATTCCCACTGGCCGTAACCGGTCAGCTGATCGTTAACCTGAGTTTCGCCTTTGAAGCCAAGACGCATGTAAGTCTGGTCGCCGTCGGCACTCTTGTCGTCAGAGAAATAGTGCAGACCATCGACTTTACCGTACAGATCTAATTTGTTGCCATCTTTGTTATAAATTTCGGCCGCATTTGCTGCGCCTGCCACCAGGAGTGCTGGTACCAGGAGGGACAGTACTTTAACTTTCATTTTATTAACCCTCTGTTATATGCCTTATAATTGCCACTGCTTACTGGTTAACCCTCATTAACCAGTCGGCAATTTCATTCTCCGCAAAATTACAGAATAATCCAATGCGAATATGATACGAAAACTTTGAAGATGTTTCATTTACCCATCAACATGTTTCAAAATGTAAATATCAAGGAACTTTTACAAAGCACAAATAGCTTAGAAAATTAGCACTTATAATCAAACAGGAAAATCACCACATACACATCAAAGAGTTATAATAAAATCCGTTACAGCACTGAATGACAAAACAAGATCGCACCTAATCTCTAAAATAACTCTCGCTATCATCATTAACTTTATTTATTACCGTCATTCAGTTTTGAATGTCTGTTTATCCCTAATTGAACCGGATGCTCCGCATTCGGTTTTTTTTTACCTTTCTTTACGTAACTTCTCTTTTTTTATGCTACCGCACCGTAATTGTAACGACTATTAACTAAATTCTCTTCGGGTATTCTTCGTAGTCCATAAATTGGTACAAGACTTAATTTCTTGTTAATTCGTGCTATTTATTGACGGCATGGGTCGATTATTTGTACGCGCATGGCGAGTTTGTACATGTTTTCTGCACTCCCCGCCGCCGATATTGTCCGGAGAAAAAGTCGCCTCTTCCCGGACAGTCGCGCTGGAAATTCAGTTATTACCCTTTATACTGCCCTATCGCCACAGAGCACGACCATAACGGGTTAAAGATATCAATGAGTCAGACTGAAACTACCGCCCCGAGCAAATTCTCCCTTCTCCCCGGGAGCATCACCCGTTTCTTTCTTCTTTTGATCGTTGTGCTGTTAGTCACCATGGGGGTGATGGTACAAAGCGCGGTTAACGCCTGGCTGAAGGATAAGAGCTATCAGGTCGTGGATATCACCCACGCCGTGCACAAGCGCATAGACACCTGGCGCTACGCCACCTGGCAGATTTACGACAATATCGCTGCTGCCCCGACCTCCTCGTCCGGGGATGGACTTCAGGAGACGCGACTTAAGCAGGATGTCTATTATCTCGAAAAACCGCAGCGTAAGACCGAGGCACTCATCTTTGGCTCTCACGACAGCGCGACGCTTGAGATGACGCAGCGTATTTCGACCTATCTGGATACCCTCTGGGGTGCCGAAACGGTACCGTGGTCGATGTACTATCTGAACGGTCAGGACAACAGCATGATCCTGATCTCTACGCTGCCGTTAAAAGATCTCTCGTCCGGCTTTAAAGAGACAACCGTGGGCAGCATCGTCGATTCCCGCCGGGCAGAGATGCTGCAGCAGGCGAACGCCCTTGATGAGCGTGAGAGCTTCTCTTCCCTGCGTCGTCTGGCCTGGCAAAACGGTCATTATTTTACCCTGCGCACCACGTTCAACCAGCCAGGGCATCTGGCGACGGTGGTGGCCTTCGATTTACCGATTAATGATTTAATCCCGCCGGATATGCCGCTCGACAGCTTCCGCCTGGAGCCAGACAGCAGCACCCAGAACATGCGTGCGGCGTCCGACAAAGAGGCCGCAGAGAGCGTATCGATCTCCTTTAACGGCTCGAAAATCGAAATTGCCTCATCGCTGAACTCGACCGGCATGCGTCTCGTGTGGCAGGTGCCGTTTGGCACGCTGTTGCTCGACACCCTGCAAAATATTCTGCTGCCTCTGCTGCTGAATATCGGTCTGCTGGCGCTGGCGCTGTTTGGCTACAGCACCTTCCGTTTCCAGACGGGGCGTCAGAGCGACGCCTCTGCGGTTCCGGCCGGTACCAACAATGAGCTGCGCGTATTGCGTGCACTGAATGAAGAGATTGTTTCCGTGCTGCCGCTTGGGGTCCTGGTTCACGACCAGGAGGCGAATCGTACGGTGATGAGCAACAAAATTGCCGACCATCTGCTGCCGCATCTTAACCTGCAGAACATCACCACCATGGCGGATCAACACCAGGGGGTGATTCAGGCCACCATCAACAATGAACTGTACGAGATCCGTCAGTTCCGCAGCCAGGTGGCTCCCCGCACGCAAATCTTCATTATTCGCGACCAGGATCGCGAAGTGCTGGTCAATAAAAAGCTCAAGCAGGCGCAAAGGCTGTATGAGAAAAACCAGCAGGGGCGCGCCGCATTTATGCAGAACATTGGCGATGCCTTCAAGCAGCCGTTAAAAACGCTGGCGACCCAGGCGGCGGCGTTAAACACCTCTGAAAGCCACCAGCTTGCCTGCCAGGCCGATTCGCTGGTCAGAATGGTTGATGAGATCCAGCTGGCGAACATGCTGGAGAATGATTTCTGGAAGGGAACGCCAGCCCTCTTCTCCATTCAGGATCTGATCGATGAAGTGGTGCCTGAAGTACTGCCCGTCATTAAGCGCAAAGGGCTGCAGCTGCTGATCAATAACAATCTCCCTGCGAATGACGAACGCCACGGCGATCGCGAAGCGCTGCGCCGCATTCTGCTGATGATTATTCAGTATGCCGTGACCACCACGCAGATTGGCAAAATCACCCTTGAAGTCAGCACCGAGGAGTCGGCAGAAGACCGTCTGACGTTCCGCATCCTGGACACCGGGGAAGGCGTCACAACAAGTGAAATTGATAATCTGCACTTCCCGTTTCTGAATGACACGCAGAGCGATCGCCACGGCAAGGCCAATGCCCTGACCTTCTGGCTGTGCGATCAGCTGGCGCGTAAGCTTGGCGGCCACCTGAATATCAAAGCCCGTGAATCCCTCGGCACCCGCTATTCTCTGCACGTGAAAATGGCGGCCAATCCGCAGGAAGAGGATGAAGAACGTCTGCTGGATGACGTCGTGGTGATGGTCGATGTGACCTCGAACGAGATCCGCAATATTGTCGTTCGTCAGTTAGAAAACTGGGGAGCGGCCTGCATCACGCCGGATGAAAGACTTGCAAGTCAAGAATTTGATCTGTTTTTAACTGATAATCCGTCTAATCTTACTGCCTCCGGCTTGCTTTTAAGCGATGATGAGTCAGGCGTGCGGAAAATCGGCCCTGGCCAGCTGCGCGTCAACTTTAATATAAGCAATGCGATGCAGGAAGCTGTACTACAACTAATAGAAGAGCAGCTGGCGCAGGAAGAGATAACGGAATCACCGTTAGGCGGCAATGAAAATGCCGAGCTTCACGCCAGCGGATACTATTCACTCTTTGTTGATACAGTACCAGATGATGTTAAGCGGTTGTATACTGAGTCCGCTGCGAATGATTTTGCAGCGCTGGCACAGACAGCACACCGGCTTAAAGGGGTGTTTGCCATGCTTAATCTGGTTCCCGGCAAGCAGTTATGTGAAACGCTGGAACATCTAATTCGTGAGAAAGATGCCTCTGGCATTGAAAAATACATCAGCGACATTGACGCCTACGTCAAAAGCTTGCTGTAGCAAGGTAGCCTTATACATGAACAATATGAACGTAATTATTGCCGATGACCATCCGATTGTACTGTTCGGTATTCGCAAATCACTTGAACAGATCGAGTGGGTGAATGTAGTCGGTGAATTTGAAGACTCTACAGCACTGATCAATAACCTCCCAAAGCTTGATGCACACGTGCTCATTACCGATCTCTCCATGCCTGGAGACAAATACGGTGATGGGATCACGCTCATCAAATACATTAAACGTCACTTCCCGGATATCTCGATCATTGTTCTGACCATGAACAACAACCCGGCGATCCTGAGCGCGGTGTTGGATCTGGACATCGAAGGGATTGTGCTGAAACAGGGCGCCCCGACCGATCTGCCAAAAGCGCTCGCTGCGCTGCAGAAAGGCAAGAAGTTCACGCCTGAGAGCGTCTCTCGTCTGCTGGAAAAAATCAGCGCGGGTGGCTACGGTGACAAACGCCTGTCCCCGAAAGAGAGTGAAGTTCTGCGCCTGTTCGCAGAAGGTTTCCTGGTAACCGAGATTGCCAAGAAGCTGAACCGCAGCATTAAAACCATCAGCAGCCAGAAGAAATCAGCGATGATGAAGCTGGGCGTGGACAACGATATTGCTCTGCTGAACTATCTCTCCTCCGTTACGCTGAGCGCATCGGACAAGGATTGATCCCGGACGGGTGTGCGGCCTGATGCCCTCACCCCGTCCCTCTCCCGCGGGGAGAGGGTGAAAAAACGAAAAGGCCCTTACGGGCCTTTTTTTATATTCTGGTTTTTCTCACGCGATCCGCGTAAATCGACAACGTCTGTTTCAGCACGTCCAGCGTCACCGGCTTCGACAGACAGCTGTCCATGCCTGACTCCAGACAACGCTGTTTCTCTTCCGCCAGCGCGTTCGCCGTTACGCCCACTACCGGCAGCGTCAGGCCCAGCTGTCGGATGCGCTGCGTCAGGCGGTAGCCGTCCATGTTTGGCATGTTGACGTCGCTAAGCACGATATCAATATGATTTTTACTCAGCACATTCAGCGCATCCACGCCGTCATTGGCGGTTTTGCACTGGTAGCCCAGCGATCCCAGCTGGTCAGCCAGCAGGCGACGGTTAATCGGATGGTCATCCACCACCAGAATCATCATATCGTCATTTATCGACGCCAGAGACTCCGGTGACGGCAATCCGCCCGCGCCGTCGCGCTCTTCCAGCTCCACTTTGTAGATGCGCGCCAGCAGGCTCAACAGCTCGTGCGGCGTTGCAACGCTGTGTACCCATTCCCCAGGCGCACGCTCGACAGGAATGCCGATGTGGCGACGGCAGAAGAGCACCGACCCTCTCCCCTGCCACGGCTGCTCCGGCATCTCGTCGGCGATCAGCACATCGTCCACATCCGGTGTTTGACCTTCATAGAGACACACCCTGACTCCACTGTGGGCAAGCAACGCCGTCAGGTAGTCATTCAGCGAGGCGTTATGCACCGCCAGCCAGCAGCGCTTGTCGCTCAGCCCGTCTACCGTCGCTTTTGCCGGATACTGTGCCGAATAGAGCGGAATGCGGATGGTGAACTGGCTTCCCATGCCGGGCTCGGTATCCACAGAGATATCGCCGTCCATCATGCTGACGAGCTTCTCACAAATCGCCAGCCCCAGTCCGGTGCCCTGGAAGTTACGCTGCACGCCGGTCCCGACCTGGAAGAACGGGTCGAACAGGCGGACCACTTCCTTCGCCGGGATGCCGACGCCCGTGTCGCGCACGCGAATGCTCAGGTAATCCCCCGCCCGGCAAACGTGCAACACGATACAGCCAACGTCGGTGAATTTGATGGCGTTGCTGAGCAGGTTTGAGATGACCTGCTGCAGGCGCATCGGATCGCCGTGCAGCGTCAGCGGCACGTCCGGTTCGATAAAGCAGTAGAGCCCCAGCTGTTTACGCACCACAAGCGGCAGATAGTTGGCGCTGATGTGGTTCATCACCTCGCGCGGCGAGAACTCCCGCGGCTCGATTTTCAGCTGCTCAGACTCAATTTTAGAGAAGTCGAGAATATCGCTGATGATTTTCAGCAGCAGGCTGGAGGAGTTGTTCATTGCCGTCACCAGCCTGTCGACCCCTTTCGGCAGCTCTTTGGTCTGCAGCAGGTCGAGGTTACCGATGATCCCGTACAGCGGCGTTCGCAGCTCGTGGCTGACGGTGGCAAGGAACATGGATTTCGACTGGCTGGCTTGCTCCGCCGCCTGGGCCATCTCCTGCAGCGACTCTTCCATCTTCACGCGCGCGGAGACATCCACCAGCACGCAAATCGCCACGTTTTCATTGCGATAGCGGGAATGCACAAAGCTGATCTGCAGGTTGGTGTGCGTGCTGGTGAGCACGTCGACAAAGTTAACCTGCTGGCCGCAGATAATTTGCGTCAGCCTCTGCCGGTCCTCATGCGTCAGCATGTTCAGGTAGTTATGCGCCAGCTCGTTACTCAGGATGTTGGTCCCGTCCTGAGTACGCAGAATACAGATCCCCACCGGCGCCGAGGCAACAATCTTACGGTTAAACTGCTCGTGTTCCTCCAGCCGCTGGGCGTCGCTTTCGGCCGGAATAAAGATTTTCCGCTCATACATGCGCGCCAGGGTGAACAGCGCCCCACCCGCGATCAGGTTCAGCAGAATGGCATTCATGATGAGAATGCGTATCCGCTCAAGCACCATGTCCACTGGCACCGAGTAGACAATGCTCAGCGACGAAGGCGGCAGGCTCTTCTTCAGCACCAGTTCGCGGAAGCCGGAGGTATAGCCAAACCACGACCGTTCCTGCATCCAGTGCGGTTCGACGTTTAACCGGTTATCCGGCCCGGCGAGTGAGATCAGCTGATGACCGTTTTCATCCAGAATGGTCACCCCCATGGGCAGGCTGCCCGGGGTGAAAAAGTTTTCCATGCGAATGGTCTGCTCAATCCCCAGCAGCGCCTGCAGGCGATTGCCGAGATACACCGGCGTCAGGGCGTAGAAATAGCCCACGCCCGGGCGCGGGCCCTGGCTAACCCAGAAGATGTTATTCCCGCGCTCGTCCTGCGGCGCATTGCGGTATTTCACAATACGTTCATGCAGGCTTTTCAGCGCATCGTCACGCTCAACGGGCACGTCGCGCAGGCCAAAGTCAGCCATGCAGAGATTTTCACTGCCAATCAGGAATACGCGGTTCAGGTCATAGGCGGCGGAGAAATTGTCGCGCCAGTAGCGCATAAACCAGGCAAGGGATTCCAGCGACCCGCGCCAGGTATTGCTCATGGTGGAGCAATCGGAGTCCGGGAACAGCGGCTGGAAGTCCGGGACTTCGGTATTGTCATTCCGCCCGCGAAGCGCAAGGATGCCGTTTTCCGCCGTCAGACGATTTTCGGCAATATACTTCAGCTCCTTCATCACGTCAGACGTTCGCTGAATGTAGCGCTGGGCCTGGTCGGAGCTTAAGTTAAACTCCTGGCGGATCTCCGCTTCTTTCTGGTGCAGCGCGTTAACGATGTAAAACACCGAGAACAAGGCCACCAGCAGCCAGAGCAAGAGCGCCAGCGCCCGAAACAGATAGCGAGAAACTTTCAGCGTAGTACGAAAGGAGACGAGGTATTTCAAGGGGGCGAGGCTCCGCCGTCGGGGTCAAAAGAATGTGGTTAAGGTAGCGGTAAACGCGTCAGGTCGCAACGTTGACTTATCTGCTTGTGCAAAAGAAAAGGGCCGGAATCCGGCCCTTTTTTGCATCAGGAGACATTACTCGTCAGCGTCATCCGCTACGTCATCGTCGGTGTCGGCTTCCGGCGCGATATCATCATCGCCTTCCGCAACGCTACCGTCGATGGAATCGAGCTCTTCGTCATCCACCGGCTCAGCAACGCGCTGCAGACCGACCACGTTTTCATCTTCCGCTGTACGGATGAGGATCACGCCCTGGGTGTTACGCCCCACCACGCTGATCTCAGACACGCGGGTACGCACCAGCGTACCGGCATCGGTGATCATCATGATCTGGTCGGCATCGTCTACCTGCACCGCGCCCACAACGGAACCGTTGCGCTCGGTCACTTTGATAGAGATAACGCCCTGCGTGCCGCGAGACTTGGTTGGGTATTCCCCTTCCGCCGTACGTTTACCGTAACCATTCTGCGTCACGGTCAGGATAGCCCCTTCACCGCGCGGAATAATCAGAGAAACAACGCTGTCTTCGCCAGCCAGTTTGATACCACGAACGCCTGTAGCGGTACGACCCATTGCACGGACGGCGTTCTCTTTAAAGCGCACCACTTTACCGGCCGCAGAGAACAGCATCACTTCATCAGAACCGGAGGTCAGATCCACACCGATCAGCTCGTCGCCTTCGTTCAGGTTCACCGCGATGATCCCGGCGGAACGTGGGCGGCTGAACTCGGTCAGCGCGGTTTTCTTCACGGTACCGCTGGCGGTCGCCATAAAGACGTTCACGCCCTCTTCGTACTCGCGTACCGGCAGGATAGCGGTGATACGTTCGTTCGCTTCCAGCGGCAGCAGGTTAACGATTGGACGGCCACGCGCGCCGCGGCTCGCTTCCGGCAGCTGATAAACTTTCATCCAGTACAGACGACCACGGCTGGAGAAGCAGAGGATCGTGTCATGGGTGTTGGCCACCAGCAGGCGGTCAATAAAGTCTTCTTCTTTAATACGCGCTGCAGACTTGCCTTTACCGCCACGACGCTGTGCTTCGTAGTCGGTCAGCGGCTGATACTTCACATAGCCCTGGTGAGACAGGGTGACCACCACGTCTTCGCGGTTGATCAGATCTTCAATGTTGATATCAGAGCTGTTCGCGGTGATTTCGGTGCGGCGCGCATCGCCGAACTGATCGCGGACCAGCTCCAGCTCTTCACGGATCACTTCCATCAGACGCTCTGCGCTGCCCAGGATATGCAGCAGTTCAGCAATCTGTTCCAGCAGCTCTTTGTATTCGTCGAGCAGTTTTTCGTGCTCAAGGCCGGTCAGTTTCTGCAGACGCAGATCCAGAATCGCCTGAGCCTGCTGTTCAGTCAGGTAATACTGACCGTCACGCACGCCGAATTCAGGTTCCAGCCACTCTGGACGCGCTGCGTCATCGCCCGCACGTTCCAGCATCGCGGCAACGTTACCCAGATCCCACGGACGGGAAACCAGGGCTGCTTTCGCTTCCGCCGGGGTTGGCGCACGACGGATCAGTTCGATGATCGGGTCGATGTTGGCCAGCGCAACCGCCAACGCTTCAAGGATGTGCGCACGGTCGCGCGCTTTGCGCAGTTCGAAGATGGTACGACGGGTCACCACTTCACGGCGGTGACGCACGAACGCGCTCAGGATCTCTTTCAGGTTCATGATCTTCGGCTGACCATGGTGCAGCGCAACCATGTTGATACCGAAGGAGACCTGAAGCTGAGTCTGGGAGTACAGGTTGTTCAGCACAACCTCACCCACCGCGTCGCGTTTGATCTCAATCACAATGCGCATACCGTCTTTGTCAGACTCGTCACGCAGCGCGCTGATGCCTTCAACGCGTTTTTCTTTTACCAACTCGGCGATTTTTTCAATCAGACGCGCTTTGTTCACCTGATACGGGATCTCGTGAACAATGATGGTTTCACGGCCGGTTTTAGCGTCCGCTTCCACTTCGGCGCGGGCACGGATGTAAATCTTGCCGCGGCCGGTGCGGTACGCTTCTTCAATACCGCGACGACCATTGATGATCGCCGCCGTTGGGAAGTCCGGGCCCGGGATATGTTCCATCAGCCCTTCAATGCTGATGTCTTCATCGTCGATATAGGCCAGGCAGCCGTTGATCACCTCGGTGATATTGTGCGGCGGAATGTTGGTTGCCATACCGACCGCGATACCGGACGAACCGTTAACCAGCAGGTTCGGGATCTTGGTTGGCATCACATCTGGGATGCGCTCGGTGCCGTCGTAGTTATCGACGAAATCAACGGTCTCTTTTTCCAGGTCGGCCATCAGCTCGTGAGCGATTTTCGACATACGGATTTCCGTATAACGCATCGCCGCAGCGGAGTCGCCGTCGACTGAACCAAAGTTACCCTGACCATCTACCAGCATGTAGCGCAATGAGAATGGCTGCGCCATACGAACGATGGTGTCATAAACGGCGGTATCACCATGCGGGTGATATTTACCGATGACGTCACCGACGACGCGGGCAGATTTTTTATAGGCTTTATTCCAGTCATTGCCCAATACGTTCATGGCGTATAGTACGCGACGGTGTACCGGCTTAAGGCCATCGCGGACGTCCGGCAGCGCACGGCCAACAATGACCGACATCGCATAGTCCAGATAGGAGCTCTTCAGCTCTTCCTCGATGTTAACCGGTGTAATTTCTCTCGCAAGGTCGCTCATCTAACCGCTATCCCTCTACTGTATCCCGGATTCAAAGGTCGCAAATTATAACACAGCCGAGGTGATTGAGGTAAACCTATACGCTTTATTCACGGGGATTGCCTGATATACTCCTTTGTCTTGCTAAATAAGGAGTAAAAGCGCCCATGAATGCCGAAAAATCCCCGGTGGCTCACAACGTTGACCACGAAGAGATTGCCAAATTTGAAGCGGTGGCGTCCCGCTGGTGGGATCTCGAAGGTGAGTTCAAACCGCTGCATCGCATTAACCCGCTGCGTCTGGGCTATATCGCGGAGCGTTCCGGCGGTCTGTTCGGTAAGAAAGTGCTCGACGTCGGCTGCGGCGGCGGCATCCTGGCTGAGAGCATGGCGCGCGAAGGGGCGAATGTTACGGGCCTGGATATGGGCTTTGAACCGCTCCAGGTTGCCCGCCTTCACGCGCTGGAGTCCGGCATACAGGTGGAATACGTGCAGGAAACCGTGGAAGAGCACGCGGCAAAACACGCCCATCAGTACGATGTGGTGACCTGCATGGAGATGCTGGAGCACGTACCCGATCCGCAGTCGGTGGTACATGCCTGTGCAAAACTGGTGAAGCCGGGCGGCCAGGTCTTCTTCTCAACCATCAACCGTAACGGTAAAGCCTGGCTAATGGCCGTCGTTGGCGCGGAGTATGTACTGCGCATGGTGCCGAAAGGGACGCACGACGTGAAGAAATTCATCAAGCCTGCGGAGCTGTTAAGCTGGGTTGACCAGACGTGGCTCAAAGAGCAGCACATCACCGGCCTGCACTACAATCCGCTGACCGATAAATTCAAACTCGCACCGGGCGTTGATGTTAACTATATGTTGCACACAACCGCCAAAAACGACTAACGTCATTCGTTATTCTTATAAAGATTGCGCGACATCATGTTGCGCAATTCTGACCTCCC
Source organism: Enterobacter cloacae complex sp. P16RS2 (assembly GCF_014982155.1). Lineage (NCBI taxonomy): Bacteria > Pseudomonadati > Pseudomonadota > Gammaproteobacteria > Enterobacterales > Enterobacteriaceae > Enterobacter > Enterobacter cloacae complex sp. P16RS2. The sequence continues at coordinate 39,826 of NZ_JADCKW010000028.1, read as the reverse complement.
GTTGAAGAAATCAGCACTCGATCAAATTTTGAATTTTTTTTCTTAATTATTGACATGTCTTCCAGGCCTTACGGTACGAGGACTTAGCCTTTTTTACCCTTTCACAACCTCAATTTAACGTCAAAATCAACCCTTGTGCTGAAAAGATTCGATACTAGAATACTCACCATATAGCGTTTTTCTTATCGCAAACCCCCTATATGTAGTATTTATCCACAGAGTTAGTCACAAGGCGGATCTGTGGATAAACGGGGGATATTTTTTATTTCACGGACAGGTAAAACCCACATGAATCAGAGTCTGCTGGTGACAAAGCGCGACGGTACTACCGAGCGTATCAATCTGGACAAAATCCATCGAGTTCTCGACTGGGCAGCAGAAGGACTGAACAACGTATCTATCTCCCAGGTTGAACTGCGTTCTCACATTCAGTTCTACGACGGTATCAAAACGTCTGATATCCACGAAACGATCATTAAAGCAGCGGCAGACCTCATCTCCCGCGAAGCACCGGATTATCAGTACCTCGCTGCACGTCTGGCGATTTTCCATCTGCGTAAAAAAGCCTACGGCCAGTTTGAGCCGCCGAAGCTTTACGATCACGTGGTGAAAATGGTTGAGCTGGGCAAATACGACACGCATCTGCTGGAAGACTATACGGAAGAAGAGTTCGAGCAGATGAACGGGTTTATCGATCACTGGCGCGACATGAACTTCTCCTACGCGGCGGTGAAGCAGCTCGAAGGCAAATACCTGGTTCAGAACCGTGTAACCGGTGAGATCTACGAAAGCGCCCAGTTCCTCTATATTCTGGTGGCCGCCTGCCTGTTCTCTAACTACCCGCGTGACACCCGTCTGGAATACGTGAAGCGTTTCTACGATGCGGTATCCACGTTCAAGATTTCACTGCCGACGCCAATCATGTCTGGCGTGCGTACCCCAACCCGTCAGTTCAGCTCCTGCGTACTGATCGAGTGTGGTGACAGCCTGGATTCCATCAACGCCACCTCCAGCGCCATCGTGAAATACGTTTCCCAGCGTGCCGGTATCGGCATCAACGCCGGTCGCATTCGCGCGCTGGGCAGCCCGATTCGCGGCGGTGAAGCGTTCCACACCGGCTGTATTCCGTTCTATAAACACTTCCAGACGGCAGTAAAATCCTGCTCTCAGGGCGGCGTGCGCGGCGGTGCTGCGACTCTGTTCTACCCGATGTGGCACCTGGAAGTGGAAAGCCTGCTGGTTCTGAAAAACAACCGCGGCGTGGAAGGCAACCGCGTGCGTCACATGGACTACGGCGTGCAGATCAACAAGCTGATGTACACCCGTCTGCTGAAAGGCGAAGACATTACGCTGTTCAGCCCGTCCGACGTTCCGGGCCTGTATGACGCGTTCTTTGCCGATCAGGATGAGTTCGAGCGTCTGTACACCAAATACGAAAAAGACGACAGCATCCGCAAGCAGCGCGTGAAGGCGGTAGACCTGTTCTCTCTGATGATGCAGGAACGCGCCTCTACCGGCCGTATTTACATCCAGAACGTGGACCACTGCAACACCCACAGCCCGTTTGACCCGATGGTTGCGCCAGTGCGCCAGTCTAACCTGTGCCTGGAGATCGCCCTGCCGACCAAACCGCTGGAAGACGTGAACGACGAAAACGGCGAAATCGCGCTGTGTACGCTGTCCGCGTTCAACCTGGGCGCGATTAAGAGCCTGGACGAGCTGGAAGAGCTGGCCGTGCTGGCGGTTCGCGCGCTCGACGCCCTGCTGGACTACCAGGATTACCCGATCCCGGCCGCTAAACGCGGTGCAATGGGCCGCCGTACCCTGGGTATCGGCGTGATCAACTTCGCCTACTGGCTGGCGAAAAACGGCAAGCGTTACTCCGACGGCAGCGCTAACAACCTTACGCACCAGACGTTCGAAGCGATTCAGTACTACCTGATGAAAGCCTCTAACGAGCTGGCGAAAGAGCAAGGCGCGTGCCCGTGGTTCAACGAAACCACCTACGCGAAAGGCATTCTGCCAATCGACACCTACAAGAAAGACCTGGATGCGATTGTCAGCGAGCCGCTGCATCTCGACTGGGAAGGCCTGCGCGAGTCCATCAAGACCCACGGCTTGCGTAACTCTACGCTCTCTGCCCTGATGCCGTCCGAGACCTCTTCGCAGATCTCTAACGCCACCAACGGTATTGAACCGCCGCGCGGCCACGTCAGCATTAAAGCGTCGAAAGACGGCGTGCTGCGTCAGGTGGTACCGGACTACGAAACGCTGGGCAACAACTACGAGCTGCTGTGGGAAATGCCAAACAACGACGGCTACCTGCAGCTGGTGGGTATCATGCAGAAGTTTATCGACCAGTCGATCTCTGCCAATACCAACTATGACCCGACGCGCTTCCCGTCCGGCAAGGTACCGATGCAGCAATTGCTGAAAGACCTACTCACCGCCTACAAATTTGGCGTGAAAACCCTGTACTATCACAACACCCGTGACGGTGCGGAAGACGCTCAGGACGACCTGGTACCGTCAATTCAGGACGATGGCTGCGAAAGCGGCGCATGTAAGATCTAATGAAGGGCGGGGATATCCCCGCCTTTATTTCGTAAGACAGGACACACTCATGGCATATACCACCTTTTCACAGACGAAAAACGACCAGCTCAAAGAGCCGATGTTCTTCGGCCAGCCGGTCAACGTGGCACGCTACGATCAGCAAAAATATGACATCTTCGAAAAGCTGATTGAAAAGCAACTCTCCTTCTTCTGGCGCCCGGAAGAAGTGGACGTCTCCCGCGACCGTATTGACTACCAGTCGCTGCCGGATCACGAAAAACATATCTTCATCAGCAACCTGAAGTACCAGACTCTGCTGGACTCCATTCAGGGTCGTAGCCCGAACGTGGCGCTGCTGCCGCTGATCTCCATTCCAGAGCTGGAAACCTGGGTGGAAACCTGGGCGTTCTCTGAGACGATCCACTCCCGCTCTTACACCCACATCATCCGCAACATCGTGAACGATCCGGCGGTGGTGTTTGACGATATCGTCACCAACGAGCAGATCCAGAAGCGCGCGGAAGGCATTGCGCACTACTACGACGAGCTGATCGAGATGACCAGCTACTGGCACCTGCTGGGCGAAGGCACCCACCATGTGAACGGCAAAACCGTTACCGTGAACCTGCGCGCGCTGAAAAAGCAGCTGTACCTCTGCCTGATGAGCGTTAACGCCCTGGAAGCGATCCGCTTCTACGTGAGCTTCGCCTGCTCCTTCGCCTTTGCCGAGCGCAAGCTGATGGAAGGCAATGCCAAAATCATCCGTCTGATCGCCCGCGATGAAGCCCTGCACCTGACAGGTACCCAGCACATGCTGAACCTGCTGCGCAGCGGTACGGACGATCCGGAGATGGCGGAAATCGCCGAAGAGTGCAAGCAGGAGTGCTACGACCTGTTCGTGCTGGCGGCCCAGCAGGAGAAAGAGTGGGCAGACTACCTGTTCCGCGACGGTTCCATGATCGGCCTGAACAAAGACATCCTGTGCCAGTACGTTGAGTACATCACCAACATCCGCATGCAGGCCGTCGGTCTTGACCTGCCATTCCAGACGCGCTCTAACCCGATTCCGTGGATCAACACCTGGCTGGTATCCGATAACGTGCAGGTTGCGCCGCAGGAAGTGGAAGTCAGCTCTTATCTGGTCGGTCAGATTGATTCTGAAGTCAACACCGACGACCTGAGCGACTTCCAGCTCTGATGTCACGCGTCACGTTAAGTCTTTCCGGCACTGAGGTGCTGTGTCGGGAGGAGCACCCTTCTCTGCTGGTGGCGCTTGAGGCGCATCAGGTAGAAGTAGAGTACCAGTGTCGTTCCGGCTACTGCGGCTCCTGCCGCTGCCGCCTGGTCGCCGGCCAGGTGGACTGGCTGACCGAGCCGCTGGCCTTTATCAACGAAGGGGAAATTTTGCCCTGCTGCTGCCGGGCAAAAGGCGATATAGAGATCGAGATGTGATGTTGTCCTTATCCCCTCTCCCGGTGGGAGAGGGTTAAGGTGAGGGCATCAGGCCGCAGAGCCTGATTGTCGGGTGGCGGCTTCGCCTTACCCGACCTGCCAAACCTACTTCCGGTGAATGAATTCGACCGCTTTATCCGGAAAATCCGTAAACAGTCCGTCCACGCCCGCCTGGTTATACAACACCTCATAAAGCTGATTCACGTCCGTGGCATATGGCGGCAGCTGGTCTGCACGCACGGTATACGGATGCACCTGCATCCTGCTGGCGTGCGCCTCTTTCACCATCGCCGTCAGCTTCACGTGGCCCGGCGCTGAGCCTTCCGCCACCAGCATGTGGTAATCCGGCCCGATGCCGTCGGCGTACTGCGCAATCTGCTTCATCGCGCCCGGCTTAAACATCCAGTCGTAGTTATAGTTCACCCATTTGCCGTCCGGCTGCTTCTCCTGGGTTTCATTCCAGTCGGTATAGGCAATAAGCTGCACCAGATTGAGGTTCATCCCCATCTTCGGCTCCAGCTCGGTTTTGATGCGCTTCAGCTCGGCGGCGTCAAAACACTGCAGGTAGACTTTGTCCTTCTTGCTGGTGTAGCCGTACTGTTTCAGCACCTCCAGCGTCTTCGCGGCAATGTCTTTGCCTTCCTGATGGTGGAACCACGGCGCTTTGATCTCCGGGTAGATGCCGATATTTTTACCGGTTGAGTGGTTCAGCCCCTGAACAAACTCAATCTCTTCCTGGAAGGTATGGATCCGGAAGTCAGATTTGCCCATCGGGAAACGTCCCGGATAGACCTGCACCTTCTTGCCGTTTTCAATCTCGAAGCCTTCGGTGAACTTCAGGGAGCGGATCTCCGCCAGCGTGAAGTCAATGGCGTAGAAGCGGCCATCTTTGCGGGCGCGATCCGGGAAACGCTCTGCCACGTCCGTCACGCGGTCAAGGTAGTGGTCGTGCAGGACGACCAGCTGGTCGTCCTTGGTCATCACCAGATCCTGCTCCAGGTAATCCGCCCCCTGCGCATAGGCCATCGCTTTTGCCGGCAGCGTATGCTCTGGCAGATAGCCGCTCGCACCGCGGTGGGCAATAACGATTTTATCCGCCGCCAGCGCGGAGCCTGTCATCAGGCCCGCCAGCAGCAGGCCGGTTGCTAACTGAGTTAATTTCATCGCAAAGCTCCTTATTGACGACGCGCCAGCACTTCCGCGTGGTGACGTTTCTCACCGATCATGACCACAGTGAGCAGCAGTACCGCCAGCACGCTGCCGCCGATCATCACCATAAAGCCGCCGTCCCAGCCGAAGAAGTCAACGGTGTAGCCAACGATGGCGCTCGCCGCGACCGAACCGCCCAGATAGCCGAACAGACCGGTAAAGCCTGCCGCCGTGCCTGCCGCTTTTTTCGGCGCCAGCTCCAGCGCGTGCAGGCCAATCAGCATTACCGGACCATAAATCAGGAAGCCGATAACGATCATGCAGGCCATGTCTACTGATGGGTTGCCCGGCGGGTTGAGCCAGTAAACGACGGTCGCGATGGTGACCAGGGTCATAAAGAACACGCCCGTCGCGCCGCGGTTGCCTTTAAACACCTTGTCCGACATCCAGCCGCAAAGCAGCGTGCCCGGGATCCCGGCATATTCATACAGGAAATAGGCCCAGGACGATTTATCCAGCGCGAAGTGCTTCACCTCTTTCAGGTACGTCGGGGACCAGTCCAGAATGCCGTAGCGCAGCAGGTAAACGAACACGTTCGCCACCGCGATGTACCACAGCAGCTTGTTCGGCAGGACGTACTTCATGAAGATCTGTTTTGCGGTCAGCTCTTCTTCGTGCTCCTTGCTGTAATCATCCGGATAGTCGTTTTTATACTCTTCAATCGGCGGCAGGCCGCAGGACTGCGGCGTATCGCGCATCAGCGCAAAGGCGAAAATCGCCACGACGATGGCGCCAAAGGCAGGCATATAGAGCGCAGCATGCCAGTCGTTGAACCAGGCCATCCCCAGCAGGAACAGCAGCGGCGGAATACCGCCACCTACGTTATGCGCGCAGTTCCACACCGACACGATGCCGCCGCGTTCCTTCTGCGACCACCAGTGCACCATGGTACGTCCGCACGGCGGCCACCCCATCCCCTGGAACCAGCCGCAGAGGAACAGCAGCACGAACATAATCGCAATACTGGACGTCGCCCACGGCACAAAGCCCATGAACAGCATGACCGCGGCCGCCAGGATCAGGCCGGCGGGCAGGAACACGCGCGGATTCGAGCGATCCGACACGGAACCCATGATGAATTTGGAAAAACCGTAGGCGATTGAGATCCCCGACAGCGCGAACCCCAGATCGCCGCGGGAGAAGCCCTGCTCCACCAGATACGGCATGGCGAGCGCGAAGTTTTTACGTACAAGGTAGTACGCCGCGTACCCGAAGAAAATCCCCAGGAAAATTTGCCAGCGCAGACGGCGGTATAGCGGATCAATTTCTGCCTCTGGCAGACGCGCCCTGTGCGGCGCAGGTTTGAAGATACTGAGCATAACAGCCTCCGTGGCCTTGAATTGAATGGGCAGGTGGCTCGCACCTGAATTCCAGAGGCGGGGATGTTAAGAAATCACGGTGATTGTTACTGTGAATCAACGCACAGAATGTTACAGAAATATGACAGAATGCGCAAAAAAGCGCATGAAATCACGTTTCACTTTCGAATTTCGCGCGTTTATGTTCGAAATCAAACAAACCACACAATTGATATGGCTAAATGATAAAAAAACGAACATAGAGGGTAAACAATGACCATTCACGATCCTCGTTACAGCGATGTGATAATCATTGGCGGTGGCGCAACCGGCGCCGGGATCGCACGCGACTGCGCCCTTCGCGGCTTAAGCGTCACGCTGCTGGAGCGCCACGATATCGCCACGGGCGCAACCGGGCGTAACCACGGCCTGCTGCACAGCGGAGCGCGGTATGCGGTTACCGACGGTGAGTCCGCGCGCGAATGTATTGCTGAAAACCAGATCCTCAAGCGTATAGCCCGCCACTGCATTGAGCCAACCAACGGCCTCTTTATTACTCTTCCCGAAGATGACCTCACCTTTCAGGACACCTTTGTTACCGCCTGCTGTGCAGCGGGCATTCAGGCTGAGGCCATGGATCCGGCTCTGGCGCGGCGGCTGGAACCGTCGGTTAACCAGGCGCTTATTGGCGCGGTTAAAGTCCCTGACGGTACCGTTGACCCCTTTCGCCTGACGGCCGCCAATATGCTGGACGCCCGCGAGCATGGCGCGCGCATCCTGACCGGGCACGAAGTGACCGGGCTTATCCGTGAAGGTCATCGTATCTGCGGCGTGCGGATCCTTGATACGCAGTATAACGAACACAGCGAGCTGTATGCCGCCGTAGTGGTCAACGCGGCGGGGATCTGGGGGCAGCGCATCGCGGAATACGCGGACCTGTCGGTGCGCATGTTCCCGGCGAAAGGCTCGCTGCTGATCCTCGACCACCGCATCAATAACCACGTGATCAACCGCTGCCGCAAACCGTCCGACGCCGATATCCTGGTCCCGGGCGACACCATTTCGTTAATCGGTACCACCTCAACCCACGTGGATTACAGCGAGATTGATTACAACCGCGTCACCGCTGAAGAGGTGGATATCCTGCTGCGGGAAGGGGAAAAACTGGCCCCGGTGATGGCGCAGACGCGTATTCTGCGCGCCTACGCGGGCGTGCGTCCGCTGGTTGCCAGCGACAACGACCCGAGCGGACGTAACGTCAGCCGGGGAATCGTGCTGCTCGATCACGCCGAGCGCGACGGCATGGACGGGTTTATCACCATCACCGGCGGCAAGCTGATGACCTACCGCCTGATGGCCGAGTGGGCGACCGATGCCGTCTGCCGCAAGCTGGGGAATACCGAAACATGCGTGACGGCAGACCAGTCGCTGCCCGGCTCGCGGCAGTCCACCGAAAAAACGCTGCAAAAAATCATCTCCCTGCCCGCGCCGCTGCGCGGATCCGCGATTTACCGCCACGGCGACAGAACGCCGCAGTGGCTCGGTGAAGGACGCCTGAGCCGCAGCCTGGTGTGCGAGTGCGAAGCCGTCACCGCCGGTGAGGTGCAGTACGCGGTGGAGAGCCTGACGGTCACAAGCCTGCTCGATCTTCGTCGCCGCACCCGCGTGGGAATGGGTACCTGTCAGGGCGAGCTGTGCGCCTGTCGTGCCGCCGGGCTACTGCAGCGTTTTCATACCACCACCGCCACCCAGTCGCTCGATCAGCTCAGCGCGTTTTTAAACGAGCGCTGGAAAGGCATTCAGCCTGTCGCCTGGGGCGATGCCTTGCGCGAAAGCGAATTTACCCGCTGGGTCTACCAGGGGCTTTGCGGTCTTGAGAAGGAGCAACGCGATGAAATTTGATACCGTAATCGTCGGCGGCGGGCTGGCAGGCCTGCTCTGCGGCATCAAGCTCTCGAAGCAGGGTCTTCGCTGCGCCATTATCACCCGGGGCCAGAGCGCCCTGCACTTCTCGTCGGGCTCTCTGGATCTGGTGGACGAAGCGTACCGTGACAAGCTGCCGCCGGAGCACCCGTATCACCTGATTGGCGCCCAGCATATTGACCGCTTTGCGCTGGAAACCGAAGCGCTGCTGGCGGACTGCGGCGCGCGTCTGAAGGGAAGCGCCCGGTTCAATCACCAGCGCGTCACCCCGCTCGGCACCCTGCGCTCTGCCTGGCTCAGCCCGGAAGAAGTGCCCGTTGCTCCCTTCAATGCCGCACGCGTGCGGGTCGTGGGCATTAGCGGCTTTCTGGATTTCCAGCCCCATCTCGCGGCCGCGTCGCTCTGTCGCCAGGGCGTCAATGCCGACACGGCAGAGATAGAGCTGCCTGAACTGGATGTCCTGCGCGACAACCCGAGCGAGTTTCGCGCGGTGAATATCGCCCGTTTTCTGGATAACGAGGATAAATGGCCGCTGCTGTATGACGCGCTCAGGCCCCACAGCGACAGCTGTGACGCCCTGCTGATGCCCGCCTGCTTTGGTTTACGCGACAACCTGCTCTGGCGCTGGCTCTCAGATCGGCTGCCCTGCTCGCTCGGCCTGCTGCCAACCCTGCCCCCTTCCGTACCCGGCATTCGCCTGCATACCCAGCTCCAGCGCCAGTTTGTCGCGCAGGGCGGCGTGTGGATGGCGGGTGATGAGGTGAAAAAAATCACCCTGACCGACTGCGCGGTGAGCGAAGTCTGGACGCGCAACCACGACGATATTCCGCTTCGCGCGCGCTATGCGGTGCTGGCAAGCGGCAGCTTCTTCAGCAACGGGCTGCTGAGCAGCCGGGAGGGCATCCGGGAAGCCATTATGGGGCTCGATGTTCGCCAGCGAGCCTCCCGCGCGGACTGGTATCAAAGTGATTTCTTCTCGCCGCAGCCCTGGCAGCAGTTCGGCGTGATCGTCGATAAGCAGCTGCATCCGCAACTTTCCGGTAAGCCCGTCAGTAATCTTTTTGCCATCGGCTCGCTGCTGGGCGGGTACGATCCCATTGCCCAGGGATGCGGTGGCGGGGTCTGCGCCGTCACGGCGCTGTATGTGGCAGAGCAGATTAGCCAGCGCACGGAGGCTGAACAATGAACGACACTCGTTTTGAAAGCTGCATTAAATGCACGCTGTGTACCACCGTCTGCCCGGTCAGCGGCGTGAACCCACGCTATCCCGGCCCAAAACAGGCCGGGCCGGACGGCGAGCGTCTGCGCCTGAAGGACGGCAAGCTATACGACGAGGCGCTGAAATACTGCATCAACTGCAAACGCTGCGAAGTCGCCTGCCCGTCGGATGTGAAAATCGGCGATATCATCCAGCGAGCCCGGGCGCGCTACAGCACGCAAAAGCCGACGCTGCGTGACGCTATTCTGAGCCACACCGATCTGATGGGCAGCGTCTCGACGCCGTTTGCCCCGCTGGTGAATGCCGCGACCTCTCTCAAACCGGTGCGCCAGCTGCTGGATGCCACGCTGAAGATAGCTCATCACCGCAGCCTGCCGAAATATTCTCACGGCACCTTCCGCCGCTGGTATAAATCCGTCGAGGCGGAACAGGCGAAGTATGCCGACCAGGTGGCCTTCTTCCACGGCTGCTATGTGAATTACAACCATCCGCAGCTGGGTAAAGATCTGCTGAAGGTGCTGAACGCCATGGGAACGGGCGTTCAGCTACTGAACAAAGAGAAGTGCTGCGGCGTACCGCTGATTGCCAACGGGTTTACCGATAAAGCGCGCAGGCAGGCTCAGAGCAATGTCACCTCCCTGCGCGAAGCGATTGTCGATAAAGGTATTCCGGTGCTGGCGACCTCGTCCACCTGTACCTTCACCCTGCGCGACGAGTACCCGCATCTGCTGGACGTGGATAACACCGGCCTGCGCGAGCACATCGAGCTGGCGACACGCTTCCTGTGGCGTAAGCTCGATAGCGGGCAGACGTTGCCGCTGGGGACATTACCGCTGAAAGTGGTCTATCACACGCCGTGTCACATGGAAAAAATGGGCTGGTCGCTCTATACGCTTGAGCTACTGCGGCTTATTCCAGGCCTGGAGCTGACGGTGCTGGACTCGCGCTGCTGCGGGATTGCAGGAACCTACGGCTTTAAGCGTGAAAACTACGAAACGTCGCAGGTGATTGGCGCCCCGCTGTTCCGTCAGATTGAAGAGAGCGGCGCGGATATCGTGGTAACGGACTGCGAAACCTGCAAGTGGCAGATTGAGATGTCCACCAGCAAGCGCTGCGAACATCCGATCACCCTGCTGGCGAAGGCGCTGGGCTAAACAGTGCCGGGGCGAAAGGCCCCGGCACAGGTTTTACTCAATGAACAGCGACTCGACAACGTTAATCCAGCCGTGCTCGCTGGCAACCTCTTTGCCATTCAGCCAGCGGCGCAGCATGTTCAGCGCCATCATAGCGCAAACCTCCTGACGCACCGCCAGGCTGTGGCGGGTGATACTCATTTTTACCCGCAGGGCCCAGGTGCCTTCCGGCGTCGCCAGCGCGAAGTTAAGGCATTCCTCGTCCAGCCCCCCGACGAACAGCGCCAGACCGGCAAAATGCTTCACCCTTCTCTCGGAAGCCCAGCGGGCGGTCTGCGCCAGGGTCTCCTGCTGGAAAGGCACCACTTCGCTGGCCAGCAGCGGCGCGTTGACGCGCGACAGCTGCAGCGCCAGCAGGCCACCGGTGAACTGCTCGCTTAAGGTCACGCTCAGCTGACGCGACTGCAGATGCGTCGCAATCTGCGCGGGCAGCCCTTCCGTCCCTTCAAAGATCAGGCTTTCGCCCGCCACGCGCTGCACCTCGGGCCACAGGGCCAGCATCGCCTCTTTCTGCTCGGCCGGGCCTGTCAGCTTGAGTTCAATGATCGGCATGGAGGAGCGGTAGCCCATGGAGACGCCCGGCGGCAGCGGGAGAGGGTCAAGGCTCTGGGCCAGATCGCTTTCCGAGCGGCCAAAGGTGGTCAAACGCAGGCACAGCGGCGGTTCAGGCAGAGTAAAACGATCGCGAAGGCGCGGCAGGATCTGCTGCTCGACCATCACTTTAAATTCTGAGGGCACGCCCGGCGTGAAGAACATCAGGCAGCGGTTCAGCTGCATGGCAAACCCGCACGCGGTACCCACCGGGTTATCGACCAGCTCGGCGCTGGCGGGAATTTCAGCCTGTTTGCGGTTGCTGGGGGCCATGACGCGGCCACGTTCGGAGAAAAAGCGCTCCATCTGCGAAAGCCACGCCTCGTGCAGCACCAGCCCTTCGCCTTTTGCGGTTGCGGCGGCCAGGGCACTGAGATCGTCACCGGTGGGGCCGAGTCCGCCATTCACAATCAGCACGTCGCAGTGTTCGCTGCGCTCGCGCAGAATAGCGACCAGCGACTCAAGATTGTCGCCCACCGTATTGCGGCGCGTTAACGGTAATCCTTGCTCAAAGAAAAGATCGGCAAGCCAGGCAGCATTGGTATCAATAATTTGTCCATGCAGCACTTCGTCGCCGGTGGATAACATCTCCACGTTAATCATTATGTTCTCCCGCTTATTTGGTCAAAACACTATAGCGCAAACGCGGGGTCGAGAAGAGAGAAACTGGCGCGACAGAACGCCGCGCCAGTGTGATTAGAAGCCTGCGCTGACGCCCACGTACGGGCCGTCGGCCAACGCGTTGTCGCGGTTGCCGTCTTTGCCAGCCAGGTTCAGATAGCGATAGCCCGCTTCGATGGTAATCGGACGCATGATGGTCCAGCGCGCGCCAGCGTTGGCCTCTTCATAGCTTTCGATACCGCTTGAGAGGGAATCTGGAGAGTAGTAGTACTCACCAAACAGGCCGAAGCTGTCGCCAATTTTCCACTGCAGGCCGCCGCCCACAGCCGCCGCGTACCCTTCGTCACCGTCATTTGGGTTGGTATAGATACCTTTACCGCCGACGGTGGCCAGGAACGGGCCAAGAGGAACGTTCAGACCCAGGCCGAGGCTCGCCGCGTCGCCGTCGTCATCGTTATGCGTCCAGCCGCCGGTCATCGCCAGACCGGAAGTCTCGGTACCCATGCCAAAGCCCAGGTGGGTATAATCCTGACCCGCCGAGCCGTTAATGCTGATGGCGTTAGCCGCCGCAGATACAACCATCAGGCCGAAGCCCACTAATGCCGCTTTTTTCATTGTCGTGATCCCGCACAATTATTATAAAGAAGTCCCAAAACCGCGAGATTTTAACCGGAGTCTTCCGGGGATCAAGCACTCTGCGTGCGGCAGGTCAGTAGATTGTAATTATTTGAAACGGCTATTATCCCTTCAGCGAGGCGTTCACCCACTGCTGCAAAGCGCGGCGTGAGACTTTAATGCCGCCATTTTTGAGTTCGGCCGGCAACAGCAGCCAGCGGACGGGTTGCTCAAAACGCGCCACCTTATCCCTGACCCAGTCAGGCAAACAGCTGATATCCGTGCCCGGCTCGCACTCCACCACCGCCACCGGACGCTGTCCAAACTCGGCGTCGTCCAGCGGGACGATAAACACCTGGTTAATCTGCGGATGGCGGGCGATAACGCGCTCAAGGCTCTCCGGCTGGATCCCTTCTCCGCCGCTAAAAAAGAGGTTGTCCATGCGGCCGAGGATCGTCAGGCGGCCGTCATGCCATTCACCGCGATCGCGGGTGGCGAACCATCCCTGCGCGTTGGTCAGCGGAACCAATTCGCCGTCCCGCCAGTAGCCTGAGGCCATACTCTCTGCCCGGATCCAGACCTCACCGTTAACCACCTTCACCTCTCTGCCCGGCAGCGCATAGCCTACGTCCGGCTCGCCGTCCGCCGCTTTTGCGCAGACGGTAGAGGCAAACTCGGTCAGGCCGTAGCCGCAGAAGGTGCGAATCCCCTGCTCGCGCGCCTGCTGCGTCAATTCCACAGGGATGGCGGCTCCGCCCAGCAGCACCGCTTTCAGTGCGACAGGCTGACGGGTATTAAGCAGACGCCAGAGCTGGGTCGGCACCAGCGAGGCGTGCGTACAGCCGCGCAAAGCCTGCGCCAGCGGCTGTTTCTCGCGCACGGTTAACCGCGCGCCGGCCTGCAGCCAGCGCCATAAAATCCCCTGGCCGGAAACGTGAAACAGCGGCAGCGAAAGCAGCCAGTCGTCGTCTTCGCCGTAGGGCATCAGCGCCAGCACTCCGCGCGCGCTGGCGAGATGGGCGTCGCAGGTATGCACCGCCGCTTTCGGCAGCCCGGTGGAGCCGGAGGTCAGCGTCATCGACGCCATCCGCGACGGCTGCCACGCAACGCGATATTCCCCCGCGCGCTCGCGCATGCTCAGGGCAGGAAGACCGTCGCAGATACCGTCCAGCACCAGCGCAAAGCGCAGCGTCATCTGCGGGAGCAACACGTCCAGCAGCGGGCGAGGCAGCTGCGGATTAACGGGAAGAATACGCGCCCCGCACTGGAGCAGGGCGAGCCACGCCAGCAGGGTTTGCGGGTGATTATGGGCCAGCAGCAGCACGCCGTTGCCCTCCTCCACGCCCTGCAGGTGAAACTCTGCCGCAAGGCGGTCGATGCGGGCGCACAGCTGTTGCCAGCTGAGCACCTCATCGTTCAGCCTCAGGGCCGGTTTATCAGCAAACTGCGCGCGCCAGTGCCGCCACGGCCAGTCGGTAAAACTCATAACAACGGCTCCAGCGCCGTGACGTCGAGGCACGGCAGCGCGCTGTCCGGCCACGTGCGGATAAGCTGGGCCTGCATCAGGTTCAGCGTGTCGAGGCCGGGGATCGTATCCGGCGTTAACCAGGCGGCAATGCGCGCCAGCTGTGTCAGCCCAAGGCTGGACTCAATCGACGAGCTGATGACCGCCGTCAGCCCCGAAGCGTGCGCCGCCGCGACCTGCTCGCGCACCTTCGCCAGGCTGCCGGTCAGCGTCGGTTTAATCACCACCGCGCTGACGCCGGGCTCGGCGATAAATTCAAAATCGTCCTCACGCAGGCTTTCGTCCCAGGCGATGGCAATCCCCGTTTCGCGGGCAAACGCGCGCGAATCGTCGCGGGTTTTGCACGGCTCTTCGAGGAAGGCAATGCGGTTGCGGTACGCCGGGTTGACGTACTTAGCAAACTGCTGCGCCTTGAGCGGCGTCCAGGCGCGGTTAGCGTCCAGACGCAAATGGAGGTCGGGGATCGCCTCCAGCAGCAGGTTAGCGACCATGCCATCGCGCACCGCTTCGTAGAGACCGACTTTAATTTTCGCCACTTTCTCGCCCGGCATGGCGGAGAGCAGCGCGAACAGCTCGTCAGGATCGCCCGTACAGAGCGGTGCCGCGCTGTAGTTAGCCTCTTCAGACAGGCTGCCGTCCAGCTCCGCCAGCGCGCAGCTGATGCCAAAAGCCGCGGAAGGCACGTCCGGCAACGCCGGATCCGCGCCCTCACGCCACGCGTCCGCCCACGCCAGCAATGCTGACTGCGCGTCATCCAGCGATTCCAGGCTAAAGCCCGGCAGAGGTGAAATTTCGCCCCAGCCTTCCCGCTCGTCCTGCTGCAGATGCACGACGAAACCGTCACGGGTTTTTAACCGCCGTTCACGCAACACCACGCCCGCGTCCATCGGTATCTGCCAGCGGTAAACCTGCGCGCGACGCATTACGGATTCCGTTTGTATTTGCTGAAGTCCGGCTGGCGCTTTTCGTTAAACGCGTTGCGCCCTTCCTGACCCTCTTCGGTCATGTAGAACAGCATGGTGGCGTTGCCCGCCAGCTCCTGCAGACCCGCCTGACCGTCGCAGTCGGCGTTGAGAGCGGCCTTCAGGCAGCGCAGCGCCATCGGGCTGTTTTGCAGCATTTCGCGGCACCAGCGAACGGTCTCTTTTTCGAGATCGGCAATCGGCACCACGGTATTCACCAGGCCCATATCCAGCGCTTCCTGAGCGTTGTACTGACGGCACAGGAACCAGATTTCGCGGGCTTTTTTCTGCCCGACGATGCGTGCCATGTACGAGGCGCCCCAGCCGCCATCGAAGGATCCCACTTTCGGACCGGTCTGGCCAAAAATGGCGTTCTCAGCGGCAATGGTCAGATCGCACATCATGTGCAGCACATGACCGCCGCCGATGGAGTAGCCCGCCACCATCGCCACCACCGGTTTTGGACAGGTGCGGATCTGGCGCTGGAAATCGAGGACGTTCAGGTGGTGGGTACCCGCATCGTCCTGGTATCCGCCGTAGTCGCCGCGCACTTTCTGATCGCCGCCGGAGCAGAACGCTTTATCGCCTTCGCCGGTCAGGACAATCACGCCGATGTTGTCGTCGTAGCGCGCATCCGCCAGGGCCTGAATCATCTCTTTCACGGTCAGCGGACGGAAGGCGTTACGTACCTGCGGGCGGTTGATGGTGATTTTGGCAATGCCGTCGGTGGATTTGTGGTAGCGAATGTCGGTGTAGCCTTCGGAGCAGTCCTGCCATTCAACCGGGGCGTAAAGCATGTTTTCATCAGGGTAGATCATAGAGTGTCCTTTATTCGATAACGCAGTATCTGAGCCAGACTCGCGATAACCGCATCGGGGTTTTCCCGGTGGGCGTTGTGTCCGGCATTGGGAATTGCATGGCGAACGGCGTTCACTTCCGCGGCAAGGGCCGCGAACTTTTCATCCCGTTCGCCATAGAGATAGTCAAAAGAGAAATCGCGTGCGCTAAGCGCGGCACGCAAATCCGGCTGCACGGCCAGCGAGGTCGCCTCGAGCATCATCGCCAGCGTCGCGCCGTTGTTCTGGCTGCGCAGGGTAATCAGCGCCTCGCGCTGGGCGTCCGTGAGGGAGGCAAACACGGGCTGTTGGTACCAGTCAGCGAACACCTTCTCCAGCGGTTCGGTGCGAAAACGCGCTGCCCAGCGGCGGTCGGACGCCAGCCGCGCATTTCGCGCATCGGCATCCTGCAGGCCCGGATGTCCACCTTCAACAATCACCCCGAGCAGCCCCTTCGGCTGCTGGCAGGCATGAAACATCGCAATGCGGCCGCCGAGGGAGTACCCGATGAGCCAGAATTTAAGTATGTTGTAACTAAGCAGAGTTTGAGTGAGCAACGTGCTCATCTCCTCAAACCCCATCACGCTAAAATCTCGGGATCCACCGTGACCCGGCAGATCCATATACAGCCGGGGGTAGTCGCTGAGTTTTTCACCGACCTTCTGCCACTCGCGGCAATCTCCAGAAAAACCGTGCAAAAAGACCAGCCAGGGATAGCCCGGTTTGCCAGCCTGCTGCACGCCCGAGAGGATCACAGCTGGCTCGCCTGCGCCAGCAGGCTTTGCAGGGCCTGCGCACCGTCAGCCTCGTTCACCACCAGCTCGATCAGCGTCGCGCCCGGCTGTTTCCAGGCGCTGCTTAATGCCGCGTCCAGCTGTTCCCAGCTTTCCGGGCGATGGTATTTCAGGCTAAACATCGCCGCGGCGTGTTCGAACTGCACGTTCTGCGGCATCAGATAGAAACGCTCGCGTTCGCTCTGAGGCGTTGGCAACAGGGAGAAAATCTGCCCGCCGTTGTTGTTGACCACAATCAGCACAAACGGGGCTGACGCCTGACGCAGCAGCGCCAGCGCGTTGAGATCGTAGAGCGCGGAGAGATCGCCCACGATCGCCAGCGTCGATTTCGCGCTGGCGCGCTGCACGCCCGCCGCCGTCGAGATCAGCCCGTCGATGCCGCTGGCGCCGCGGTTGCTGTACACCGGGTAGCCCGCGGGCAGCTTCGAGAAAGCGTCAATCAGCCGCACGACCAGGCTGTTGCCGACAAACAGCTGCCCCTGTTCAGGCAGGTACTGACGAATGCGGTGCGCCAGCCCGGCTTCGCTAAACGCTTCACAGTGCGCTTTGGTCAGTTCCCACGCCTGGCGCGAAAGGTCCGGTATAGCCACCGCCCAGGGCTTGCGTTTTTCAGCCGGATGAAGCGTCAGCCAGGCATCGATGCTGCTGACCAGACGACGGCCGCGGTGGTGCGCCGGGTCAAGCCGTCCTTCCAGCGAATCCACCAGCCAATACTCTTCCGGCGTGCAGGTGGCCTGCCACTGCAGTAACCGTTTGCCGGTTAAACTCGATCCAAGCTGGACCACAATCTGCGCCTGCGCAAGCTCGGTGACCGCTTTCGCGTTACCCAGCCAGAGATCGGCGCACGGCAGCGGCTGACCGGTCTGGGAAAGCACATCGCCAATCAGCGGCCAGCCGAGGGTTTGCGCCCATTCAGCGACCAGCTTGCCTTCGGCGGCGCTCATGCGCCCAGCGATAACCACGCCGCGCTTCTGCCGCCAGAAGAACCAGTCGCGCTGTTTCGCGCTCTCAAGATGCGTCTGCTCGCGCAGCCACGGTTTTTCACTCTGCCACCAGTCGCCGAGAGACTGCTGCCAGTCAAGACCCGTGTCGTCCAGCTCGCCGTACAGCGGCTCGGCAAACGGGCAGTTGATATGCAACGCCCCACTGCGCAACGTCTCCATGGCGTGATCGACGGTGGAGACCAGCCAGCTTGCCGGAATATCCTGGGTGGGACGCGGTAACGAAATCGTCTGCGAAGGATGCGAAGAAAAGAGCCCCGGCTGGCGAATGGCCTGATTGGCACCGCAGTCGATAAGCTCAGGGGGACGATCGGCCGTCAGTAAGATCAGTCTTTCACCCGTTAACCCGGCTTCAATCAGGGCCGGATAGAGGTTCGCCAGGGCGGTACCGGAGGTGACGATCACCGCCACAGGTTCTTTGCTGACTTTCGCCAGACCCAGCGCCAGATGGCCGAGACCGCGTTCATCAAAGTGGGTGTGGTGAATCAACGCCCGGTTTTCAGCGGCCGCCAGCGTCAGCGGCGTTGAGCGAGAACCCGGTGCAATACACACGTGCCTGACGCCATGGCGCGTCAGGGCTTCAAGGATCACCGCCGCCCAGCGTCGGTTAAAAGAACTTACTGACATGAGATTGTCCGGTATCAAGAATGCGACACAGTATAAATAATAGAAAAAATTGGAATTTTGATATGAATCGGGATTGCGCGAATCTGTATTAATCCCTTAGGAGCAGAGAGCGCAATCCGGCTGCTTTGTTTTCAATCTCCTGCCACTCCTGCTCCGGGTCAGATCCGCTGACAATACCGGCGCCGGCGTAGAGCCGCAGGGAGTCCTCCTGAACGCGCGCGGAGCGCAGCGCCACGCAGAACTCACTCTGTTCGGGGGATAAATACCCGGCCGAACCGGCGTACCACTCGCGGTTAAAGGGTTCAACCTTCTGGATAAACTCGCGCGCGGGCTGTCGGGGTAATCCGGCAACGGCCGCGGTCGGCTGTAACATGAGCAGACACTGCACGTCGTCGGCCTGTTTCAGCTCGGTCCAGATACAGCGGCGCAAATGCTGCACCTTACGCAGGCGTACCACCTGGGGGGGCAGTACCTCAAGCGTCTGCGTAGAGTGCTGAAGACGCTGGCAGATATCTTCCACCACCAGCATATTTTCGCGCTGGTTTTTATCATCGTTCAGCAGCCACTCGCCGAGACGCTGCGCCTGGCTATCATCGCTATGGCTGGCAACGGTGCCCGCCAGCGCTTCCGTGCGCAGCAGCTTGCCGCGCCGCCGCCAGAGACGCTCGGGGGTCGAGCCGAGAAAAGCGTTGCGGGCGTCGAATACCATGCAGAAATGATAGCAATGTAAATTGAGGGCGCGGCTGGCGGCCATCAGTGCGATAGGGTTAACGCGCTGCGTGAACTGCAGATCGGTTGCCCGGGCGAGCACCACTTTTTCAAAATCACCACGCGCGATGGTCTCCGTCGCCCTGCGGATTAGTCTCAGCCATTCGGCCTGCTGCGGCTGATGGGTTTCGTGCTCAACCTGCACGGAGAGCGGACGGATAGATCTGGCAGGACGAAGCCGCTGTAAAAAATCCTGCGCGACGCGGGCATCCTCCACAAGCGAGCGGTCGCTCCACAGCTGAAGGCGCAGCGTGGCGTTGCCGGCGGTGCGTCGCCAGAGCAGTCGCGGTAAAAAGAGGCTACCCTGTTCGGGATTAAAGGCGTTCAGGCCGCAGATGCGGGTATCACTTGCCGCGTTTTGCGCGCGCAAAAACTGCGAGGCTAATGCCAGAGAGGAAAATTGGGTGACCGCCCCCAGCGCGGCCAGCTCTTCATCACCGTTACGCTGCTGCCAGTAAAACTGCGGATAACATTGCTGCTCGCCCAGCCATGCGAGGGGATCGAAGGCGTCGTTTAACGGGAAAGTGACGTCGAAATGACGTATGCCGGGTACTGCGGGTAACGCTTGCGATAGCTGGGTACGCAGTTGCTCCAGCGCGAGGAAAATCGAATTCACGCGAACCTCTCCCTGTTAAAACGTCATATTATACGGGGTACTGGCCATAAATAGCAGTACCCACGTATAGGGAGTGGTTAAGCGGCTTAACGACGGGCTAACAGCAGCCCCAGCACCAGCCCCACGGCAGCACCCACCCCAATACCCTGCCACGGTTTTTCATGCACGTAATCATCGGCGCGATACACCGCTTTTTTGGCACGGTAGTAGTAAGTATCTGACGCATGGCTGACGCGGTTTTTCACTTCATGCAGCGCCTGCTCGGCACGGGCTTTTAGCTCAATATATTTCTGATCGGCAGGGTCGCCGGAGGAACGCAACACCTCTTCCAGCGTTTCGCTCAGCAAGGCCAGGTCGTCGTCGATACGGGTATCCCAGGATTGAAATGACATATTTTTCTCCATGTTAGTACACCAGTCCGCTAACTATAGCCAACGACTCGCCATTACGCCTGCTTCGTTTCCCACGCCATGCCGATATGCGGAATACCATCTTCGTCATATACATCCGTCACTGGCGCAAAGCCAAAGTGCCCGTAAAAGGATTGAAGATGCGCCTGCGCGCCCAGGTATAACGCCTTGTCCGGCCACTGTTTCCGGCACGCCTCCAGCGTTTTTTCCATCAGCTGATAGCCCAGCTTTTCACCGCGCGCCTTGCCGCTGATGATGACGCGGCCAATGACGACAGGCTCAAAATCGTCTTCGCTTTTCAGAATCCTCGCATATGCCACCAGCTCGTTATCCCGCCAGCCGAGGATATGGCGGTTCTCACCAACGAGGTCATCGCCGTCGATGTCCTGATACGGGCAGGTCTGTTCCACAACAAACACTTCACAGCGGAGCTTCAGCAGGGCGTAAAGTGAATCAACGGTGAGGTCGCTATGATGTAAATCTTGCCACTGGATCATGTCAGTCTCCTTCCTGGGGTTCATCACGTTATACTAAACCCCTCCCCGTTCGGCAAAGGGCTGATTGCGTTATGGAACTGATTTTTCTGGGTACGTCCGCTGGCGTGCCAACCCGCTCACGAAACGTGACGGCGATCCTGCTGGATCTTAAGCATCCCACCCGCGGCGGGCTGTGGCTGTTTGACTGCGGTGAAGGCACGCAGCATCAGCTGTTACACACCGCTTACCACCCCGGCAAGCTGGATAAAATTTTTATCACCCATCTGCATGGCGACCACCTGTTTGGCCTTCCCGGCCTGCTGTGCAGCCGCTCGATGGCCGGTAACGCCAACCCGCTGACGATTTACGGGCCAGCGGGTATTCGTGAATTTGTTGAAACTACGCTACGCCTGAGCGGGTCATGGACAGATTATCCGCTGGAGGTCGTTGAGATTGCCGAAGGCCTGGTATTCGATGACGAGGATTATCGGGTTACTGCTCAACCGCTCAATCATCCTGTGGAGTGCTATGGCTACCGTATTGATGCGCATGATAAACCCGGCGCGCTGGATGCCGCCGCGCTGATGGCCGATGGCGTAAAACCCGGGCCGCTGTTCCAGCGTCTGAAGCACGGAGAGACCGTCACGCTGGAGGACGGACGCGTCATTAACGGCCAGGATTATCTCGCAGCACCGCAGCCCGGCAAAAAACTGGCGATTTTTGGCGATACGGCCCCATGCCCGGCAGCGCTCACGCTGGCTCAGGGCGTGGACGTGATGGTGCATGAAGCAACCCTTGAAACGGCGATGGAAGAGAAGGCCAACGGCCGGGGCCATAGCTCCACGCGACAGGCGGCACAGCTTGCCCGTGACGCGGGCGTCGGGCGGCTCATCGTCACTCATGTCAGCTCGCGCTACGACGCGCGGGGCTGCGAAAAGCTGCTGGCAGAGTGCCGCGCGCTGTTCCCGGAATGTGAGCTGGCCGAAGATTTCGCTCAGGTTAGCGTTTAGTCCTTCATTTTTCCCTCAGGATGCCGATAACGATTAAAAGGTCAGCATTTCTCTCGAGGGTAGAATGGATAATTTCCAGAAAGATATTGATGACAGGGCGAATCTGACCCTGTCGAACCGTTTTGAACTGTTGCTGTTCCGTCTTGGCACCTCTCTGAACGAAAATAAATCCGAGCTGTTTGGCATTAACGTCTTTAAGCTGCGTGAAATTGTGCCGATGCCGGAGTTCACGAAACCCGCCGGGATGAAATCGCCGCTGATGGGAATGGTGAATATTCGCGATCAGGTGATCCCGGTGATTGACCTGGCCGCCGTGGCGGGCTGTAAGCCCACTACCGGGCTGAACATCCTGCTGATCACCGAATATGCGCGCAGCGTGCAGGCGTTTGCCGTGGAATCGGTTGAGAACATCATGCGTCTGGACTGGAAGCAGGTGCATGCGGCGGAAACCGCCGTCAGCGGTCGCTACATCACCAGCATTGCGTGTCTTGACGAGAAGACCGATACCAACGATCTGGCGATGGTGCTGGACGTTGAGCAGATCCTGTATGACATCACCCCGGCCAATCACGATCTGCACGCCACGAATCTAAAGACCACCAAATTCCATATCAAGCCAGGCGCTGTCGCTATCGTTGCAGAAGATTCCAAGGTGGCGCGCTCGATGCTGGAGAAAGGTCTGCAGGCGATGGAGATCCCCGCGCAACTGCATATCACCGGCAAAGACGCGTGGGAGAAAATTGGCGTGCTGGCCGCACAGGCGCAGGCTGAAGGGGTTCCCATCACCGATAAGATCGCTCTGGTGCTGACCGACCTCGAAATGCCTGAGATGGACGGTTTTACGCTCACGCGCAAAATCAAAACCGACCCGGTATTGAAGGACATTCCGGTGGTGATCCACTCTTCCCTTTCCGGTAACGCCAACGAAGACCATATTCGCAAGGTGAAGGCGGACGGGTATGTGGCGAAGTTTGAGCTGAACGAGCTGTCGTCGGTGATTGAGGAAGTACTGGACCGCTCGATGAAGAAGATTGACGGGCCGTTGATTAGCCGCAAGCAGCTGGCTTAAGCATGGTGCGGGCTGGTGCCCTCACCCAGGCCCTCTCCCACTGGGAGAGGGAGAAAACCATAAAAAAACCCGCCGAGGCGGGTTTTTTGTTTTTACATCAGCGGCATCGCTCGCTGCACGATATCAATCAGCGGCTGCGGATAGATACCGAAGATCAGCACCAGCAGTGCGGAGATAAGCACGACGATACCACCGGCGCTGTACTGCCAGTTGGTTGGGGCATCACGGTTGAGCTGCTGAGGCGCGCTCAGGTACAGGCTCACGGCCACGCGCAGGTAGTAGTAGAGACCAATCGCGGAGCCGATAACCACGCCCGCGGTCAGCCACCACAGGTGCGCCTGCACACCGACGGCCAGCACGTAGAACTTACCGATGAAGCCAAGCGTCATCGGGATACCTGCCAGAGAGAGCATCATCACGGTCATTACCGCGGACAGGATCGGACGGTGCCAGAACAGACCACGGTAGGAGAACAGTGAATCGGCATCCGGGCCACGGTACGGGCTGGACATCAGACTCACCACGCCGAAGGCGCCGAGACTGCTGAACAGGTAACCGGCCAGATACACGCCTACGGTTTCCATCGACATCTCGCCGCTCTGCAGCGCAATCAGCGCCACCATCAGGTAGCCCAGATGAGAGATAGACGAGTAGCCCAGCAGACGCTTAATGTTGGTCTGGCTCAGCGCCATCAGGTTACCGAAGATGATGGAGACGAACGCGATAATGCCCAGCACCACGCGAACCGCTTCGCTGTCACCCACAGGCGCGTACAGGAACAGACGCATGACCACACCGAAGATAGCGATCTTGCTCGCCGTCGCCAGGAAGGTCGATACAGGAGCCGGGGCGCCCTGGTATACGTCTGGCGTCCACAGGTGGAACGGCACCAGAGAGAGTTTGAAGCCAAGGCCAACAATCATCATGCCCAGACCTGCCAGCAGCAGCGGCTCATGCAGCATGCCGTCACCGAGGCTCTTGCCGAGCGCCATAAAGGAGAGGTTACCGGACTGTGCGTACAGCAGCGCAATACCAAACAGCAGGAACGAGGACGCAGCAGCAGACAGAATGGTGTACTTGATGCTTGCTTCCAGGGAGCGCCTCTGACGGAAGGCGTAACCAATCAGACCGAACAGCGGCAGAGAGATCAGCTCAATACCGAGGAACAGCGCGGCCAGGTGGTTCGCATTCGCCAGCAGAATGCCGCCCAGCGCGGCAATCAGAACCAGCAGGTAAAACTCTTCTTTATTGTCGTTGTAGCCTTCGAGCCACGGGTACGCAAAGGTACAGGTTGCCAGGCTCGCCAGCAGCACCAGACCGGTATACAGCATGGCGTAACCGTCAACGCGCATCAGCGGCGTGACGTCCATCGCCCCACCCTGGCCAACAAACCAGAGAGAGACTAACGCGGCGTTCAGGCCGATGACCGACAGCGTGGCATTCAGGAAGTGATTGCGTCGCCACGCAATGGAGAGCATCACAACCACCACCGTCAATCCGACGATCAGCAGCGGTAGCAGCGCGATCAGTTGTTGTGGAGTTATTGTCATGGCGAATTACGGCCTTGTAGTAGAAGCAGAATTAACAAACCACTGCTGGATGTTACCCATCGCGCTATGCGAGGTATCCAGAATCGG
The DNA here is from genome assembly GCF_014982155.1 of Enterobacter cloacae complex sp. P16RS2. Lineage (NCBI taxonomy): Bacteria > Pseudomonadati > Pseudomonadota > Gammaproteobacteria > Enterobacterales > Enterobacteriaceae > Enterobacter > Enterobacter cloacae complex sp. P16RS2. The sequence continues at coordinate 15,418 of NZ_JADCKW010000028.1, read as the reverse complement.
CTGCGGGAAGAAGCCCAGCAGCACCAGCAGTACGACCAGCAGCAGGATGATGAACAGCTCACGCAGCGACATCCCCGGCAGTTCTTGTGCAGCAATTTCGCTCTTCGCTTTACCGAAGTAGGCGCGGTGCAGCATCGCCAGCGAGTACACGGAAGCGAACACCAGACCAAAGGTGGAGATCACGGTAATCACCGGAACCACTTTGAAGCTGCCGAACAGAATCATAAATTCGCCGACGAAGTTACCGGTACCCGGCATCCCCAGGGTAGCCACCGCGAAGAACATGGACAGCGCTGGCAGCCACTTAATTTTGCTCCACAGACCGCCCATCATGCGCATGTCGCGGGTATGCAGACGTTCGTACAGCTGACCGCACAGGATGAAGAGGCCGGCTGCGGACAGACCGTGCGCAATCATCTGGATCACCGCGCCCTGGTACGCCAGCTGGCTGCCGGTGTAGATAGCAATCAGCACGAAGCCCATGTGGGAAACGGATGTGTAGGCAATCAGACGCTTAATGTCGTACTGCGTGAAGGCCATCCAGGCACCGTAGAAGATACCGATCACACCCAGCCACATGGCAATCGGTGCGAACTCAGCGGAGGCATTCGGGAACAGCGGCAGTGCGAAACGCAGCAGACCGTAGGCCGCCGTTTTCAGCAAGATGCCCGCCAGGTCAACGGAGCCCGCCGTTGGTGCCTGAGAGTGCGCGTCTGGCAGCCAGCCGTGCAGCGGAACGACCGGCATTTTCACCGCGAACGCGATGAAGAAGCCCAGCATCAGCAGGTATTCAACGCCGTGGGACATTGGCGTCTTCAGCAGATCTTCGTAGTTGAAGGTCCAGGTACCGGTCGCGTTGTGGTGAACAAACACCAGCGCCAGAATGGCAATCAACATCACCAGACCACTCGCCTGGGTATAGATGAAGAACTTGGTTGCCGCCGTGATACGCGTTTTACCGTCGGACGCCTTGTGGCCCCACAGCGCGATCAGGAAGTACATCGGCACCAGCATCATCTCCCAGAAGAAGAAGAACAGGAACATGTCGATGGCAAGGAACACGCCGATCACGCCGCCCAGGATCCACATCAGGTTCAGGTGGAAGAAGCCCTGGTATTTTTCGATTTCTCGCCAGGAGCAAAGTACCGCCAGAACGCCGAGCAGACCGGTCAGCACCACCATCAGCAGCGACAGACCGTCAATCGCCAGGTGGATCGTAATGCCGAAACGCGGGATCCACGGCAGAATGAACTCAGACTGCCACTGCGGAATGCCCGCAGACTGGGTCAGTGAGTAACCGCCCTGCAACCACAGTTGCAGGCCAAGCGCGAGCGTCAATCCCATGGTGATCAGCGCGATCCAGCGCGGCATCTTCACGCCAAAGCGTTCAGTCTGCCAGCACAGGAAGCCGCCGATGAAGGGAATTAATATTAGCCAGGGTAGTAACATGGCGATTTACATTCCTTTTTAAGGCCCCCAGCAGGGGCCTGATTTTCAACGAATTCGAATAAAATTCACTTAACGATCAACGCAACACCATCAGCAGCGCCAGCACGACAACCGCACCAATGCTCATGGACGCCACATACCAGCGCAGGTAACCGTTCTCGCTGTACAGCAGGCCTTTACCTGCAAAGCGGGAAAGGATCGCCGGGATATTCATCAGGCTGTTCAGCGGGTCGCGCTTCAGCAGCCACGCAATGCCCAGGAACGGCTTAACGAAGATCATGTCGTACAGCCAGTCGAAGCCCCACGCGTTGTACCACCAGGTGCCCAGCAGACGGCCCGGCGCGCTGTTGGCAACGGCAGTCACCAGCGTACGTTTGCCCAGCCACAGCCATGCAGCGATCAGGATGCCCGCGATAGCGACCACACCGGAGGTGATTTCAAGCGTCAGAACGCGACCGTGCTCAAGCTCGGTGGTGTCTGGCAGTACGCCCTGCAGCGGTGGCACAATCATCGCGCCAACGAAGGTGGACAGTACCAGCAGCACAATCAGCGGCAGGTGGTGGGTAATCCCCTTCCCTGCGTGAGCGTGAATTTGTTCTTTACCGTGGAATACGATGAAAATCATACGGAAGGTATACAGGGAGGTCATGAACGCACCGACCAGACCCGCAACCATCAGATTGATATGACCATTCGCCATGGCACCCGCAAGGATTTCGTCCTTACTGAAGAAGCCCGCGGTGATCAGCGGCAGTGCCGCCAGCGCCGCGCCGCCCACCAGGAAGCAGACATAAACCAGCGGAATGGACTTACGCAGTCCGCCCATCTTGAAGATATTCTGCTCGTGATGGCAGGCCAGAATCACGGAACCGGATGAGAGGAACAGCAGCGCTTTAAAGAACGCGTGCGTCATCAGGTGGAAAATGGCCGCGTCCCACGCCTGAACGCCCAGCGCCAGGAACATGTAACCAATCTGGCTCATGGTGGAATACGCGAGAACGCGTTTGATGTCGGTCTGCACCAGCGCGGCAAAGCCTGCCAGCACCAGGGTGACCGCACCGACGATACCCACCAGATGCAGAATTTCCGGGGTCATCAGGAACAGGCCATGGGTACGCGCAATCAGGTAGACACCGGCGGTTACCATGGTCGCGGCGTGGATCAGCGCGGAGACAGGGGTTGGACCCGCCATCGCGTCGGCCAGCCATGTCTGCAACGGCAGCTGCGCGGATTTACCCACGGCGCCACCCAGCAGCATCAGCGTTGCCCACCACAGCATGTTGTTGCCTGCAGCGAAGTGCGCCGGCGCCAGTTCCACCATTTCGCGGAAGTTCAGCGTGCCCAGTTCGTTGTAAAGAATGAACAGCGCGAAAGCGAGGAAGACGTCACCCACGCGGGTCACGACGAACGCTTTCATGGCCGCTGCGCCATTCTTCGGATCGGTGTAGTAGAAACCGATCAGCAGGTAAGAACACAGACCTACGCCTTCCCAGCCCAGATACATCAGCAGCAGGTTATCGGCCAGCACCAGAACCACCATGCTGGCGATAAACAGGTTGGTGTAGGCGAAGAAGCGGGAGTAACCCTCTTCACCGCGCATATACCAGGAGGCGAACATGTGGATCAGGAAGCCAACGCCGGTGACCACGGAGAGCATGGTCAGCGAGAGGCCATCCAGCACCAGGTTGAAGCCGATGTTGAAATCACCGACCGACATCCAGGTCCACAGCGGCACGCTGAAAGGCTGACGCCCGTTGTTAAAGAAGTCGATACCCGCATACGCCGTTACCAGCGCAGCCAGACCGATGGAGCCAATGCCCACGGTCGCAGACAGATTCTCAGACCAGCGGCCACGAGAAAACGCCAGCAGCACGAAGCCAATCAGCGGAAAAATAATGGTTAAGGCAAGCATGTTCATCCACGCAACTCACTTACTGAATCGATGTTCAGGTTCTGGCGGCGACGATGGAGCTGCAGCAACAGCGCCAGGCCAATACTCGCTTCGGCAGCCGCAAGGCTGATGGCGAGAATGTACATCACCTGACCATCGGTCTGGCCCCAGTAGCTTCCGGCGACCACGAAGGCCAGCGCGGAGGCGTTAATCATGATTTCCAGACCGATCAGCATAAACAGCAGATTGCGGCGGATAACCAGACCGGTCAAACCCAGAACGAATAAAATCGCAGCGAGGATCAGTCCATGTGTTAAGGGGATCATGCGCGCTCCTCCGTTTTTCTTTTCGCGCGGTCGTCAGTGCGGTTGCTCAGCACCTCGCCAGCACGCTCTTCTCGGCCAACGTGGAAAGCAACAACCAGACCTGCCAGCAGCAGCATTGAGGCCAGTTCAACCGCCAGAACGTATGGGCCAAAGAGCGTGATACCGACCTCTTTAGCGCCGATCGGCGTGCCGTCGATGCCCTGATCGTTGACGCCCAGAATGGCGTAAACAATCACCGCCAGCATGATGGCCGACAAAATTGCCGGACCAATCCACACCTGCGGTTTTAACCACTGACGTTCCTGCTCAATTTCAGAGCCGCCCAGGTTCAGCATCATCACCACGAACACGAACAGCACCATGATGGCCCCGGCGTAGACGATGATTTCCAGCGCACCGGCGAAGTGCGCGCCCAGTGCGAAGAACACCCCGGAAATGGCCAGCAGCGAGATGATTAAGTACAGCAGCGCATGCACCGGATTGGTGTGCGTAATCACTCGCAGCGTAGCCAGGATGGCGATAAGGCCACAGATATAAAAAGCGAATTCCATTGCCCTCTCCTTACGGTAACAGGCTCTTGACGTCGATAGGCTTAGCTTCGTTCTCTGCTTCGCCCTTATCTTTGCCGTCGATTGCCATACCCGCCATCCGGTAGAAGTTATATTCCGGGTATTTGCCCGGACCGGAAATCAGCAGATCCTCTTTCTCGTACACCAGGTCCTGACGCTTGTACTCACCCAGCTCGAAGTCTGGAGTCAGCTGAATCGCCGTGGTTGGGCACGCTTCTTCACACAGACCGCAGAAGATGCAGCGTGAGAAGTTAATGCGGAAGAACTCAGGGTACCAGCGGCCGTCTACCGTCTCTGCTTTCTGCAAAGAGATACAGCCTACCGGACACGCTACCGCACACAGGTTACAGGCAACGCAGCGCTCAGAACCGTCCGGGTCGCGCGTCAGCACGATACGGCCACGGTAGCGCGGCGGCAGATATACCGGCTCTTCCGGGTACATCCGGGTTTCGCGTTTGGCAAACGCGTGCAGGCCGATCATCCAGATACTGCGTACCTGGGTACCAAAGCCTACCAGTAATTCTTTTAAGGTCATGGTCTATAGCCCCTTATGGCTGCTGCCAGAGAATGACAGCCGCCGTTACCAACAAGTTGACGAGCGTCAGCGGCAGGCACACTTTCCAGCCGAAGGACATTACCTGGTCATAACGCGGACGCGGTAACGCTGCGCGAATCAAAATGAACATCATCATGAAGAACGCGGTTTTCAGCGCGAACCAGATGAACGGCGGTAAGAACGGGCCATGCCAGCCACCAAAGAACAGCGTTACCATCAACGCGGAAATGGTGACGATACCGATGTACTCGCCCACGAAGAACAGACCGAATTTCATACCGGAATATTCGATGTGGTAACCGTCGGCCAGTTCCTGTTCGGCTTCTGGCTGGTCAAACGGGTGACGGTGACACACCGCCACGCCCGCGATAGCAAAGGTAATAAACCCAAAGAACTGCGGGATAACGTTCCAGATGTCGGCCTGGTTATTGACGATGTCGGTCATGTTGAATGAACCGGCCTGCGCCACCACGCCCATCAGGGAAAGCCCCAGGAACACTTCGTAGCTCAGCGTCTGCGCGGAAGCACGCATCGCACCCAGCAGCGAGTATTTGTTGTTACTGGACCAGCCTGCGAACAGCACCGCGTAAACCGCGAGGCCTGCCATCATCAGGAAGAACAGAATGCCGATGTTCAGGTCAGCGACCACCCAGGTCGGGCTAACCGGCACGATAGCAAACGCCAGCAGCAGCGAGGTGAAGGCGATCATCGGTGCCAGAGTAAAGATCACGCGGTCAGAGAAGCGAGGGATCCAGTCCTCTTTAAAGAACATCTTGATCATGTCCGCGACCAGCTGGAGTGAACCACCCCAGCCCACGCGGTTCGGTCCGTAACGGTTCTGGAACAGACCGAGCAGACGACGTTCACCAAAGCTCATGAACGCGCCGCAGGTGACCACCACCAGCAGGATAACAATCGCTTTCAGAATGCTCAGCAGGATGTCGATAAGATCCGGCGTTAACCAACTCATGCTTTTGCCTCCTGCAGATTATCAAGACGCGCACCCGCCAGAACCGGCGCGATGCCAGGCATACCCATCGGCAGACCCACCTGCCCTGCTGTCAGACCTTCGGAGATAATCAGCGGCAGGCTGATTGTCTGGCCGTCATAGCTAAAGGCAATGTTCGCGCCCGCGTTAACGCCAAGCTTCGCGGCATCAGCCGGGTTAAGCTTGATGTACGGCTGCGGCATACGGGTCTGGAAGACAGGTGAACGCTGGGACAGCTCGTCGCTACCGAACAGATGGTAGTACGGCGCGATACGCCAGCTGCCGTCCTGCGCCTGGAAGCTCGCCGGAACGGTGGTGAAGAAGTCCAGACCGGTTTCGGAGGCTTCAATCAGACGCACGCCCGGATCGCCGTGGCGCAGGGAGCCACCCACTTCAGCCTGGAACTTGTTCCATGCCTGCGGGGAGTTCCAACCCGGCGCCCATGCGAATGGGATTTGCGAACGCGGCGCAGACGGCTGGTTGTTCCCTTCCATGGAGAAGGCGAACATGGTGTCTTTATCCTGCGGCTGGCGCGGTTCGTGCACGCTGATGTTGGCGCGCATCGCGGTACGGCCGCTGTAGCGGTGCGGTTCACGCGCCAGTTTCTGGCCGCGAATGCGGAAGCTTGCTTCAGGTGCGGCATCTTTAATGCCTGCCAGTTGAGGCAGTTTTTCCACTACCGCGTCGATAACGTGGTCGAGCTGCGTCCAGTCCACTTCACGGCTCTGCACGGTGCTGTGCAGGGAGTGCAGCCAGCGCCAGCTTTCCAGCATCACGGTGTTGCTGTCGTAGTACGCCGGGTCGTAAACCTGGAAGAAACGCTGGGCGCGACCTTCGTTGTTGATAACGGTACCGTCGCTTTCTGCGAAGCTTGCCGCAGAAAGCACCAGGTGCGCTTTGTCCATGATCGCGGTTCGCTGATGGTCAATGACCATCACCAGCGGCGCTTTGGAGAGCGCGGCGTCAACGCGAGCGGCAGAGGCGTGGCGATGCAGGTCGTTTTCGAGCACCACAACGGCGTCAGCGGCACCGGATTCCAGTTCGCTTAACGCTTCTTCCAGCGAGCCGCCGCCGATCATGCCCAGACCAATGCTGTTCACCGCACGGGCAATCATGGTCACACCGACGTCCGCACCGCGGCCTTTCAGGGCTTTGGCAACGTTGGCTGCCGCCTGAATGATCTCGGCGCTACCGGCGTTGGTACCGGAAATAATCAGCGGTTTTTTCGCACCCGCCAGGGCCTGAACAATCACGTCGACCTTGTTCTGCAGGTCGCGATCCAGCTCAACGGCCGGCGAGCTGCTATCCAGCGCGTGGGCAATCGCAAAGCCAAGACGAGCCTGATCTTCAACCGGCGCGCAGTAGGTCCACGCAGCGATATCGTCCAGACGGGTGTTATCGACGTTGGTCACAAACAGAGGATGCTTCGCGCGCTGGCCGATGTTCAGGATCGCCGCAATCTGCCAGTCAGCCACTTTCTGCGCCGCTGCCATTTCACGTGCTTTACCCTTCACCGCCTGACGAACCGCCAGAGCCGCGCGTGCGCCCGTCTGCGTCAGGTCTTCACCCAGCACCAGGACCGCATCATAAGATTCGATTTCGCGCAGCGCAGGGGTATGAATACCGCCTTCACGCAGCACTTTCAGTACCAGCTGCAGACGTTCCTGCTCACCCTGGGCGATACCGGTATAGAAGTTTTCCGCTCCAACCAGCTCGCGCAGCGCGAAGTTGCTTTCGATGCTGGCGCGCGGGGAGCCGATACCGATCACTTTCTTCGACTGACGCAGAATATCTGCCGCGCCCTGCATCGCCTGCTCAGCGTTCAGGGTGATGAAGTCGTCGCCACGGCGCTGAACCGGCTGACGCGGACGGTCTTTCAGGTTCACATACCCATAGCCGAAACGACCGCGGTCGCAAAGGAAGTAGTGGTTAACGGTACCGTTGTAACGGTTTTCGATACGACGCAGCTCGCCGTAACGCTCACCCGGGCTGGTGTTACAGCCGAGGGAACACTGCTGGCAGATGCTTGGCGCAAACTGCATGTCCCATTTACGGTTGTAACGCTCGGAGTGGGTTTTATCGGTGAATACGCCGGTCGGGCAGATTTCTACCAGGTTACCAGAGAATTCGCTTTCCAGCGTACCGTCTTCCGGACGACCGAAGTAGACGTTATCGTGCGCGCCATATACGCCCAGATCCTGACCGTCTGCGTAGTCTTTGTAGTAACGCACGCAGCGGTAGCAGGCGATGCAGCGGTTCATTTCGTGAGAGATGAACGGCCCCAGGTCCTGGTTACGGTGGGTACGCTTGGTAAAGCGATAGCGACGGAAGCTGTGGCCGGTCATCACGGTCATATCCTGAAGGTGGCAGTTACCGCCCTCTTCACAGACCGGACAGTCGTGCGGGTGGTTGGTCATCAACCATTCCACAACGCTTTCGCGGAACTGTTTGGCTTCTTCGTCATCAATCGAAATAAAAGTGCCTTCGGTGGCTGGCGTCATACAGGACATCACCAGGCGACCACGCGTGTCTTCCGCGTTTTGATATTGCTTCACCGCACACTGGCGGCAAGCACCGACGCTGCCCAGCGCCGGATGCCAGCAAAAGTACGGAATATCGAGGCCAAGAGACAGACAAGCTTCCAGCAGGTTGTCCGCCCCGTTGACTTCGTATTCTTTGCCGTCTACATGAATCGTAGCCATTAGCATGCTTCCAGTTGGCTCGGTCGAAACCGAGCGTTAATCAAAATTCTTGTCGTTACCAGCGCGCTTTAAGCAGGTTCGGCTGAATCCCATTAATCGCATGGGTATTACTGAACGGCTGCTTGATACCTGCTTCGAACTCGTCGCGGAAATATTTGATCGCGCTCTGCAGAGGTTCGACGGCACCCGGTGCGTGGGCACAGAAGGTTTTACCCGGGCCTAAGAATCGACACAGTTGCTCAAGCGTCTCGATATCCCCAGGCTGGCCTTCGCCACGTTCGATTGCACGCAGGATCTTCACGCTCCACGGCAGACCATCACGGCACGGTGTACACCAGCCGCAGGACTCGCGGGCGAAGAACTCTTCCAGGTTACGCACCAGCGAGACCATGCCGATCTCGTGGTCGACGGCCATCGCCAGCGCCGTACCCAGACGGCTGCCTGCTTTACCAATGCTTTCGAATTCCATTGGCAGATCAAGGTGGGCTTCGGTCAGGAAGTCTGTCCCTGCCCCACCCGGCTGCCAGGCTTTGAATTTCAGGCCATCGCGCATGCCGCCAGCGTAGTCCTCAAGAATTTCACGTGCGGTGGTACCGAACGGCAGTTCCCAGACGCCAGGATTTTTAACGCGACCAGAGAAGCCCATCAGCTTGGTACCAGCATCTTTGCTTGAGGAGATGCCCTGATACCACTCCACGCCGTTGGCGAGGATAGCCGGAACGTTACACAGGGTTTCAACGTTGTTTACGCAGGTCGGTTTACCCCATACGCCGGAGCTTGCCGGGAACGGTGGCTTGGAACGCGGGTTCGCGCGGCGGCCTTCCAGGGAGTTAATCAGCGCGGTTTCTTCACCGCAGATATAACGCCCTGCGCCTGTGTGCACGAACAGTTCAAAGTCAAAGCCGGTACCCAGAATGTTTTTACCCAGCAGGCCCGCTTCGGTGGCTTCGGCAATCGCGCGACGCAGGTTTTCCGCCGCTTCGATGTACTCACCGCGCAGGAAGATGTAGCCACGGTAGGCTTTCAGCGCAAACGCGGAGATCAGCATGCCTTCCACCAGCAGGTGCGGCAGCTGTTCCATCAGCAGGCGGTCTTTATAGGTGCCCGGCTCCATTTCATCGGCGTTACACAGCAGGTAACGGATGTTCATGGATTCGTCTTTCGGCATCAGGCTCCACTTCAGACCGGTGGAGAAGCCCGCACCGCCGCGCCCTTTCAGGCCGGAGTCTTTCACCGCATTAACGATGTCGTCCGGCGCCATGCCGCCAAGGGCTTTACGCGCGCCGGCATAGCCGTTTTTGCTCTGGTATTCATCGAGCCATACCGGCTGTTTGTCATCGCGCAGACGCCAGGTCAGCGGATGCGTCTCAGCAGTACGAATTACAGTTTTCATTTGTACTGCTCCAGCAGGTCAGGAATCGCTTCCGGCGTCAGATGGCTGTGAGTGTCCTCATCAATCATCATGGTCGGCCCCTTGTCGCAGTTACCCAGGCAGCAGGTTGGCAGCAGGGTAAAGCGTCCATCGAACGTGGTCTGGCCCGGCTTGATATTGAGCTTTTTCTCAATCGCAGCCTGAATGCCCTGATAACCGGTGATGTGGCAGACAACGCTGTCACAGTAGCGGATCACATGGCGGCCTACCGGCTGACGGAAGATCTGGCTGTAGAACGTGGCTACGCCCTCTACGTCACTTGCCGGAATACCCAGCACTTTCGCGATCTCATAGATCGCCCCATCCGGCACCCAACCACGCTGTTTCTGTACGATTTTCAGCGCTTCAATGGACGCCGCACGCGGGTCTTCGTAGTGGTGCATCTCGTGCTCAATGGCGGCACGTTCTGCTTCACTCAGCTCAAAAGCCTCGGTTTGTGGTTGTTGATTCTCGTGCATAATTAGCGGTCCACATCTGACATAACAAAATCGATACTACCCAGATACACAATCAGGTCGGAGACCAGACTGCCGCGGATGGCGGACGGGATCTGCTGCAGGTGCGCAAAGCTCGGCGTACGTACGCGGGTACGGTAGCTCATGGTGCTGCCGTCACTGGTCAGGTAGTAACTGTTAATACCCTTGGTCGCTTCAATCATCTGGAAGGATTCTTGCGCCGGCATGACCGGACCCCATGAAACCTGCAGGAAGTGGGTGATCAGGGTTTCGATATGTTGCAGCGTGCGCTCTTTCGGTGGCGGCGTCGTCAGCGGGTGATCCGCCTTGAACGGGCCTTCCGGCATGTTGTTGAGGCACTGCTCAAGGATGCGCAGACTCTGGCGCAGCTCTTCCACTTTCAGCATCACGCGGGTGTAGCAGTCGGAAACACCGCCGCCCACCGGGACTTCAAAGTCGAAGTTCTCGTAGCCAGAGTAAGGGCGCGCTTTACGCACGTCGAAATCAATACCGGTCGCACGCAGACCTGCACCTGTCGTACCCCACTCCAGCGCTTCTTTCGCGCCGTAGGCAGCAACGCCCTGGGAACGGCCTTTCAGGATGGTGTTACGCAGCGCGGCTTTCTCGTAAGAGGCCAGACGTTTTGGCATCCAGTCGAGGAACTCACGCAGCAGACGGTCCCAGCCGCGCGGCAGATCGTGTGCCACACCGCCGATACGGAACCAGGCCGGGTGCATACGGAAGCCGGTAATCGCTTCCACCAGATCGTAAATTTTCTGACGGTCGGTAAAGGCGAAGAAGACCGGGGTCATCGCGCCGACGTCCTGAATGAACGTGGAGATGTACAGCAGGTGGCTGTTGATACGGAACAGTTCTGACAGCATAACGCGAATCACGTTAACGCGATCCGGCGTAACGATACCCGCCAGTTTCTCAACGGCCAGCACGTATGGCATTTCGTTGACGCAGCCGCCGAGGTACTCGATACGGTCGGTATACGGAATGTAGCTGTGCCAGGACTGACGCTCGCCCATCTTCTCAGCACCACGGTGGTGGTAGCCGATGTCCGGAACGCAGTCGACAATCTCTTCGCCATCAAGCTGAAGAATAATACGGAATGCACCGTGCGCAGACGGGTGGTTTGGACCGAGGTTGAGGAACATGAAGTCCTCGTTGTCGGTACCGCGCTTCATGCCCCAGTCTTCCGGTTTGAAGGTCAGCGCTTCCATTTCCAGATCCTGTTTGGCTTTGGTCAGCTCAAACGGATCGAATTCGGTTGCACGTGCCGGGTAGTCTTTACGCAGCGGGTGGCCGGTCCAGGTCTGCGGCATCATGATGCGCGTCAGATGCGGGTGGCCGTCGAAGGTCATGCCAAACATTTCCCAGGTTTCACGCTCATACCAGTTCGCGTTCGGGAAAAGTTTGGTGATTGTCGGCAGATGCATGTCGTTTTCAGACAATGCCACCTTGAGCATGATATCCGTATTACGGTCTATTGAGATCAGGTGGTAGAAAACGGAAAAATCCGCAGCAGGGAGACCCTGGCGGTGGGTACGCAGACGTTCATCCATGCCGTGTAAGTCAAACAGCATGACGTACGGTTTTGGCAATTTCTTGAGGAAATCGACAACTTCCAGCAATTGCTCACGCTTCACCCAAACAACGGGTACCCCGGTGCGGGTAGCCTGAACAGTAAAGGCATCCGGCCCAAAACGGTTGCGCAGTTCGCCAATGACTGGGTCATCCAGATGATCCCGGGTCTGCCAGGCGGCTTCTTGCGCGGTTAAGTCGGTCATATTGTTCACCATTGCAAATGGTCCGTGGTGACTGTTGAGCCTGGCTTCGCGCTATTTGAGTAGTGATATGCGAAGGTGTTCTCCAGGCCTACAGGCGCAAATTAAATTTCGTCAGGCGTACGCAGGTTGGTGACGGCAATACGTTCACCACGTTTACGCTCGCGCTCAGACTGCATGTTCGCGCGATACACACCCTGATCGCCAACAACCCACGACAGTGGGCGACGTTCTTTACCGATAGATTCCTGCAGCAGCATCAGCGCCTGCATGTAGGCTTCCGGACGTGGCGGACAACCCGGGATGTACACATCCACTGGGATAAATTTATCTACGCCCTGCACGACGGAATAAATGTCGTACATACCGCCAGAGTTTGCACATGCGCCCATGGAGATAACCCATTTTGGCTCCAGCATCTGGTCATAAAGACGCTGAATAACAGGTGCCATCTTGGTAAAGCACGTACCGGCTACCACCATCAGGTCAGCCTGACGCGGGGAAGCACGGAGTACCTCGGCCCCAAAACGCGCAACGTCATGCACCGCAGTGAATGACGTCACCATTTCAACGTAGCAGCAAGAAAGGCCAAAGTTGTAAGGCCAGATGGAGTTCTTACGACCCCAGTTGACCATATCGTGCATGGCATGTTCGAGCTTGCCCATGTACACGCTTTTATTGACTTCTTGCTCCAGGGGGTCGGTTACGATCTCCTGTTTTTGCAGGGGGTAACGGTCATTCTCACCGTTAGGATCTATGCGGGTGAGCGTATAATCCATCTTATTGCCTCGCTGTTACTGCTGACGATTAGAGATACTGTTTTCCGGGTTGATGTGTTCACGACGTGAACGCGCAGGCGTCCAGTCAAGCGCGCCAATACGCACCAGATAAACCAGACCGGCCAGTAGCACTAAAATGAAAATTGCGGCCTCGACAAAGCCCACCCAACCACTTTCGCGGATGGACGTTGACCATGCGAAAAGGTAAAGCGCTTCCACGTCGAAGATGACGAAGAACATGGCTACCAGATAGAACTTGGCAGACAGGCGTAAGCGAGCGGAACCTACTGAATCAATACCTGATTCGAAAGGTGTGTTTTTGTGCCTTGCACGGGCGCGACCGCCCAGAAACCAGCCGCCGACTAACATCAGGCAGCACAGGCCAATGGCTACAATAAGAAAGATTGCGAATGCCCAGTGATGAGCGATGACTTCTGTGGATGTTGACATACTCATTGCTTACTCATCAAAAGTGATACCAACGACACTGCTCTTGCTGGCAGATGGGCATCACATCGATTCATGGGGAGGAACAAATAACCTTACACTAACTGTCCGAAATGAGACGTAGACAGCAAAATGATGGGGTTTTTTACTCCTTTCTATAACCTATTGTCAACTTTAACAAAGGTTTCTTCACATTAAATTACATCGAGCGATTCTCATTAACATTTGGTGCCCTTTAACCCTGGTGGGTGCATGACTTTCCGTCAAATGTATGTTGTTGAATCGTGTCCGTTTCGGAAGTAAAAAAAATAACCCTCCTATTTTGACAGGATTTGCCAACGATTCCTCCCCCCAAATAGGAGTATTTTCTTGATCTGCGACACGCTTTTGTTAATTCAACATGGAAAACGGCAACATATTTCCTGTTTTTTTAACATGAGAGGGATATGGGCGAAGTTAGAACGGAAAACGGACAAGTTTTAAGCAAAAGCATTCAGCTTATTGATAAATAAGAGAGTATCCTGAAAACCCTTGCGCCATAGGCGGGTATTATTGCGTAAAAAAAGCCACTGCATGTGAAAATCACACGAGTGGCTGTTTTTTACACTTACATTTTGTTACCAGAATATTGAGCTATCGATCACTCAAAATCCCCTTCGACGATCAGGGAATCATCCCCCCCTTCGGAGGTAATGCGCTCGAACTGCCAGGGGTTATGGTAGTTTTCCATCGCCTCGAACACCACTTTTGCCAACTCGTTATGGCTGGACGAATTGTGGCAGAGCAGATACTCCGTATCCGGCAGCGCAGGAAGACCATCGGATTTCCCCAGGACGCGCAGATCGGGACTCATCATCTCTACCGGACGGGCCGTTACGCCCAGACCAGCCTTCACGGCGGCACGAACCGCTGGCAGCGTGGAAGCCACATACGCCAGACGCCACGGAATGTTGGCCTCATTCAGCGCAGTGAGCACCATATCGCGGAACGGGCTCGGGTCATCCAGTAATACCAGCGGAACCGGCTCCCCTTTTTGCAGCACGTATTCGGCTGCGCAATACCAGTGCGTAGGCGATGTACGCAGCGTCAGGCAATCAAACTGCCCGGGACGATGCGTCGTCACCACCAGGTCGACTTTATGCTCATTTAACATCTCAACCATAAAGGCATTACGTTTTACGCTAACGTCCAGCGCAAGCTTCGGATAAACCGAACTAATACGATTGAGAAGAAACGGCAATATAGTATCCGCTGACTCATCAGATGCGCCTAACGTTAGCACCCCTTGAAGGTTGCTAAACATTAATGACATACATGCTTCATCATTAAAGCGAAGAATTTTCCTGGCATAACCCAGTAGCTGAATACCGTGTTCCGTTAAGAGCTTATTACGCCCGTGACGTGCAAAAAGCTCTTTACCGACCAGCTGCTCCAGCCGCTGCATTTGCTGGCTAACGGCGGACTGAGTTCGGCAAACGGCGGCAGCAGCTGCTGCAAAAGTGTTGAGATCGGCGACCGCAACAAACGTTCTCAGCAGATCGAGGTCGAGATTCATTATCGGACGATTTGCATTTATCATATCTATTCACTTTCAGGTTGCTCGTGCGGAGCTGCCCGGGTTGAAGCTGTGTGTAACAGTTAAGCAATTCCCTCTGAAGGTTTTCCCTCGCATCCCGGCCCGGCAGACTGCCTGACAGATAGTTATTGTGCTGCTTTATATCAACAGTCAGAAAGCACGTTTCATGACGTTATTTTTATTCTCTTAAACGTTCAGGATATTTAGATGTTCGCAGGTTTATGTAAATTACATTAAAGGTATAACACCTTTTCTGCCATCTTTATCGCAGCGCTGTCAACGTAGCAGGAGATGTTCGACACATTCCAGCCAGAGATAACTCCAACAATAACAATCAATTAATTCGGAAAGTCAGTGCCAGACATACAAAATTCTTGCATCTGTCCTCTGCTTTCCTGAAAGACATCTTAACCCAAATCCACTTTATTTATAAGTCTTATTGCAATATTGAGGAT
>NZ_JADCKW010000027.1:1894-5115 GCF_014982155.1 Enterobacter cloacae complex sp. P16RS2 | reverse complement strand
TTGATGCCTGGCAGTTCCCTACTCTCACATGGGGAGACCCCACACTACCATCGGCGCTACGGCGTTTCACTTCTGAGTTCGGCATGGGGTCAGGTGGGACCACCGCGCTAAAGCCGCCAGGCAAATTCTGTTAAATCTGTATCAGGCTGAAATTTGATTGTTCTGTCTCTTCGCCGAAACAGCTTCGGCGTTGTAAGGTTAAGCCTCACGGTTCATTAGTATCGGTTAGCTCAACGCATCGCTGCGCTTACACACCCGACCTATCAACGTCGTCGTCTTCAACGTTCCTTCAGGACCCTTAAAGGGTCAGGGAGAACTCATCTCGGGGCAAGTTTCGTGCTTAGATGCTTTCAGCACTTATCTTTTCCGCATTTAGCTACCGGGCAGTGCCATTGGCATGACAACCCGAACACCAGTGATGCGTCCACTCCGGTCCTCTCGTACTAGGAGCAGCCCCCCTCAATTCTCCAGCGCCCACGGCAGATAGGGACCGAACTGTCTCACGACGTTCTAAACCCAGCTCGCGTACCACTTTAAATGGCGAACAGCCATACCCTTGGGACCTACTTCAGCCCCAGGATGTGATGAGCCGACATCGAGGTGCCAAACACCGCCGTCGATATGAACTCTTGGGCGGTATCAGCCTGTTATCCCCGGAGTACCTTTTATCCGTTGAGCGATGGCCCTTCCATTCAGAACCACCGGATCACTATGACCTGCTTTCGCACCTGCTCGAGCCGTCACTCTCGCAGTCAAGCTAGCTTATGCCATTGCACTAACCTCCTGATGTCCGACCAGGATTAGCTAACCTTCGTGCTCCTCCGTTACTCTTTGGGAGGAGACCGCCCCAGTCAAACTACCCACCAGACACTGTCCGCAACCCGGATCACGGGTCTACGTTAGAACACCAGCCATTAAAGGGTGGTATTTCAAGGACGGCTCCACGCAGACTGGCGTCCACGCTTCAAAGCCTCCCACCTATCCTACACATCAAGGACCAGTGTTCAGTGTCAAGCTATAGTAAAGGTTCACGGGGTCTTTCCGTCTTGCCGCGGGTACACTGCATCTTCACAGCGAGTTCAATTTCACTGAGTCTCGGGTGGAGACAGCCTGGCCATCATTACGCCATTCGTGCAGGTCGGAACTTACCCGACAAGGAATTTCGCTACCTTAGGACCGTTATAGTTACGGCCGCCGTTTACCGGGGCTTCGATCAAGAGCTTCGCGTTGCCGCTAACCCCATCAATTAACCTTCCGGCACCGGGCAGGCGTCACACCGTATACGTCCACTTTCGTGTTTGCACAGTGCTGTGTTTTTAATAAACAGTTGCAGCCAGCTGGTATCTTCGACTGATTTCAGCTCCACCCGCAGGGGCTTCACCTACATATCAGCGTGCCTTCTCCCGAAGTTACGGCACCATTTTGCCTAGTTCCTTCACCCGAGTTCTCTCAAGCGCCTTGGTATTCTCTACCTGACCACCTGTGTCGGTTTGGGGTACGATTTCGTGTTACCTGATGCTTAGAGGCTTTTCCTGGAAGCAGGGCATTTGTTACTTCAGCACCGTAGTGCCTCGTCATCACACCTCAGCGTTAAAAGGTACCGGATTTACCTGGAACCTCCGCCTACATGCTTAAACCGGGACAACCGTCGCCCGGCTAACATAGCCTTCTCCGTCCCCCCTTCGCAGTAACACCAAGTACAGGAATATTAACCTGTTTCCCATCGACTACGCCTTTCGGCCTCGCCTTAGGGGTCGACTCACCCTGCCCCGATTAACGTTGGACAGGAACCCTTGGTCTTCCGGCGAGCGGGCTTTTCACCCGCTTTATCGTTACTTATGTCAGCATTCGCACTTCTGATACCTCCAGCATGCCTCACAGCACACCTTCAACGGCTTACAGAACGCTCCCCTACCCAACAACGCCTAAGCGTCGCTGCCGCAGCTTCGGTGCATGGTTTAGCCCCGTTACATCTTCCGCGCAGGCCGACTCGACCAGTGAGCTATTACGCTTTCTTTAAATGATGGCTGCTTCTAAGCCAACATCCTGGCTGTCTGTGCCTTCCCACATCGTTTCCCACTTAACCATGACTTTGGGACCTTAGCTGGCGGTCTGGGTTGTTTCCCTCTTCACGACGGACGTTAGCACCCGCCGTGTGTCTCCCGTGATAACATTCTTCGGTATTCGTAGTTTGCATCGGGTTGGTAAGCCGGGATGGCCCCCTAGCCGAAACAGTGCTCTACCCCCGAAGATGAGTTCACGAGGCGCTACCTAAATAGCTTTCGGGGAGAACCAGCTATCTCCCGGTTTGATTGGCCTTTCACCCCCAGCCACAAGTCATCCGCTAATTTTTCAACATTAGTCGGTTCGGTCCTCCAGTTAGTGTTACCCAACCTTCAACCTGCCCATGGCTAGATCACCGGGTTTCGGGTCTATACCCTGCAACTTAACGCCCAGTTAAGACTCGGTTTCCCTTCGGCTCCCCTATACGGTTAACCTTGCTACAGAATATAAGTCGCTGACCCATTATACAAAAGGTACGCAGTCACACCACGAAGGTGCTCCCACTGCTTGTACGTACACGGTTTCAGGTTCTTTTTCACTCCCCTCGCCGGGGTTCTTTTCGCCTTTCCCTCACGGTACTGGTTCACTATCGGTCAGTCAGGAGTATTTAGCCTTGGAGGATGGTCCCCCCATATTCAGACAGGATACCACGTGTCCCGCCCTACTCTTCGAGTTCACAGCCTGTGTGCTTTCGTGTACGGGACTGTCACCCTGTACCGTGCGACTTTCCAGACGCTTCCACTAACACACAAGCTGATTCAGACTCTGGGCTGCTCCCCGTTCGCTCGCCGCTACTGGGGGAATCTCGGTTGATTTCTTTTCCTCGGGGTACTTAGATGTTTCAGTTCCCCCGGTTCGCCTCGTTAACCTATGTATTCAGTTAACGATAGTGTGACGAATCACACTGGGTTTCCCCATTCGGACATCGCCGGGTCAAAGGTTCATATCACCTCGCCGGCGCTTTTCGCAGATTAGCACGTCCTTCATCGCCTCTGACTGCCAGGGCATCCACCGTGTACGCTTAGTCGCTTAACCTCACAACCCGAAGATGTTTCTTTCGATTCATCATCGACTTGCGAAAATTTGAGAGACTCGAACACACCATTTAAGATGTGTCGTTTCAATTTTCAGCTTGATCCAGATTTTTAAAGAGCAAA
>NZ_JADCKW010000027.1:0-1739 GCF_014982155.1 Enterobacter cloacae complex sp. P16RS2 | reverse complement strand
CAAAGGCAGGTTCTTTAAGGTAAGGAGGTGATCCAACCGCAGGTTCCCCTACGGTTACCTTGTTACGACTTCACCCCAGTCATGAATCACAAAGTGGTAAGCGCCCTCCCGAAGGTTAAGCTACCTACTTCTTTTGCAACCCACTCCCATGGTGTGACGGGCGGTGTGTACAAGGCCCGGGAACGTATTCACCGTAGCATTCTGATCTACGATTACTAGCGATTCCGACTTCATGGAGTCGAGTTGCAGACTCCAATCCGGACTACGACGCACTTTATGAGGTCCGCTTGCTCTCGCGAGGTCGCTTCTCTTTGTATGCGCCATTGTAGCACGTGTGTAGCCCTACTCGTAAGGGCCATGATGACTTGACGTCATCCCCACCTTCCTCCAGTTTATCACTGGCAGTCTCCTTTGAGTTCCCGGCCGGACCGCTGGCAACAAAGGATAAGGGTTGCGCTCGTTGCGGGACTTAACCCAACATTTCACAACACGAGCTGACGACAGCCATGCAGCACCTGTCTCAGAGTTCCCGAAGGCACCAATCCATCTCTGGAAAGTTCTCTGGATGTCAAGAGTAGGTAAGGTTCTTCGCGTTGCATCGAATTAAACCACATGCTCCACCGCTTGTGCGGGCCCCCGTCAATTCATTTGAGTTTTAACCTTGCGGCCGTACTCCCCAGGCGGTCGACTTAACGCGTTAGCTCCGGAAGCCACGCCTCAAGGGCACAACCTCCAAGTCGACATCGTTTACGGCGTGGACTACCAGGGTATCTAATCCTGTTTGCTCCCCACGCTTTCGCACCTGAGCGTCAGTCTTTGTCCAGGGGGCCGCCTTCGCCACCGGTATTCCTCCAGATCTCTACGCATTTCACCGCTACACCTGGAATTCTACCCCCCTCTACAAGACTCTAGCCTGCCAGTTTCGAATGCAGTTCCCAGGTTGAGCCCGGGGATTTCACATCCGACTTGACAGACCGCCTGCGTGCGCTTTACGCCCAGTAATTCCGATTAACGCTTGCACCCTCCGTATTACCGCGGCTGCTGGCACGGAGTTAGCCGGTGCTTCTTCTGCGGGTAACGTCAATTGCTGAGGTTATTAACCTCAACACCTTCCTCCCCGCTGAAAGTACTTTACAACCCGAAGGCCTTCTTCATACACGCGGCATGGCTGCATCAGGCTTGCGCCCATTGTGCAATATTCCCCACTGCTGCCTCCCGTAGGAGTCTGGACCGTGTCTCAGTTCCAGTGTGGCTGGTCATCCTCTCAGACCAGCTAGGGATCGTCGCCTAGGTGAGCCGTTACCCCACCTACTAGCTAATCCCATCTGGGCACATCTGATGGCAAGAGGCCCGAAGGTCCCCCTCTTTGGTCTTGCGACGTTATGCGGTATTAGCTACCGTTTCCAGTAGTTATCCCCCTCCATCAGGCAGTTTCCCAGACATTACTCACCCGTCCGCCGCTCGCCGGCAAAGTAGCAAGCTACTTTCCGCTGCCGCTCGACTTGCATGTGTTAGGCCTGCCGCCAGCGTTCAATCTGAGCCATGATCAAACTCTTCAATTTAAGTTTGATGCTCGTGAATTAAACTTCGTAATGAATTACGTATGTTCACTCAGAGACTTGGTATTCATTTATTGTCCGAAGACATTAAGAATCCATGTCACTTTGAGTGCCCACACAGATTGTCTGATAAATTGTTAAAGAGCAGTGCAACGCGGCTTTCGCTCACCGTTGCGAGGT
>NZ_JADCKW010000026.1:91452-144636 GCF_014982155.1 Enterobacter cloacae complex sp. P16RS2 | reverse complement strand
AAAACAACTCCTCTTTGAAATTACTTATCCCTTTTAAAAAATTAGCTCCCGGAAAATTACCCAACTCTCTTAACAATTCAACAGAACCCTTTTGAGAAATCATGTTTAAATGGTACGCTATACTTTGAGCAAGATTCTTATCTCCATCCTCACCAGTTTGGCTTAATATATACGCTGTTTCGATTAGCCTTTTCTGTGCTCTCTCTTTATATTCATCAGTTACATCCGCATCGAAAGAACCAATATCAAAGTCAGATTTTATAGACTTATAATAATCACCGTATAATAGACTCAAATCACGTATAAAAACATCATTAACTTTTATTTTAAAAGTTAGCTCTTTAGCTAATGTGCTCACCTGAAAGCTCCTTTGCAAAATTCAATTTGAGTTCATCAACGTTTGGCAAAGCCAGCAGATATGTCCTACATTTCCCTGAAGTGACACCACTTTTAGTTAGCTTTGCTTTCAAAATATCTAACTTTGAATCTAACGTGTTAAGGTATTTATCCTTGAAGTTTTTAACATGGATATCTAGAGATTGAGAATCATCAATAGGTAGTTTATCTTCGTAAATATTTTCGTTATAAGCAATTATGCCAATAAATCTTTCCCTAACATCTGAAGCGCTACTTGAATAGGGATCGAAATAGCTTATGGCCTTTTCTCTTTCAGCACCTTCCAGCATATCCAAATTACTTAACTCACGTAATATTCTGTATTCATTTAGACGACCCTTTCGATCTTTCTCAAACCCACTCACGGAGCTGGCAAATTGTTTCGCTCCGCTGTCATAATCTCTTGTCATCTTTGATTCTAAATAGAAAACAGTGAGACTGCCATCGTCTTCTACAACCGCATGTATACCATCCAATCCGAATACAGGCATTTCTGACGATGTTTTTAGGGCCATTTTAGAAACTAACTGAGCAGCCTTTAGGAAATGAATGGCGATACAATAGGATATTAACTCGCCCGGTTCACCATAACGATTATTTGCATTTTTAACTCGTTTATCAAACTCCTCTTTAGTTTCACCCTCTTTTAAAACTATAGAATTTTCGCTTTTATACTTCATAAATAAACTGCGTGCTTGCTTTCCTAACTCACTATAAAATCGTATATCATCCTTGCCTTCATTGGCAGCTTTTTCTTTAAGACGTTTAATTGTTGGCTGCGGAATGCAGTAATGCACTAATTCAAAAAAAAGTAATTCAGCAAGTTCAGCACCCTTTGGAATATCCTCTTTAAAATCGAGACACAATAAATTTATTTTTACTGGATCTGCAATTGAACACTCGTGAACTTTCAAAACTATGTTGTCCAACCCTGTTACTGGTTTATAAATTTTTGATAAGGAACTTTCAGATGCTTCTGTCATGTCATGAACTCCACTAAGTTCATTGATTCGATAAGACATGATAATGCTTTGCATATAAATTAAGCAAGTTTAAGATACATCCTATGGCATGCCTCCCTAAAAGAATGGCTCTAGCCTGCTGGCGTTGAAACTTATAAGCGCGCGCAATGCTATCCCCGCCACGCCTGCCCGCTTTATGCATCGCTTTTCATGCAGGTGCATGATGCGGGCCGAGCCGCGCCCTGTATGGCCTGAACAGGGGAAAGCAATGCATGGTTTTGCATGCAAATTCATGCACGCTATGCATGCATTACTCTTTATAAGGCGGCTGGCCAGAGAAAGGGCTTCAGAAAGAAGACAGGCATAAAAAAGCCGCTGTTCGGACAGCGGCTGTGCGGGATCAATGAGCCTGACGGAATGCAGAGCCATAACGGCCCAGCGTCTGACGGCCTTTTACTGGTTCCGGCGGTGGTGTCGGTACTTTTTCCGGCAGTGGCGGTGCGGTGATCACCTTTGTGATGCTTTCATTCGTCTTGAATGTACAGGAGCAGTCCAGGTTAGTGCACTGGTGATAACGCTCTTTCACCTGCTCTGACATATAGCGGCTCGATTTGGTATGCGCCGCGCTTTTGCAGTAGGGGCAGTGCATCATTTCTGGCTGCCCTCCTGAAGTTTTACACGCTGTGCCCGGATTGATTCCCCCAGCTTCTGGCGGCGCAGGGGGCGTGTATAAAGCTCCATATCAACCCCCGTCAGCGCAGGACGATGCAGGCCGATATTCTCCAGCAGCGGCGCCTCTTTCAGTACGCTGTCCGGCAGGGCCGCCGCTGCCCGCGTCAGTGCTTCACCAACCAGATAAGCCACATCCTTAATCCGGTCCCGGTCATCACCGGCAAACGTCGGGGACAGTTCTTCACGACGGAGACGCAGCTTAATGGCCCACAGCAGCGACGGACTCACGTTACGCAGGGCTGACTGCCAGTGCGCATCGGCAAATCCGGTAAACGCCTCGCGGTGCGATTCAACATACTCTTTGCCACTGCCGCAGCATTTCAGCATCGCCTCCTGCTTATCCAGCGCCAGCTCTTTCAGCAGCCCGCCAAACTCATCGGCCAGCTCGCGGCTGGCGATGCGCTGAGAATGTTCGGCGCGCAGCTCGTCAGTGAGATTGCCGCGCAGGTTACGGAAGCGCGTACGCCAGTTGCTCTCGGCCTCTTTTCCGGCATCGATGGCCGCCTGCTGCTCTTTCTCACAGCGGACGATATCGGCGCAGATGCCGTTATAGCGCTTCATTCTTTCCGTATGTTCAGCGCGGGCTTTCTCAAAGCGCACCAGTGAAGCAGGTTTCTGTTCCGGGGTGGTCATGATGGTCTCTCATCGTCTGTAAAGGATGAGGCCATTCTGTCGTGTACCACAGGACAGCGCATTTCATTGCTTTCCGCCTGTCGATGAGCAGACAAAGGCAGAACCGGTGCGGGATACTCCCTTAACAGATGTTATTTCTTATATAACTGTTCACTGGTATTCACTGAGATAAAAAAGATAATAAATACAGTAAGTAAAGCAGTGAACACTTTAAACTGAAGTCTTCACTGAGTATTCACCGGTGTTCACGCCTTCTCAGACATCAGCTTTATTCTGGCGAGCCTTTATCAGATTTTAATTCTATTAATAAGGGCGTTTTAATCGCTGAAAGCTCTTAAAAGGCAATCACTGGCAGTTACTGGCAAACAGAGGCAAACAGAGGCAAACAGGAGGTAAGAGAAGTGCTTTTTGCTCATTTTTCAGCAAACATGGGGTTGTTTACTTCACCGAAAATATAATCAGAATAGGGGGTTACCTGAAGACACCACCGTAACCGGACAGCACCGGCCGGACCCATAAAGAGGTAACACCATGCACGCAGTTTCATCCGTACCGGCCCCTGCCATTCCCGTAACCCGCGACGTCGTTTTCCCGCGCGACCGCTTCATGCGCCTGCCGGAAGTCATCAGCACCTGCGGCCTGTCACGCTCGACCATTTACGACTTAATCAGCCGGGAGCAGTTCCCCTCGCAGATTTCCTTAGGCGGTAAAAACGTCGCCTGGCTGGCGTCAGAAATTGACGGCTGGATGCAGGCCCGCATCGCGCAGCGCGCCGGAGGTGCAGCATGATTACGCTTAACTTCGGCACAAAAACTTATCCCCTCACCCGCGAAGAAGCCGCCTTTGTCGCGGAAAGCCTGACGGCAGCCGTCAGCGGCAAACCCGCCACGGCACCGGCCTTTACCGGCGGGATGCACGGCCATATTTCCGTGCTGAGTCAGAAAGCGAAGCCTGCAAAGCGAAGCGCAAAGAAAGAGGACGGTGAATTCCGATCAAATCCGCCGCAATCCGATCACGTCCTGACCGATTGCTGAGGAAAACGCCCCGATGTGTGAAAAAAGGCTTTTCTCTGGCGAGCGCCCGTTATACAGTTTTCGCGCTGCCGCAAAATCGGCAGCCGGGCGTGAGAACCCGAGCTTCTTCAAGGCGACACCAGACGCGCCATGCGTCTTTTTTTGTGTCTATGCCCTCGTGCACCTGTCTTTTGCGTTGCGGTTCTTATGCCGCAGTCGCATCCGAGTAATGGTGATCCGGGCGGGGCAGCCCTCGGGCTGGCCGGTTTCCTTGAAGGCCGGTTTCTCACCCCCGTTCGGGTCACCACCAGAGCGTGAGAACTCCGGTGGTGGCGTTAACCGCTACTTCAAGGAGATTGTCCTCATGACAACGGCCCTTACTGTCACTCACCCTGAATTCACCTTTATTTTTGCCGCCGTGCGCCGCACCGATGCCGCCGCACGTCCCTGTATGCTGCGCACCGTGGCAGGCGATGAGCGAAGCGCCCGCGCCAGCCTCGCCCGCGATTACGTCCTGTCCTTTGCCGGTCGTCTGCCGGTTAAGGCGGTGGCCGCATGAACACGCTTTCCCGGCAACTGAATAACCATGACACCTACCCCATTCCCCACGCTGACTACCTGCGCCTGCTGCACGCGCACACGGTCGGCGTGACCGTGCTCGATATGTTCGACTCGGTGAACTGCCTGAGCGCACGCGGCTGCGTGCCGGACGGCGCGGCGCTGGCCTCGGTCGTCGCCCTGCTCACCGACCAGCTCGGTAAAGTCGTTGAAACCTGTGAATCCCGCATGTTCGCCACGGAGGCCCGCCATGATGACCGTTAATCACTCCTGCCTGCCCGTTGAGGTACGCACCGCCGTTTACCGCCGCGCGCTGGCGCAGGGCTACCTGAATGCCTGCAAAAGCCTCGGCATTACCGTTTCCGCCACGCTCGATGAGTTGCAGATGACCATTGCCCTTGAGCTGGAGGGCTTCTATGTGCGCCGTCACGGCCCCGATGCGGGCATGGAGATGGCCTGCACCATGCTCGTCGATATGGTCGAGCCTGACCTGCTGACCGCGCCGCCGCGCCTGACGCAGCTCGGCGTCACCATGATGGATGAGCTGTTCCGCAGCCAGCTTGCGGCCGCCAGCCGCACCACGCTGCACTGAGGGAGGACGCGCACATGAAACATATCGTCTCTGACACCGTAAAGGCGGCCACCGGACTGTGGCCGCAGCTCCTGCCCGCCCTCGGCATCAGCGTGCACGCCGGGGGGCGGCACGGTGCCTGCCCGGCGTGCGGCGGCAAAGACCGCTTCCGCTTTGACAATCAGGGCGGGCGCGGAACCTGGCTGTGTAACCAGTGTGGAGCCGGTGACGGCCTGAACCTGGTGGAAAAGGCACTTGACGTCAGTGCTAAAGAGGCCGCCGTCAGGGTGGCCGGGATGCTCGGCACGCTGCCGGAGTCCGCCCCGGTTATGCAGGATGACGCCGCAGACAGAACCCACGCGCAGGCAGACGCCGCCGCACGGGCGCAGGCGCTTATCGCTGCCGCCGTCAGCCGCACGGACAACGCCTACCTTTCAGCCAAAGGGCTGCACGGCACGCAGGCGCTGACGCTTTCTGATGCGCTGCGCTGTGGTGGCGTCAGCTTTGCCGCCGGGGATGTGCTTATCCCGCTGACCGGTGAAGACGGCACGGCCGTTAACGTTCAGCTCATCAGCGCCGCAGGCGACAAGCGCACCCTGCCCGGCGGGCAGGTGAAAGGCACGTACTGGCTGGCAGGCGAGCCGGACGGCAAAACGCTGTGGCTCACTGAGGGCTACGCCACCGGCCTGACCGTGCACCGGCTGACCGGGCAGGCGGTATACGTGGCGCTGAGCGCCAACAACCTGCCCGCCCTGGCGAAGCGGCTGCGTGAGTCACATCCTGATGCGATGATGCTGATTGCCGCCGACCGCGACGACAACGGCACAGGCCAGTCAAAGGCGGAGGAAGCCGCGAAAGCCTGTAAGGGCAAGGCCGCTTTACCGCCGGAAACCGGCGACTGGAACGACGTCTGGCAGGCACAGGGTGACATCGCGACACAGGCGCTACTTACCGCCTTCACTCAGCCTCACAAGCCAAGTCCGTTTGAGTCGGTGAGCGAGGCCGATCTCAAAGCCATGAGCGCCAGCGAAAAGGCGGAGCTGCTGGTCGATCACTACGGGCAGGCGCTGGCCGTGCCGCCTGTAGGGGAGGAGATTTGCCGCTACGAGAACGGCGCATGGCAGGTGATGCCAGTGCAGACGCTGCGCCGTGAAATCGCCGCGCTGTTTCAGAAGGTTCGCGCACCGTTTTCAGCGGCCGGGATTGGCAGCGTGCTCGATACGCTCAAACTGATGGTGCCGCAAATGGGCGAACCGGCGCGCCGCCTGATTGGTTTCCGTAACGGCGTTTTTGATACAACTAAAGGCACGTTCAGCCCGCATCGCCGCGAGCACTGGCTACGTACGGTAAACAGCGTTGACTACTCAGCGCCGCGTCCCAGCGAAAATCTCGCAGACCACGCGCCTAACTTTTACCGCTGGTTAACGCGGGCGGCCGGACATAATGACGACAAGCAGGAGCGCATCCTCGCGGCGTTATTTATGGTGCTGGCAAACCGCTATGACTGGCAGATGTTCCTGGAGGTAACTGGTCCAGGTGGAAGTGGGAAAAGCCTATTAGCCTCGATCGCAACGCTGCTCGCTGGCCGCGATAACACCACGTCCGCCACCATTGAAACGCTGGAATCATCGCGGGAACGCGCCAGCGTAGTGGGGTTCTCGCTGATTATTCTGCCCGATCAGGAGAAATGGAGCGGTGACGGCGCGGGGATTAAGGCGATTACCGGCGGCGATGCGGTAGCCATCGATCCCAAATATCGTGACCCCTACTCAACTCAAATCCCGGCGGTGGTTCTGGCGGTGAACAACAATCCAATGCGTTTCAGCGACCGCAGTGGTGGCGTGTCACGTCGCCGGGTAATACTAACCTTCCCGGAGGTGATACCGGCGAAGGAGCGCGACCCACAACTGCTGGATAAAATCAGCGCCGAACTGGCCGTCATCGTACGCCACCTGATGCAGCGTTTTAGTCAGCCGGAGGAAGCCCGCACGCTGTTACAGGCACAGCAGACGTCTGGCGAGGCACTGGATATCAAGCGACAGGCCGATCCGCTGGTTGATTTTTGTGGCTACCTGATGCCGCTGAGCACGCCGAACGGGATGTTTATCGGTAACGCCAATATCCGCCCATTAAATCCTAAGCGCTACCTGTACCATGCTTATTTGTCGTTTATGGAATCGCGCGGCCATCAGCATCCGCTGAGCCTGACCGCGTTCGGCCAGGCAGTGCCGCAGACGCTGAAAGAGTATGAGCGCATTCTGCTGAAGCGCAGGACAAATAACGGCGTCCAGACCAATCTCACGCTGCATGAGGACAGTGAGGCCGACTGGCTTCCTGCATGCAGTAAATAACCTTCCGCAGCAAACGAACCGGCTCAGGCCGGTTTTTTTTCGACCCAACCCGGAATGATCGCTCCACATGAACACCCGTGTACACGCAGCCCACAACCAATCACCACCTAACAAGCTGATTTTAAAAAACTATAATGCAAGGTGAACAGTGTGAACACTTGTCATTAAAACTTTTTATTTTGTAAAGCGCTTTGCGAACTCATATGGGGTTACATGTGATCCACTGTTGCTATCTAGATAATCTGCCCACCATTGCACCATAAGACGACGCTCTTCAAGGTGCTCAGCTTTATGGATATACGCAGCTCGCACACCATTTCTTTCCTGATGGCTCATTTGCCTTTCAACCGCGTCGCGTGACCAAAGCCCCGACTCAACTAAAGCGCTACACGACATGGCCCGGAAACCATGGCCGCATATTTCCGTTTTAGTGTCGTAACCCATTACTCGCAAAGCATTATTAATGGTGTTTTCGCTCATGGGCTTTGTTGGACGGTGATCACCTGGAAAGATAAGGTCTCTATTGCCGCTCAATTTTTTGATTTCTTCCAATAGCGCCAGAGCTTGCTGCGAAAGCGGAACAAGATGGACGGTACGCATCTTAGAGCCTCGATGAGAGTGTTTAACCCCTTCAATAGCTTCACGCTCGGCAGGAATAGTCCAAAGTGCTTTTTTAAAATCAACTTCTCCCCACCGCGCAAACCGAAGTTCACTGGAGCGGATAAATACATACAGGCTGAGTTTCAGGGCCAACCTGGTAAGTAAGCGCCCCCTGCTGGCTTCAACACGCTGAAGAAATTCAGGCAGGCGTTCCAGTGATAAAGCTGGGCGATGAGTCGCTTTTCTGGTTGCGATTGCTCCAACAAGGTCTTGAGCTGGATTTCTTTCAATCAGACCACTTTGAACGGCATAACGCATTATGCCCGTAACACGCTGCTGTAGACGCGAGGCTACATCCAACCGACCGCTTTGCTCTACTTCACGCAAGGGGTGCAGTAGATCACGTGTCGTTAAGTCGGCGATGTTCCGCATTCCGATGGCTGGAAGTATGTTGCGCTCCATATCACGCCATACTCTTGCTGCATGGCCATCCGACCAGCGTTTGTTACTCGCATGCCAGTCACGAGCTACCTTCTCAAAAGTGTTAAGCGCAGCCTGCTCTTGTTGTTTAATTTCTTCTTTTTTGGCATTAGGGCTGATGCCATCAGCAAGTAGAAGGCGAATTTCATCGCGTTTTTCGCGCGCTTTAGCCAGCGTGATCAGAGGATATGCGCCGAGTGCAGCTCTGCTCTCTTTGCCTTCAAAGCGATATTTAATATACCAGCGTTTAGATCCGCTTGGTTTGATAAGAAGGTATAGCCCATGGCCATCCGTGAGCTTGTATTCTTTTTCGCGAGGCTTTGCGGTACGGGCCGCAACGTCTGTTATAGGCATGATTTGGGGGTCAAAAGTTTATCGAAGCGAAGTGACCCCTATCTTGACCCCCAACTATGTTGGATGTCAACGGATGTGCCCGGACGGATTTGGACCAAAAAAAAAGCCTTTCGGCTTTAATTTCAGGGAATTATGGACTATCCCGGACGTTCTCGTATATCTCAATGGTGCCGAAGGCCGGACTCGAACCGGCACGTATTTCTACGGTTGATTTTGAATCAACTGCGTCTACCGATTTCGCCACTTCGGCACTGAAGGGGATGCGGAAACGTTGTGGATTATACCTGTCGCGCGCCGCCATGCAAGCGACGACGCGCTAAACCCGCGCTAAGTGCCCAAAAAACCAGCGCCCTTCGTCACTCCAGCTCAGACACCGCCAGCCGAATCACCCCCGCCGCCTTCTGCTCCGGCAGCGCCAGCACCTTCGCCCACATCTCCTGCACCATATCGCAGGAGAGCTTCTCTTTGCCCGCCGCCTTCTCCGGCATCTGCAGCAGCTGGATGTCCTCGCCGTACTTATCGGCAAGCGCCTTCATAATCGGCCGCACGTCCTCGACTGCCGCCTCGCGTTCGGCCTGCGTCACGGTGTGGCGGTTTTTACCGTAGGCCGCGCGCATCATGTCGGCGTCGGCCTGCATGCGCCGCGCCATCAGGTCTTTATCCAGCATGCGCATCGGGTTCACACCGCCCTTCACCGTTGGGTAGAGGAAGCGGAAGCAGGCGTCGTCGCTCACCTTCTGGATGGCGGCGGTCTGCTCCATGTTGATGGTCATATAGTTCACCACGTTGGCGTCCGGGGCGTTTTGCAGACGCGACATCTGCAGATGCAGGATCTGCGGCTGGATGGTGTCGATAATCTGCTGCTCCGGCTCGCCCGCTTTTTGCAGGGCGGCCATCTGGTCGAGGATGCGCTGATGCAGCGCAGGCTCCTGCTCCTTAATCACCTGCCAGGCGGGCATTTCGTTAAGGGCGGAATCCATCTGCTGTTCAGGGGCTCGCTGCCTGTCGAAGAACACCCAGAACGCCACGGCGGCGGCCACCACAACAACCATCACGGTACGGGTCCACGTTTTATTCATCTCACATCCTAATCCTTGCGTTGTGCCGGTTTACACCGGCACGCCGCTGTGGAAGCGAAACTCGTGGTCCGGTGTCGAGATAAGTGTGGCTTCAATTTCGCCAAAAAGCTTTATGCGCGGTGAGATATCGTCGTCGCTCACCTGCCGGGCAAGCGTCAGGTAGTCCTGATAGTGGCGCGCTTCCGAGCGCAGCAGCGAGAGATAGAACTTCTGCAGATCGTCGTCGAGGAACGGGGCCAGCGCGGCGAAGCGTTCGCAGGAGCGGGCTTCGATGTAGGCGCCGCAGATGAGCTTGTCGATCAGCGTCAGCGGTTCGTGGGTGCGCACTTCCTTCAGCATCCCTTTGGCGTAGCGGCTGGCGGTGATTTTGACGTACGGAATGTCGCGGGCCAGCATCGCCTCGCGCACCTGCCAGAAGTGGTGCAGCTCCTCCTTAATCAGCAGCACCATGCTGTCAATCAGCGCCTGGCCCCACGGGTCGTCGGTTTTGGGCATCACGCTTTTGCCAATCTGCCTGTGCAGCGCGATGAAGTCCGGCTCCGGGCCGTCGCGGAAGGTGAACTGTTCGTAGGGCTTGAGCCAGTCGAGCAGCGCGTCGGCACCGCTTTCGTCGGCGACGTATTTACGCACCAGCAGCAGCGCGGTCTGGGCGGCCTTGAGCTCGCACACCATGTGGTCGGTGAGCAGCAGCGGCAGGTTCGCCGGGTCGCGGGCTTTATCAATCCATGCTTGCGGGGTCGGGCACTGGAGGAAGTTGAGTACGGGGGCGAGTATCTGCGGGTAATCCATGGTTCTGCCTTGAAAAAGCGGTGGCGCGCGCCACCGCCTGAATCACTTAGTGACGCACGCCGTCGTCGTCTTCGTCGACGTAATCTTCGTCGTCGCCTTCTTCGCCGTCTTCACCGTTCGGATCTTCGAAGTAGGTTCCCCAGC
Organism: Enterobacter cloacae complex sp. P16RS2; assembly: GCF_014982155.1. NCBI lineage: Bacteria > Pseudomonadati > Pseudomonadota > Gammaproteobacteria > Enterobacterales > Enterobacteriaceae > Enterobacter > Enterobacter cloacae complex sp. P16RS2. Next base: position 133,974 of record NZ_JADCKW010000026.1, on the reverse strand, counting down.
CGTCGTATTCCACTTCAAACTTCTCCGCCAGGTTCATCAGCTGTTCTACCTGCGCGTCGATAAGCTCCGCCTTCAGCGCGCCTTCACTCAGGATGTCGCAGCAGATGACGGTGTCGCCCTCTTCCACTTCCAGCTCTTCCGGCTCGGTCACTTCGTAACCCAGCTTAAAGGCTTCCACGGCCAGTTTTTCCAGCGCGTCGAAATCATCCGCAGAGAAATGGTGCTCAATGGTGTACAGCGCGTCCGGATCGCTACCGTCTTCCAGCAGTTCTTCAATAATCAGACGCGTCTCTTCGCGTTGCTCTTCCAGGTGTTCCGGGTTTGCCATGGCTCAATCCTCTTTAAAGTGCGGCAGATACTTCTATTTTCACACACGGACGGGTTTGCCTCCACCTTTGTTGGAAAGATTTGTGAAACGGGGTTGCAAATGAATAATTACACATATAAAGTGAATTTTAATTCAATAAGTGGCGTTCGCCATGCGAGGATAAAATGTCCGATTTATACAAGAAACACTTTCTGAAACTGCTCGACTTTACCCCTGCACAGTTCACTTCTCTGCTGACCCTTGCCGCACAGCTCAAAGCCGATAAAAAAAATGGCAAGGAAGTACAGAAGCTTACCGGTAAAAATATCGCGCTCATCTTCGAAAAAGACTCGACCCGTACACGTTGCTCTTTCGAAGTTGCCGCATTTGACCAGGGCGCGCGCGTCACCTATTTAGGGCCGAGCGGCAGCCAGATTGGGCATAAAGAGTCAATTAAGGACACCGCGCGGGTTCTCGGGCGGATGTACGACGGCATTCAGTATCGCGGCCACGGCCAGGAAGTGGTCGAAACGCTGGCGCAGTACGCGGGCGTGCCGGTGTGGAACGGGCTGACCAACGAGTTCCACCCGACCCAGTTGCTGGCGGACCTGCTGACCATGCAGGAGCACCTGCCGGGCAAGGCGTTTAACGAGATGACGCTGGTCTACGCGGGCGACGCGCGCAACAACATGGGCAACTCGATGCTGGAAGCGGCGGCGCTGACCGGGCTGGATCTGCGCCTGGTGGCCCCGAAAGCCTGCTGGCCGGAAGAGAGCCTGGTGGCGGAGTGCAGCGCGCTGGCAGAGAAGCACGGCGGGAAAATTACCCTGACGGAAGACGTGGCGGCGGGCGTGAAGGGTGCGGACTTTATCTATACCGACGTGTGGGTGTCGATGGGTGAAGCCAAAGAGAAGTGGGCGGAGCGGATTGCGCTGCTGCGTGGGTATCAGGTGAATGCGCAGATGATGGCGCTCACCGGCAACCCGAACGTGAAGTTCCTGCACTGTCTGCCCGCGTTCCATGATGACCAGACCACGCTCGGCAAGCAGATGGCGAAAGAGTTCGACCTGCACGGCGGGATGGAGGTGACGGACGAGGTGTTTGAGTCGGCGGCGAGCATCGTGTTTGACCAGGCGGAAAACCGGATGCATACGATTAAGGCGGTGATGGTGGCGACGCTTGGGGAGTGATTGACTCCTCTGCGGTCTGATGCCCTCACCCCGACCCTCTCCCACGGGGAGAGGGGGAAAACCCAGCCCGTAGGCCCGTGCAAGCGAAGCGCCGCCGGGCGGTTCAGGCGACGATGCGGCCTGATGCCCTCACCCCGGCCCTCTCCCACGGGGAGAGGGAGAACACCCTAAAAACGACAACAGCGTTATCGTCTGGCAGAGAAATACATTTTACTGACGCTTTCTCAGATACGCATTAACCATAATAGGTATTTATGTTTTTATTAACCATTATTTATTGAGTAGATAATGGTTAATATCAGGTCATTATCAATTACAAAACACCTTATATTATCGGCGTAATATTTCCTTATTGCTGCATTTCATTAATAAGGATTGTTTATGTCATGGAATAAACATGAAGCTGTGTCATACGCCCGTAGCCACGCACTAACCCATACTGGACACTATTGAGCTCGAGCAATCGCCGCCGCCATTCGAGCCGGAGGGCTTAAAATCGAAGGGGCAAACGCTAAGGATTTCTGGCGTTCTCTTGAAAAAGCAGGGTTCACAAAAGTCTATGGCACCCCCATAGAGGGGGATATCGCGGTGATTGATGCCTTGCCCGGCCCGAATCAGTACGGGCATGTCTGTATTTATGATGGCGCTGGAACCTGGTATTCAGATTTTAAACAGAGAACACTGTACCCGGGGCCAACCTATCGCCAACTCCAGCCAGCCGTAACCTTATACAGGCATTATTAATATGAATAAGCTCATCTTAATTGTGTTATTCAGCACAGCCGCATTGGGGGCCGAAGATTTTCAGATACCGATGCAGCGCGCCCTTGAATTCAATCGGTGGTACGTCAAACAGGTGAACAACGATCGTTATCCCATCCAAGAGGGAAATGAAATCGATAAGTTCGTTACGGCCAGCACCATGAAAAAATTACGTCATGCAGACGATCCCCGTTATGCCGACGCTGAATTTTACGAGGCTGATTTTTTTATGAAATCGCAGTATATCGGCGAGGACTGGGCTGAGAATGTGGCTATTGATTCGTATGTTTCAGACCCGGTCTGTGTAAACGTGAATATCACGTTTGGCAAAAAGACCCAGCACACAGTCATTGATTGCATGGTTAAAGAAGATGGGGTCTGGAAAATCCAGTCTGTTGCCGCCCGGGATAATAATTGATGCCCCCCGCTAACAATAATGTAGCCGCCTTTGTTGCCGGGTGGCACTGCGCTTACCCGGCCTACACAACCCGTAGGCCCGTGCAAGCGTAGCGCCGCCGGGCAAATCAGGCAGCCCCTCTCCCACGGGCAGAGGGAGAACACCGGCTCCATTTCATTGATTTTTCACCCCGAAAAAGGTACGTTTTCGCCTTAATTCCAGCGTGGACATGCCAGCATTATGCCGATTATTCAGTCTGTTGAACGTGCGTTGCAGATCCTCGACCTGTTCAACGAGCAGGCCACCGAGCTTAAGATCACCGACATCAGCAAACTGATGGGGCTGAGCAAGAGTACCCTCCACTCGCTGCTGAAAACCCTGCAGCTTCACGGCTATATCGATCAGAACCCGGAGAACGGTAAGTATCGCCTCGGCATGAAGCTGGTCGAGCGCGGCCATTTTGTCGTGGGCTCCATCGATATTCGTCAGAAGGCGAAAGGCTGGCTGACGGAGCTGTCCCAGCGGACCGGGCAGACCACCCATCTGGGGATCCTGGACGGGCGTGAAGGGGTCTATATCGAGAAGATTGAAGGCAAGCTGGCCGCCATCGCCTATTCACGCATCGGCCGCCGCCTGCCGGTTCACGCCACCGCCATCGGCAAGGTGCTGATTGCCTGGCTGGGCGAGGCCGAGCTGAACACCCTGCTGGAGGGCTATCAGTACACCACCTATACCCCTTCCACCCTCGCGTCTCGCGAAGCTTTAATGACCGCCCTGACGCAGACCCGCGAGCAGGGCTACGCCCTGGATAACGAAGAGAACGAGCAGGGCGTGCGCTGCGTGGCGGTGCCGGTGTGGAACCACGAGTCCCGCGTCATCGCCGCCCTGAGCCTGTCGACGCTCACCTCCCGCGTGGACGACGCGGAGCTGGCTAATTTCCGCGAGCAGCTTCAGCAGGCCGGGCTCGAGCTCTCACGCGCGCTGGGCTACCCGGCCTGAGCCGTTAGACCGGCTCGTAGGTGAAGTAGTCGAAGTCCGCGTGGCAACCGTCGCCGCTGATGTCCTCGCAGTGCAGCCCCACAAACGCGCCGGTGAAGAAGCCGCGCCCGCCGATGTAGTCGTCCGACAGCTTCCACGCCTCATACGTTACCGGCACGGCGTGCCACGTCTCGCCGTCGAACGAGTAGCTGTAGCGGTAGACCAGCGTATCCACGTCCACCCGCAGCCAGACGCTATCCGCATGTTCCGGCACCGGAATGGGCCGCTCGTGCAGCGGCCATGACGGTACGTTGTGGTCGAGCTGGATAACCTTAATCGTTCTGCCCTGCCCCTCCTCGTAGTCCACAAAGCAGTAGCTCCAGTTTTTGCTGTTGTAGTAGCAGGTCAGCCCCGCGCTCTGCTGGAAGTGGACCGGCGAAAACTGCATCCGCGTCTCCGCCCGGAAGGCGAAGTGCTGCCAGCGGCGCGCCACGGTCGACTGGGTAAAGGTCGAGTTGAGCGAGTCGTTGCCGTAGAGCCGTAAATAGCCCGGGCGCGCGGTGAGCGAGCCGAGGGTGTCGTCGAACGGAATGCGCAGGGTCTGCAGTTCCGGGTCGAGCGAACTGGCGTCAAAATCGTCCCGCCAGCTGCTCTGAACGGCTGCAGGCTGTTCCACCACCTGCGGGCCTTTCACGGTCAGCTGCGCATGCTTGCCGCCTTCCACGTACGGCCAGCCGTCGCGCCATTCAATACGGGCGATGCCGGTCTCGCGCCCCAGCGGACAGTAGCCGCGCCCGCCGGAGGCCAGCAGCGGCACGCCGGGCAGGCGCAGCGGGCGGCTGGTGAGGTAGGCCATGTACCACTCTCCGGTGTGGGTCTGCAGCAGCGAGCCGTGGCCGCTCTTCTGCAGCGGGTTCTCCGGCAGGTGCCAGCTGGTCATCATCGTCACGTCCGGGTGCAGCTCGTACGGCCCGTCGATATTTTTTGAACGCAGCACCACAACCGCGTGCTCGTAGCTGGTGCCGCCCTCAGCGACCATCAGGTAATACCATCCCGCGTGGCGATACAGGTGCGCCCCCTCGGTGTAGCAGAGCGGCGTGCCGGTAAACAGCGTTTTGCGCTCGGGCGAGAGGGTGCCGGTCTGCGGGTCAAACGCCTGCATCACGATGGTGTTGTGCGGGTTGCTGTGGTGGCGCGGCCCCCACGGCCGGTAGATATAGTATTTGCGGCCATCGTCGTCGTGGAACAGGGACGGGTCGAACCCGCCGTTGCCCATCGGGATCGGCTCGCTCCACGGCCCCTCGATGGAGGGCGCGGTAACGAGGAAGTTACGGCCGTTTTTCCACGGCGAGTCGACAATCTTCACGTCGGTGTAGAGTAGCCAGAATTTACCGTCGGCATAGCTCAGGCACGGCGCCCAGATGCCGCCGGAGTCCGGGTTGCCCTTCATGTCCAGCATCGACACGCGGTCCAGCGGGGTGCTGACCAGCGACCAGTTTTTCAGGTCGCGGGAGTGGTAGATGCGCACGCCCGGGAACCACTCGAAGGTCGAGGTGGCGATGTAGTAGTCCTCGCCCTGGCGGCACAGGGACGGGTCCGGGTTGAAGCCGGTGAGTATCGGGTTAGTGATTTGCATAGTGCCTCCGGTTAATGGGATGCGGCTGTCGCGGCGTCGGGAACGGCCTCGCCCTGCGCCGCGCGGTGCTTGATCAGCTGCTGGCTGATGGCCTCCACGCGGGCGTCGGTGAGCTTGTAGAACGACAGCATGATGAACATGCCCGCGTAGAGCACTACCGGCACCACGCAGAACAGAATTTTGATGGTGGTGAGCACCTCGACCGGCTGCACGCTGCTGCTGGCGGAGTAGTTGACGTACGCCAGGATCCAGCCCACCACCGCCCCGCCAATCGCCAGGCCAATCTTCAGGCTGAACAGGTAGGTGGAGAACACCAGCCCGTCGAGGCGGCGACCGCTGCGGCTCTCCTCGTAGTCCACCACGTCAGAGGCCATCAGCCACTGCAGCGGCGTGGTGGTGTTGAAGACGAACAGGAACAGAATGTTGAGGGCAAAAATCAGCGCGATATGCTCAGCCGGGGTGACGAAAATCAGCAGACTAATCAGAGAGTAGGCGACGATGATCCACTTGAAGGCGGTGACGCGGTCAAAGCGGCCCAGCAGGCGGGAGGAGCAGAGCGAGCCGAACATGGTGGCGAGGCTGCCGTAGAGTAAGAACTGGGTCGCCATCTCCGGGTGATCCATCACATATTTGACGAAGTAGAGCGTCGCTCCGCCGCGCACCACGTTGGAACAGGTCGCCATCATCTTGAACGCGCACATGATGCGCCACTGGCCGTTGCCCAGCAGCAGCCTGAGATCTTTCGCCACCGACGAGCCCGGCTGCACCTCAAAGGTGTAGCGCTCTTTGGTGGTGAAGAAGCAGACGTAGAGCAGCACCACGCCGGTCAGGCCCAGCACGCACATGGCGCCGAAATAGCCCACCTGCTCATCCCCCTTGCCGATGATGCTCACCAGCGGCAGGGCGATGCCGCTGATGGCGAGCGAGCCCGCCGCCGCCAGGAAGAAACGCCACGACTGCAGGGCATGGCGCTCTTTCGGGTCGGCGGTGATGACGCCCGGCATGGCGCAGTACGGCACGTTAACGAAGGTGTAGACCAGAGTCAGGAGAATGTAGGTCAAGCAGGCGTAGATGATCTTGCCCTGCGCGGAGAAGTCCGGCGTGTAGAAGGTCAGCACGCAGACGATACCGAACGGGATGGCGCCCCACAGCAGGAACGGGCGGAACTGGCCGTGCCGCGTGCGGGTACGGTCTACCAGCAGCCCCATCAGCGGGTCGGTGACGGCGTCGAGCACGCGGGAGACCAGAAATAGCGTGCCCATAATGCCCGCCGACAGGCCGAAGACGTCGGTGTAGAAGTAGGCCAGCAGGAACATCGTGGCCTGCCAGACGAAGCCGCAGGCGGTGTCACCCAGCCCGTAGCCAATTTTGTCTTTCATGGTTAATTGCGTCATCAGAATTACACCCTTATGTAGTGTGCTGAATTACAACATCGTGTTAATGGAGTGTAATGAGCCGCTCAATTAACCAGCAATGGTCATATCTTATTTCCTAATTACGTTATTTTGCTTTTGTGACGCCAACGATATATCTCAACCTATTGTTTATATTATTAAATAACAGAAAAAGAAAAGCCGTCCGCGGAATATTTCCCGCAGACGGTTTTATCTCTGAAAATAATTAAATGCCGAGCGCTTTTTTACCGGCGTTAATTACCTCAATGATTTTATCGGTGTCATAAATACAGCCTTTCCAGGTGCCGCCGCTCACCGACTGCAGCGCAGCCCACAGCCGGGTATCGTCCGGCAAAAAGTCGTGGGCGTGCAGATCCGGGTGCGTCTGCCTGACTGCCAGCTCGCGCGCGCCCTCTTCCGGCGTCAGCGGGTTGTCCGCCGTGCCGATAAAGTTCACGCTGCCCGTGAGGGTCAGGCGGTCAACCGCTATCTCGATGATGTCGTTATCACGCAGCTTGCCTATCGGCCCGCCCGCCAGCGCCTCCGGCGACACGTGGCCGAAGCAGGCGCCCGTCGACACGCCGGAGAAGCGCGCATCGGTGATTAACGACACCGTCTTGCCCCACGAGATATGCTTCAGCGCGGAGGTGAGCTGGTAGGTCTCTTCCATGCCGGTGCCGGACGGTCCGCCGCCGATCACCACCATGATATCGCCCTGATTAATCTCTTCCCGCTTGATGGCCTTGATTGCCTGCGCTTCCGAGACAAACACCCGCGCCCGGCCGGTGTGGCGGTACACGCCATCTTCGCCCACCACCGACGGGTCAATCGCCGTGGCCTTGATCACCGAACCTTCCGGCGCGATGTTGCCCGTCGGGAAGCAGACCGTCGAGGTCAGTCCCTTCGCTTTTGCCTTCTCCGGCGGCAGGATCACGTCATCCGGCTCCACGCCGTCCTGCTCGCGCAGGCACTGGCGGAAGCGCTTACGGCGCTCGGACGCCTGCCACCAGTCAAGGTTTTCGCCCACCGTCTGGCCGGTCACGGTCATGGCGTCCAGGTGCAGCAGGCCGAGGTCGCGCAGGTGGAGCATTACCTCCGGCACGCCGCCCGCGAGGAAGGCGCGCACGGTCGGGTGATAGTCCGGGCCGTTGGGCAGCACGCTGACCAGGCGCGGCACCCTGCGGTTGACGCGCGTCCAGTGCTCTACGTCCGGGATTGTGCAGCCCGCCGCGTGGGCGATGGCCGGAATGTGCAGCAGTAAATTGGTGGAGCCGCCGAACGCCGCGTGGATCACCATGGCGTTTTCGATGGCTTTGTCGGTGAGGATATCGCGCGTGGTGATGCCGCGGTTATCCAGCTCGCTCACCGCCCGCGCCGACTGGCGGGCGATCTCCAGCCACACCGCCTGTCCGGAGGGCGCAAGCGCGGAGTGCGGCAGCGCCAGACCCAGCGCTTCCGCGACCACCTGCGAGGTGCCCGCCGTGCCGAGGAACTGACATCCGCCGCCCGGCGAGGCGCAGGCACGGCAGCCCAGCTCGGCGGCCTCCTGCAGGGAGAGTTCGTGGTTGGCAAAGCGCGCGCCAATGGTCTGCACCTTGCCCGCGTCTTCCCCCACGGTTGGCGGCAGCGTCGCCCCGCCCGGCACCAGAATGGTCGGCAGGTCGTGCATCGAGGCCAGGGCAATCATGGTGGCGGGCAGCCCTTTATCACAGGTGGCGACGCCAATCACCGCCCGGCGCGTCGGGAGGGAACGGATCAGGCGGCGAAACACGATCGCCGCGTCGTTGCGGTACGGCAGGGAGTCGAACATGCCGTGCGTGCCCTGCGAGCGCCCGTCGCAGGGATCGCTGACGAAGGCCGCAAACGGGATCCCGCCGTTGCGGGCGATCTCCTTCGCCGCCGCCTGCATCTGCATGCCGATCTCCCAGTGCCCGGTGTGGTAGCCCAGCGCGACCGGGCGCCCGTCTCCGGCGCGGATGCCGCCCTGGGTGCCGATGATCAGCACCTCTTTGCCGGTCAGCCTGTTGGCGTCCCAGCCCATCCCGGCGTTCTGGGTCATGCCGAACAGGTTGCCGCTGGGGGATTCCATCAGCATCTGCGGGGTCAGCGGCAGCGCGCCCTGCGGCCCCGCTGCGTGGGTGATCACCGCATAAAACGCATCGTCCTGCGGGGTGAAAATGTTCTCGATGGTCATGGTTATCGTCCGGCTCAGCAGAGCTTGAGCTGTTGCAGCAGGGTTTTCAGCTGCGCCTTGCGCGGCTCGTCCAGCGGTGACGCGGGCGGCAGCACGTGCGTGGAGATCGGGCGGCCGCAGAGCACAATCGCCTCTTTAATGACGTTCACAAACGGCGTATCCAGCTGATACATCTGCGGTATTTGCAGTAAGGTCTGATGATACCCGGCCGCTTTCGCCACGTCTTTCTCCCGCCAGGCTTTCAGAAGATTCACCGACACCTGCGGGGCAAAATTGCCGCTGGCCGAGATCGCCCCGTCGCCGCCGAGCAGCAGGGTATTAAACAGATGGTCATCGTAGCCGCAGAGCACGGTGAAGTGCGGATGGGCGGCTTTGACGGTGTGGATCATGCTGCGCAGGTGGGCCACGGAGTCAATGGTATCTTTAATGCCGACGATGTTGCTGCGCGAGTCGGCCAGGGTTTTGACCAGCGCCGGCGTCAGATCCTGCCCGGTCAGCGCCGGGAAGTTATAGAGCATCACCGGGAGCGCGACGCTGTCGGCCACCTGTTCGAAATAGCGGATCAGGTTCGCTTCCGACACTTTCCAGTAGTAAGGGTTAATCACCACGATGCCGTCCGCGCCCGCCTGCTGCGCGTGCTGGCTCAGTTCAATGGTTTCCCGGGCGTTGGTGCCACCGGTGCCGATCAGGACCGGCACGCGACGATCGACGTGATCGATAGCATAGCGGGCAATGACTTTACGCTCTTCGGCGCCGAGCTGGGAGAACTCGCCGCCGCTGCCCAGGAAGAACAGACCGTCAACGCCTGCTTTGATGAGATCGTCGATCAGCGCGGCGGTGCCCATCTTATCGAGCTGGCCGTCGGCGGTAAAAATGGTGGAGACAGGGGGAATGATTCCCGTGAACAACGCGGACTTCGGCATGAGATCTCCTTGTTGAATCATTTTGTTCTACATTATAGAACAGTGTTCATTATTTTAACGATCATACTATGACGCAGAAAAAGCGCAGGTAAATGGGAAGGGAAGAGGGAGTGCGGGAAATTTAAGCTGGATCACATATTGCGTGGGTGCGGTCTGGTGCCCTCACCCCGGCCCTCTCCCACGGGGAGAGGGTGTAAAAGTTCCCTCTCCCCGTGGGAGAGGGTTAGGGTGAGGGTGAGGGGGAAGGGTTACTCAACCAACATTTTAACAACCACTTTCCTGACCTTCGCAGGCGCACCCACCGCGCACAGCGGCTTATGCACTTCGCCCGGCCAGAACACCACAAAATCCCCTTCGCTAAGCACCACGGTTTTCTCCTGCTCGCCTTCCGGCAGGAATGCGATGTCTTTCTCGGCCAGCCAGTCGGTATCCGGCGTGCCGTGCGGCAGGGTGCTGAAGGTCATCCCCTCCTGCCCCTTCATCACGATCTGGATATCCAGATAGCGCGCGTGGTACTCGGCGCGGCGCTCGGCGAACGGCTGGGTCATGTCTTCAGAGACCAGATAAAAAAGGCTGTTGCCGTTGATGTCGTGTTTCCCGAGCGGCGTGGCGTCGGTGACGTGGGCTTTAACGTGCTCAATCGCCTGGCGCAACTCGTCAGGCAGCCAGGACTGCAGATGGTGGATGTTGCCGATAATCATGTGAAATCCCTCCATATAAAACAACGTTTCATTTTTATCTCTTATACGAGAGTTAAGGCTGCCATACCAGCGCTTTTTAGAGGGGTTTTGCGCGAACGCATGTTTATCGGGAATGGTGTTAATTTGCTGTTAAGCCCTCGCAGGCATTTATGCAGTCATTATGCATATCTTCAGCTCTTCGTTATCACGCCCTTGCGCTAACTCATTGATCGTCAGGCCTTAACAACAAAACTCGCTACCGCTTCACATTTTATCACTTTGATAATTTGCTATTAAATTCAATAAATATTTATTGATTTTCCTTAAGCCAAAAATAGTTAATTAGCAATAATGCATAGTCATTCCACAAAAACCATAAAAACAATTAAAATCAATACCTTAACAAAATATTTCAAAGCATTAAATGCTACAAAACACTAACAACTGAAAATAATGACAACGGATAGTGCTTAGCTATTCACCTCGCCAGAATAATCAATTAATCATTATCTGATGCGAATCATGCAAATGAAAACAACCCCCTTAATATCCGATTTCGCGTGAGCAATATCACAATACGGATTATTTAACCCCCTAGTATGAATCACGAAATCAATTGAGCTTAGCCGCCATGAAATTAAACACATCACATGGCGCATGCCCTTTTTATTCTGAAAAACAGTTAAAGGAATAATTATGGAAAAGCATTACGTCGGTTCTGAAATTGGTCAATTGCATAGCGTTATGCTGCACCGTCCTAATTTAAGTCTGAAACGTTTAACGCCATCAAACTGTCAGGAGCTGCTTTTCGATGACGTGCTCTCGGTTGAGCGGGCGGGTGAGGAGCATGACATCTTCGCCAACACGCTGCGCGAGCAGGGTGTAGAAGTCCTGCTGTTGACCGACCTTCTGACACAAACCCTTGATATTGCAGAAGCGAAAGCCTGGCTGTTGGATACCCAAATCTCTGACTATCGCCTCGGCCCAACCTTTGCCGGCGACGTGCGCGGCTGGCTGGCGGATATGCCGCACCGGGAACTGGCGCGCAGACTGAGCGGCGGATTAACCTACGGCGAAATTCCGGCGGCCATTAAAAATATGGTAGTGGATACCCACACGGCGAATGATTTTATTATGAAGCCGCTGCCGAACCATTTATTTACTCGCGATACCTCGTGCTGGATTTATAACGGCGTCTCTATTAACCCAATGGCGAAACCGGCCCGTCAGCGTGAAACCAATAACCTGCGGGCAATATATCGCTGGCACCCGGCGTTTGCCGACGGCGATTTTATTAAGTATTTCGGCGACGAGAATATTAATTACGACCACGCCACGTTAGAAGGCGGCGACGTACTGGTGATTGGCCGCGGGGCGGTACTGATCGGCATGTCCGAGCGCACGACGCCGCAGGGCGTGGAGTTCCTCGCCAACAGCCTGTTCAAACACCGCCAGGCCGAGCGCGTGATCGCCGTTGAGCTGCCAAAACACCGCTCCTGCATGCACCTCGACACCGTCATGACCCACATCGACGTGGACACCTTCTCCGTCTACCCGGAAGTGGTGCGCAAGGACGCCCAGTGCTGGACGCTCACCCCGGACGGACGCGGCGGCCTGCTGCGCACCCAGGAAACCGACCTGCTGCACGCCATCGAGAAAGCGCTCGGCATTAGCCAGGTGCGCCTGATCACCACCGGCGGCGACGCCTTTGAAGCCGAACGCGAGCAGTGGAACGACGCCAACAACGTGCTGACCATCCGCCCGGGCGTGGTGATCGGCTACGAGCGCAACGTCTGGACCAACGAGAAGTACGACAAAGCGGGCATCACCGTGCTGCCCATCCCTGGCGACGAGCTCGGACGCGGCCGCGGCGGCGCGCGCTGCATGAGCTGCCCGCTGGAACGCGACGGAATTTAAAGGAGCCATCATGGAACGAAAACCCACTCTGGTTGTGGCCCTGGGCGGCAACGCGCTGCTCAAGCGCGGCGAGCCGCTGGAAGCGGATATCCAGCGCCAGAACATCGAGCAGGCCGCGCGCACCATCGCCGGATTAACGGAACAGTGGCGCGTGGTGCTGGTGCACGGCAACGGACCGCAGGTCGGGCTGCTGGCGCTGCAGAACAGCGCCTACGACAAAGTCACGCCCTACCCGCTGGACGTTCTCGGCGCCGAAAGCCAGGGAATGATCGGCTACATGCTCCAGCAGGCGCTGAAAAACAGCCTGCCGCAGCGCGAGGTGAGCGTCCTGCTCACGCAGGTGGAAGTGGACGCCGCCGACCCGGCCTTCAGCAACCCCACCAAGTACATCGGCCCGGTGTACAGCGAAGCCCAGGCAAAAATGCTGGCCGCGGAAAAAGGCTGGGTATTTAAGGCCGACGGCAGCTACTTCCGCCGCGTGGTGCCGTCACCGCAGCCGAAGCGCATCGTCGAGAGCGACGCCATCACGGCGCTGATCCAGCGCGATCACCTGGTGATCTGCAACGGCGGCGGCGGCGTGCCGGTAGTGGAGAACGCCAACGGCTATCGCGGCATTGAGGCGGTGATCGACAAAGACCTCTCCGCCGCCCTGCTGGCGCGCCAGATCGAGGCCGATGCCCTGCTGATCCTGACCGATGCCGATGCGGTGTACCTCGACTGGGGCAAGCCGACCCAGCGCCCGCTGGCGCAGGTGACGCCGGAGCTGCTCAGAGGCATGCAGTTCGACGCCGGATCGATGGGGCCGAAAGTGGCCGCCTGCCGCGAGTTCGTCGAGGCCTGCAACGGTATTGCCGGGATCGGCGCGCTGGGCGACGGCGCGGAGATCCTCGCGGGCGAGAAAGGCACGTTGATTCGTAACTGAGTCGTTTTCCCCTCACCCTAACCCTCTCCCCGTGGGAGAGGGCCGGGGTGAGGGCATCAAACAGCAAATTTTAAAAAGGATTTACCCATGACCATCAATCTGAAAAACCGTAACTTCCTGAAACTGCTGGACTACACCCCGGCGGAGATCCAGTACCTGATCGACCTCGCCATCGAGCTGAAGGCCGCCAAAAAAGCCGGACGTGAAAAGCAAACCCTGGTCGGGAAAAACATCGCCCTGATCTTTGAAAAAACCTCCACCCGCACCCGCTGCGCCTTCGAAGTGGGTGCGTTCGACCAGGGCGCGCAGGTGACCTACCTCGGCCCAAGCGGATCGCAGATCGGCCATAAAGAGTCGATGAAGGACACCGCCCGCGTGCTGGGGCGCATGTATGACGGTATCGAATACCGCGGCTACGGCCAGGCCATCGTTGAGGAGCTGGGCGAGTACGCGGGCGTGCCGGTGTGGAACGGCCTGACCGACGAGTTTCACCCAACGCAGATCCTCGCCGACCTGATGACCATGCTGGAGCACGCGCCGGGCAAAACCCTGCCGGAGCTGAGCTTTGCCTATCTCGGCGACGCGCGCAACAACATGGGCAATTCCCTGATGGTAGGCGCGGCCAAGATGGGGATGGATATCCGCCTCGTCGCGCCGAAATCCTTCTGGCCGGAAGCCGGGCTGGTTGAGCAGTGCCGCGCCATCGCCAAAGAGACGGGCGCGCGCATCACCCTCACCGACGACGTGGAAGAAGGGGTGCGGGGGACCGATTTCCTCTACACCGATGTGTGGGTCTCCATGGGCGAGCCGAAGGAAGCCTGGGCCGAGCGCGTCAGCCTGATGAAGCCGTATCAAATCAACGCGGACGTGATGAAGGCCACCGGCAACCCGAACGTCAAGTTTATGCACTGCCTGCCGGCGTTCCACAACGAACACACCAAAGTGGGCCGCGAGATCGAGATGGCGTACGGCCTGAAGGGGCTGGAGGTGACGGAAGAGGTCTTCGAATCACCGAACTCCATCGTCTTCGACGAAGCAGAGAACCGCATGCACACCATTAAAGCGGTCATGGTGGCGACACTCGGCGACTAATCACCGCCCGGCGCGCCAAGGGGTGCGCCGGGTTTAAGGAGCACATCATGGGCAAGTTTAAGTTTCCCTCCGCTTACACCATTCTCTTTTTTCTGATTGCCGTGGTTGCCGTGCTGACGTGGATTGTTCCGGCCGGGCAGTACCATATGGCGATGAACGAGGCGCTTGGTAAAGAAGTGCCGGTTGCTGGCACCTACGCACACGTGGCGGCGCACCCGCAGGGGCTGGTTTCCGTCCTGATGGCGCCGATTGCCGGGCTGTACGATCCGGAGTCCGGCCAGGCCGGGGCGATCGACGTGGCGCTGTTTATTCTGATCATCGGGGGCTTTCTCGGGATCGTCACCAAAACCGGCGCGATTGACGCCGGGATCGAGCGCGTCACCACCCGGTTGCGCGGGCGCGAGGAGTGGATGATCCCCATCCTGATGGCGCTGTTTGCCGCAGGCGGCACGATTTACGGCATGGCCGAAGAATCGCTGCCGTTCTACACCCTGCTGGTGCCGGTGATGCTGGCCGCCCGGTTCGATCCGGTTGTCGCCGCCTCTACCGTGCTGCTCGGGGCGGGGATCGGCACGCTCGGCTCTACCATTAACCCGTTTGCCACGGTGATCGCCGCCAACGCAGCCGGGATCCCCTTCACTAACGGCATCGCCCTGCGCGTGGCGCTGCTGGTCATCGGCTGGATCATCTGCGTGGCGTGGGTGATGCGTTACGCCCGTAAGGTGCGCCAGGATCCGTCGCTGTCGATCGTTGCGGATAAGCAGGAAGAGAACCGCGCCCATTTTCTCGGCGACAAGGGCGAACAGTCGCTGGAATTCACCCCGGTGCGCAAAATCATCCTGGTGATTTTCGCCCTCGCCTTCGCGGTGATGATCTACGGCGTGGCGGTGCTGGGCTGGTGGATGGCAGAGATCTCGGCGGTGTTTCTCGCCAGCGCGATCATCGTCGGCCTGATTGCCCGCATGAGCGAAGAGGAGCTGACGTCGACGTTTATCAACGGCGCGCGAGATTTGCTGGGCGTCGCGCTGATTATCGGCATCGCGCGCGGTATCGTAGTCATCATGGATAAGGGCATGATTACCCACACCATTTTGCACAGCGCGGAAGGGCTGGTCAGCGGGTTGTCCACGGTAGCGTTTATTAACGTGATGTACTGGCTGGAGGTCGTGCTGTCGTTTCTTGTGCCTTCTTCATCCGGCCTGGCCGTTCTGACGATGCCGATCATGGCGCCGCTTGCCGATTTCGCTAACGTCAACCGCGACCTGGTGGTGACGGCTTACCAGTCGGCCTCCGGTATCGTTAACCTCGTCACGCCCACTTCTGCCGTCGTGATGGGCGGGCTGGCTATCGCCCGCGTGCCCTACGTGCGTTATCTGAAATGGGTGGCGCCGCTGCTGGGCATTTTAACGGTGGTGATTATGGTGGCGTTAAGTCTGGGTGCCTTGTTGTGATTTGCCGGATGGCGCTGCGCTTATCCGGCCTACGGATCGGTGCGGTGCCACCGGTTATTTCAGGAACTGATATGGGAACTATGATGGATTACGAAGAGTACTCTCCCAAAGAGCAACTACAGCTGACGGTCTGCCAGCGCCTGATCGCAGAAAAGAGCTATCTTTCTCAGGAGGAGATCCGCCGGGATTTGCAGGAGCGTGGTTTTGAAACCATCAGCCAGTCCACCGTTTCACGTCTGCTTAAATTGCTCGGCGTCATAAAAATTCGAAATGCCAAAGGGCTTAAGATTTATTCGCTGAATCCCCAGCTGCGCCCTGCCCCCGACGCCGCGCGTACCGTGTCCGAAATGGTGGTCAGCGTCGAGCACAATAGCGAGTTTATCCTTGTTCATACCGTCGCCGGATATGGCCGCGCGGTGGCGCGTATTCTGGATTATCACCAGCTACCGGAAATTTTAGGCGTGGTGGCCGGCAGCAGTATCGTCTGGGTCGCTCCCCGGGTCGTGAAGCGCACCGCACTGGTGCATAAGCAAATTAATTATTTACTCAGAACGCATTAATATTCATAAAGAACCGTTTGCATTGAGTAAAGCGTGCATTAAATCGCTTGATCCGAAAAGCGAGCTGCGTATAATGCCCGACAATTTGCCGGGAGGAAGCATGGTCAAGCGTGTACGACATAACGTCTTACCGCGTCTGAAATCAGACGCTGGCCTGCCGTTTTTCTTCCCGTTGCTAAACCTATTCCCAGAGCCCCTCATTTGAGGGGCTTTTTTTTGCCCGGCGTCAGGAGATAAACATGAATCCGCTTTATCAAAAACACATCATTTCCATAAACGACCTCAGCCGCGAAGAGCTGGAACTGGTTCTGGAAACCGCGGCAAAACTGAAGGCTAATCCGCAACCGGAGCTGCTGAAGCACAAGGTGATTGCGAGCTGCTTCTTCGAAGCCTCGACCCGCACCCGCCTCTCCTTTGAAACCTCCATGCACCGCCTGGGCGCGAGCGTGGTGGGCTTCTCGGACAGCAGCAACACGTCGCTGGGTAAAAAAGGCGAGACCCTGGCGGATACCATTTCAGTGATTAGCACCTACGTCGACGCGATTGTGATGCGTCACCCGCAGGAGGGCGCGGCGCGTCTGGCGACCGAATTCTCCGGCGGCATTCCGGTACTGAACGCCGGTGACGGTGCCAACCAGCACCCGACGCAGACCCTGCTGGATCTGTTCACCATTCAGGAGACGCAGGGCAAGCTCGAGAACCTGAATATCGCCATGGTCGGCGACCTGAAGTATGGCCGTACCGTCCACTCCCTGACCCAGGCGCTGGCGAAATTTAACGGCAACCGCTTCTTCTTCATCGCGCCTGACGCGCTGGCGATGCCGCAGTACATTCTCGACATGCTGGATGAGAAAGGCATTCAGTGGAGCCTGCACGCCAGCATCGAAGAGGTGATGAGCCACGTGGATATTCTCTACATGACCCGCGTGCAGAAAGAGCGTCTGGATCCGTCCGAATACGCCAACTTGAAGGCACAGTTCGTGCTGCGCGCCAGCGACCTCGAGGGCGCGCGCGACAACATGAAGGTGCTGCACCCGCTGCCGCGCATCGATGAGATCACCACAGACGTGGACAAAACGCCGCACGCCTGGTACTTCCAGCAGGCAGGAAACGGCATCTTCGCCCGCCAGGCGTTACTGGCACTGGTTCTGAATCGCGAATTAGCTCTGTAAGGGGAGACGACCATGACGCACGATAACAAACTCCAGGTTGAAGCCATCAAGCGTGGCACCGTGATTGACCACATCCCTGCGCAGGTGGGCTTTAAGCTGCTGACGCTGTTCAAACTGACCGAAACGGACCAGCGCATCACCATCGGCCTGAACCTGCCGTCCGGCGAGATGGGCCGCAAGGACCTGATTAAAATCGAGAACACGTTCCTGACCGACGAGCAGGTCAACCAGCTGTCGCTGTACGCGCCGGACGCCACCGTCAACCGCATCGACGAGTATGAAGTGGTCGGCAAATCCCGCCCGAGCCTGCCGGATCGCATCGAAAGCGTACTGGTCTGCCCGAACAGCAACTGCATCAGTCACGCTGAGCCGGTTTCTTCCAGCTTTGCAGTGAAAAAACGCGCCGATGACATCGCGCTCAAATGCAAATACTGCGAAAAAGAGTTTTCTCATTATGTGGTGCTGGCCAACTAATTGAGGTTGGTAATGAAATCCCGGCTGTTATAATGGCCGGGAACATTCTTAACGCTGTCATTCTGGAGAAAACATGAGCAAAGTACTCGCGACGGAAAATGCACCCGCGGCTATCGGCCCTTACGTTCAGGGCGTTGATCTGGGTAGCATGATCATCACTTCCGGGCAGATCCCGGTGAACCCAAAAACCGGCGCGGTGCCGGAAGACGTCGCAGCACAGGCGCGTCAGTCGCTGGAAAACGTGCAGGCTATCGTTGAATCTGCCGGTCTGAAAGTGGGCGATATCGTGAAAACCACCGTTTTCGTGAAAGATCTGAACGATTTCGCGACCGTTAACGCCACTTACGAAGCGTTCTTCACCGAGCACAACGCCACCTTCCCGGCGCGCTCCTGCGTGGAAGTGGCCCGTCTGCCAAAAGACGTGAAAATTGAAATCGAAGCGATTGCGGTACGTCGCTAATTCGCTTTGGCGATAAAAAAGGCAGCCCGGGCTGCCTTTTTTGTTGCTTGCTACTGATTCCGCGTCGCGCGCAGCAGCGTCTCCAGCGGATAGACCGCCGCAATCACCACCTCGTCCTGAACCTTCGCCGCGTTATCCAGCTCGCTCTGAATCGAGGCTATCTCTTTATCATCCAGCGTGCCCTGGCGCGCCACCAGATCCGTCAGCCTCAGGCCAATGGAGGCCAGCTTATCCACCTCCTGGATCACCGGCTTCATCGCCTTCAGCTGATAGCTGTTTTCGCTTAACGCCAGCGCGTCGCTGGTGTTGCTCTGCCAGCGGTTAAAGACGTGGCGCAGCGCGTCGGCGCTTTCCGCGTCTTCCGCATCACTCACCAGGCGGTCCGCCCATTTTCTCATCTGGCGCACGGTGGCGCTTTCGGCGTTCAGCGCATCGGCGAAGCGGTTGAGCGGTTCGAACTGATGATAATTTCCCGCCTGGAACTTCAGGTGCTGGCGGGTGTAATACTGCGCGGGCTCTACCGCCTGAGCGAGGATCTGCAGCGGCAGCGTGTCGGCATTACCGGCAAGGCGCGTGAACTGCACCTGCTGCTGGGTATGCTGCTGCAGCCCAACCGACACCGTCGACCAGCTGTCCATCGCCTGCAGGCGGGTGTACATGTTATCGACGTCGTTGACGTCCTGCGCGGACCAAAGGCGCTCCGCCACCGCGAAGGTGCGCGGCCACAGGCGGATATCCAGCACCGGCGCCACCACGTTTTCCGCCCACAGCGCGGCTTCCCCGCCGAGCAGGTTGGCCTGATTCGCCACGTCCGGCACGACGGGCGGAATGCCTTTCGGCACCGCGTCCAGACGCATGCCGCTGATTGGGTAACGCGTATTCCCCACCAGGAAATAGCCGGTGAGCTTGTCGTTATTGACGGAGACCACCGGGCGCGTCTCGCCCATCCACGTATCGACGGTGAAGGTCACCTTGCTGTCATCGCGCCATTCAATATCCTGCACCGCGCGGCGGGATTTCCCGGCAAAATCAATAAACCCGCGCCAGCCTGCGTCCCCTTTCACCAGCGTGAAGCTCCCCTCCACCGGCTTGCCCTTCAGGCGCGGCATGGAAAAGGCCCAGCTCTGGACGCTGTCGGTGTCTGCAATCACGTCCACGCCGTTCAGGCCCTGCGGGACAATTTCGTTGCGGTAGTGATAGGCGGTGGACTGGGGCTGGTCGAGATAGAAACCGGTGGAGAGAATGCCCTTGTAGCCGTTCTGCGCCACCTGCCCCAGCGCGTCCTGGCCCTGCCAGGACTGGATCAGAATGCTTTTCGGCAGGTCGGGATGGTAGATCTCGTCCCAGCCGACCATCTGCCGGTGATGCTTCTCAAGGATCGTCTCCAGTTTACGGTTGAAGTACGCCTGCAGCGCGTGGCTGTCCGCCAGCCTGTTGTCGCGCATGAAATTCTGGATCGCGGCGTTCGCTTTCCACTGGCTGTCGTCGACCTCGTCACCGCCGATATGCAGATACGGATCGGGGAAGATCGCCGCCAGTTCGCTGACCATCGCGTCAGCAAAGGTGTAGGTTGCCTCTTTGGTGGGATCTAACACCGGCTTCAGCACGCCCCAGTGGCGCTCCATGGCGTACGGCCCCGGGGCGCTCATCAGCTCCGGGTAGGCCACGGCAATCGCCGAGGCGTGGCCCGGCATGTCGATCTCCGGCACCACGCGGATACCGCGCTCGGCGGCGTAACGCACCACCTCGCGCATTTGTTCAGGCGTGTAGTACAGCCCGTCGCTGGCAAGCTGCGTCAGCTTAGGGTAGCGCTTCGAGCTGAAGCGCCAGCCCTGATCGTCGGTCAGGTGCCAGTGCAGGACGTTGAGCTTCGCCGCGGCCATGCCGTCGATCTGGCGCTTGATATCCGGCAGCGGAATAAAGTGGCGCGCCGAATCGAGCAGCAGCCCGCGCCACGGGAAACGCGGCGAATCTTCAATGGTAACCCACGGCAGCGAGGTATTTTCCGCCCCGTTCTGCATCAGCTGGAGCAGCGTTTCCATGGCGCGCAGCGCGCCGAAGCGGGTGTTGGCGGAGATATCGACGCCGTTGGCATCCACCGTGAGTCTATAGCTTTCATCGCTGTCCGGCAGCGGCTGCGGCTTGACCTTTTTGGCAATCGCGATGCGGATGGTCGGTTTATCTGGTTTTTCAGCCTGCGGCTGCAGCGTCCAGCCGGTTTGCAGGGCCATGCGCTGGCGCAGGCGGCTGACGGCGTCACCGAGATCGTCCCCGCTGACGCTAATGGATACGTTGTTGCTTAGCACCAGCGCGCCCTGGGTCGTCGGGCGTTCGACCTTGGCAGGCCAGGGCATCAAAGGGAGATCGCCTGCCGGGGCGGCAAAGGCTGAGGCGCCGAGCATCAGCCCGGCGGTTAAGAGACTGTACCGTAACATGAATGTTCCTTATCTGACGGGCCAAATAAAGGCAAAACATTCTGTTAACATGCGCTCAATTTGTCGTCAAGCGAATGCGCCGACGGAGATCACAGGTTGTTGAATTTTTGAGGAAAGCTATTGCCCGGTGGCGCTGCCGTTACTGCCACCCATACCGACGCGCATAGAATCCTTTCACCATCTGCGTCAGCACCATGTAACCCGCGAGGATCGCCATCAGCCACGGGAAGTAGCTCAGCGGCAACGCCTGCAGCTGCAGGTAGCTCGCCAGCGGTGAGAACGGCAGCGCGATGCCGAGCGCCATCACAATCCCCGTCATCACAATCAGCGGCCACGCGGCGCGGCTCTGGATAAACGGAATGCGGCGGGTGCGGATCATATGCACAATCAGCGTCTGCGACAGCAGGCCTACCACGAACCAGCCGGACTGGAACAGCGTCTGGTGTTCCGGGGTGTTGGCGTGGAACACAAACCACATCAGGCAGAAGGTCAGGATGTCGAAGATGGAGCTGATAGGCCCAAAGAACAGCATAAAGCGCCCGAGATCCGCCGGGTTCCAGTGCTGCGGCTTCTGGATCTGCTCGTCGTCCACGTTATCAAACGGGATCGCTACCTGAGACACGTCGTACATCAGGTTCTGGATCAGCAGGTGCAGCGGCAGCATCGGCAGGAACGGCAGAAACGCGCTCGCCACCAGCACGCTGAAGACGTTACCGAAGTTGGAGCTGGCGGTCATTTTGATGTACTTGAGCATGTTGGCAAAGGTACGGCGACCTTCGATCACGCCCTCCTCCAGCACCATCAGGCTCTTTTCCAGCAGGATGATATCCGCCGCTTCGCGGGCGATATCCACCGCACCGTCGACGGAGATACCGATGTCCGCCGCACGCAGCGCGGGCGCGTCGTTGATGCCGTCGCCCATAAAGCCCACCACGTGCCCTTCACGCTTAAGCAGGGTGACGATGCGCTCTTTGTGCATCGGCGTCAGGCGGGCAAACAGCGTGGTACGCTGGGCAAGCTTCGCCAGCTCATCGTCGGACAGGTGCTCAATATCGCTCCCCACCACCACGTCGCCCGCATCCAGCCCCACTTCATGGCACACTTTGGCCGCCACCAGCTCGCTGTCGCCGGTGAGAATTTTGACGGTAATACCGCTCGCCTTCAGCGCCTTCAGCGCCGGCGCGGTGGTCTCTTTCGGCGGATCGAGGAAGGCGATGTAGCCCTCGAGGATCAGATCGGATTCGTCGATACGCTGATAGTCCCCCTCGCGCGCGGGCAGGAACTTGCTCGCGACCGCCACCACGCGCAGCCCCTGACGGTTCAGGTTGTCGGTGACGCGCTTGATGCGGCGCAGCATGGTGTCGTCCAGCGGCACGATGTCGCCGTTATAGCGAACCTGCGTCGACACGTTGAGGATCTCCTGCAGTGCCCCTTTGCAGATCAGCTGGTGCACGTCCGTCTGCTCGCTCACCACCACCGACATGCGGCGGCGCTCGAAGTCGAACGGGATCTCATCCACCTTCTGCCAGCGGCCGGAGAGCGTGCGGGCGGATTCCTCGTCCACCCCTTCCAGCACCGCGACGTCGAGCAGGTTTTTCAGCCCGGTCTGGTAATGGCTGTTCAGCCACGCGCTGTGCAGGACGCGCTCGCTGGTTTTGCCGGAGATATCGGTGTGGTTCTCCAGCACGATTTTGTCCTGCGTCAGGGTGCCGGTTTTATCGGTGCAGAGGATGTCCATCGCGCCAAAGTTCTGGATGGCGTCGAGATGTTTGACGATCACTTTCTGTTTAGAGAGCTTCACCGCTCCGCGCGCCAGCGTGGAGGTGACGATCATCGGCAGCATTTCCGGCGTCAGGCCGACGGCCACGGAGAGCGCGAACAGCGCCGCTTCCCACCAGTCGCCTTTGGTGTAGCCGTTGATCAGCAGCACGATCGGCGTCATCACCATCATAAAGCGGATCAGCAGCATGCTGACGCGGCCAATCCCTTTCTGGAAGGCGTTTGGCTCGCTCTCCTGCTCGCTGACGCGCCCGGCAAGCTGTCCAAACCAGGTGTTGCCCCCGGTGGCGGTGACAATCGCCTGCGCGGTGCCGCTGACCACCGTGGTGCCCATAAAGCACAGGGTGTCACACTCGAGCGGGTTCATCTGCTGCGGGTCGCGGCTGCGCGCTACCTTTTCAACGGGCAAGGATTCCCCGGTCAGCGAGGCCTGCGCCACGAACAAATCGCGCGCCTGGATGATGCGTAAATCCGCCGGGATCATGTCCCCCGCGGCCAGCTTCACCAGATCGCCCGGCACCAGCTGGTCGATAGGCAGCTCCACCCAGGCGTTTTCGCCGAGATCGTTAATCACGCGCGAGACGGTCGCGGTGTTGCTGACCATCGCCTTCAGGGCGTCCGCCGCTTTGGTGGAGCGGGCCTCCTGAATAAAGTTCAGCAGCGTGGAGATACCCACCATCAGGGCAATCACCCCTGCGGCAAACAGATCTTCCGTCGCATAGGAGATGAGGCCGAGCACGGTCAGCAGCAGGTTGAACGGGTTGCGGTAGCAGAGCCACAGGTGCACCCACCACGGAGAAGGCTTTTGCGCCGGGATCTGGTTATCGCCGTGCACGGCGCGGATTTTTTCCACTTCAGCCGCGTTTAGCCCTTCCGGGTGTCCGCCGAACGCGCGCCAGACTTCGTTTTCATCCATCGCCGCCACGTTCAGGCAGCGTTCGGTCAGGGACGCGGGGATCGCCGCCCCCGCCATGTTTTTGGCGTTTGGCAGCGGGTCGCGCTGAACAAGGCGGTGTGGCAGGTGGCGGCTCAGCAGGGCCTGCAGCTGCCGGGTGATATTTTTAAACATAGTCATTCCTCCGCATCCGCGAATGCGGACGCAGCAATTCCTTCAGGCGTGGCAAGGCCGTACCTGAGAGGCACTCAATTTTTCAAGCAGGAACGTTTAAGACGTTGCTGCCTCACGCCGGTGAGACAGCAAAAGCTGGCTTACCGGAAAGAACGCATTCTCCCGTTCAGGAGAGGTGTGGGATCGGGATCCATGAAGCCTCCGGTAAGTAAAAAGTAGGGTGTCGCCGCGCAGTACAGGGATTTAGGCATACCCTTTATGACGATTCGGGCGGTATTATACCCCCCTGCAAATAAACCGAACGTAAACCAGACTTTGCCCATAGCGAAATCGCGCTATAGCATTAGGCTCAATTCACTACATCGTCGTTGTTACAGGGAATACAGCATGCAGAACCGCCTTACGATTAAAGACATCGCGCGTTTAAGCGGCGTGGGGAAATCGACCGTCTCACGCGTGCTGAACAACGAAAGCGGCGTCAGCGAACGCACCCGCGAGCGCGTTGAGGCGGTCATGAATCAGCACGGTTTTTCCCCTTCCCGCTCCGCGCGCGCCATGCGCGGGCAGAGTGACAAAGTCGTCGCCATCATTGTCTCGCGTCTGGACTCTCTGTCGGAAAATCTCGCCGTGCAGACCATGCTGCCCGCCTTCTACGAGCAGGGGTATGATCCGATCATGATGGAGAGCCAGTTCTCTGTGCAGCTGGTTGAAGAGCATCTGGGCATGCTCCAGCGGCGCAACATTGACGGCGTGGTGCTGTTCGGTTTTACCGGCATTAAGGACGAGATGCTAAAACCCTGGCAGCCTTCGCTGGTGCTGCTGGCGCGCGATGCCCACGGTTTTGCCTCCGTCTGCTATGACGACGAGGGCGCGATTATCGCCCTGATGCAGCGCCTGTTTGACGAAGGCCATCGCCACATCAGCTTCCTCGGCGTCCCGCACGCGGACGTCACCACCGGCAAGCGCCGTCATGAGGCCTACCTGGCTTTTTGCAAAAAGCACAATCTCTCCGCCGTGGCCTCCCTGCCGGGGCTGGGCATGAAGCAGGGCTACGAGAAGGCCGCCAGCGTTCTGACGCCGCAGACCACCGCGCTGGTGTGCGCCACGGATACCCTGGCGCTGGGTGCGAGCAAATATCTGCAGGAGCAGCGCATCGATAACCTGCAGGTGGCGAGCGTCGGCAGCACGCCGCTGATGAAGTTCCTGCACCCGGAGATCATCACCGTCGATCCGGGCTACGCCGAGTCCGGCAGACAGGCCGCCGCGCAGCTGATCGAGCAGATAAACGGGCGTTCAGAGCCCCGTCAGATCGTCATTCCCGCTCACCTTTCGTAACCCCTCTAAAACAGATTATTGTGATCTTCGCCTGATTTCGGGAACGTTCCCATTTTCGCCGTCACGCTGAAGGAGTAGGCTTGCGCTCAGGTCATTACACCCCTCACCATCTGTCATGAGGTTTCATGATGAGTAAAGTCAAACAAGCAGATATCGATCGGCTGATCGTCCTGGTCGGCGGACGCGAGAACATCGCCACCGTCAGCCATTGCATTACCCGCCTGCGCTTCGTGCTGAACGATCCGGCCAAAGCCAACCCGAAGGCCATTGAAGAACTTTCCATGGTCAAAGGCTGCTTCACCAACGCCGGGCAGTTCCAGGTCGTTATTGGTACCGAAGTGGGCGATTACTATCAGGCTCTGCTGGCGACAACCGGACACTCCTCCGCCGATAAAGAGCAGGCGAAGAAGGCTGCGCGCCAGAATATGAAGTGGCACGAGCAGCTGATTTCCCACTTCGCGGAAATTTTCTTCCCGCTGCTGCCGGCGCTGATCAGCGGGGGCTTAATCTTAGGCTTCCGTAACGTCATCGGCGATGTACCGATGAGCGACGGCAAAACCCTGGCGCAGATGTATCCGGCGCTGAAAACCGTTTACGATTTCCTGTGGCTGATTGGCGAGGCGATCTTCTTCTATCTGCCGGTCGGGATTTGCTGGTCCGCGGTGCGCAAGATGGGCGGCACGCCGATTCTTGGTATCGTGCTGGGCGTCACGCTGGTCTCTCCACAGTTAATGAATGCTTACTTACTTGGTCAGCAGGTGCCTGAGGTGTGGAACTTCGGCCTGTTTACTATCGCCAAAGTGGGCTATCAGGCGCAGGTCATTCCGGCCCTGCTGGCGGGTCTGGCGCTGGGCTTTATTGAAACGCGCCTGAAACGCATCGTGCCCGATTACCTCTATCTGGTGGTGGTGCCGGTCTGCTCGCTGATTCTGGCGGTGTTCCTGGCGCACGCCTTTATCGGTCCGTTTGGCCGCATGATCGGCGACGGCGTGGCCTTCGCGGTGCGTCACCTGATGACCGGCAGCTTCGCGCCGATTGGAGCCGCACTGTTTGGCTTCCTGTACGCCCCGCTGGTGATCACCGGCGTGCACCAGACCACGCTGGCCATTGATATGCAGATGATCCAGAGCCTCGGCGGCACGCCGGTCTGGCCGATTATCGCCCTGTCTAACATTGCCCAGGCGTCAGCGGTGACCGGCATCATCATCGTCAGCCGCAAGCACAACGAGCGTGAGATCTCCGTTCCGGCGGCCATCTCTGCCTACCTCGGCGTCACCGAACCGGCGATGTACGGTATCAACCTGAAGTACCGCTTCCCGATGCTCTGCGCGATGATCGGTTCCGGTCTGGCTGGCCTGGTGTGCGGTCTGAACGGCGTGATGGCGAACGGGATTGGCGTCGGCGGCCTGCCGGGCATTCTCTCCATCCAGCCCGCTTACTGGCAGGTGTTTGCCCTGGCGATGGCCATCGCGATTATCGTCCCAATGGCGCTCACCACCGTGGTTTACCAGCGTAAGTTCCGTCAGGGCTCGCTGCAGATTGTTTAACTTCTTCTTTCGGGGCGCAGTTGCGCCCCTTCGCATTTGCAGGAACGCATTATGAATACCCTTCCTCACTGGTGGCAGAACGGCGTCATCTATCAGATTTACCCAAAGAGTTTCCAGGACACCACCGGCAGCGGCACCGGCGATCTGCGCGGCGTGACGAAGCGTCTGGACTACCTGAAAACCCTCGGCATCGACGCCATCTGGCTGACGCCGTTTTATATCTCCCCGCAGGTGGATAACGGCTACGACGTGGCGAATTACACCGCCATCGACCCGGCCTACGGCACGCTGGATGATTTCGACGAGCTGGTTGCCCGGGCGCACGAGCGCGGCATCCGCATCGTGCTGGATATGGTGTTTAACCACACCTCCACGCAGCACGCCTGGTTCCGCGAGTCGCTGAACAAAGCGAGCCCGTACCGCCAGTTCTACATCTGGCGCGACGGCACGCCGGAGCAGCTTCCCAACAACTGGCGCTCCAAGTTTGGCGGCAACGCCTGGCGCTGGCACGCCGAGAGCGAGCAGTATTACCTGCACCTGTTCGCCCCGGAGCAGGCGGACCTCAACTGGGAGAACCCTGAAGTGCGCGCGGAGCTGAAAAAGGTGTGCGAGTTCTGGGCCGATCGCGGCGTGGACGGCTTGCGTCTCGACGTGATTAACCTGATTTCGAAAGATCAGGATTTCCCGGACGACAACACCGGAGACGGCCGCCGCTTCTACACAGACGGGCCGCGCGTTCACGAATATCTGCAGGAGATGAGCCGGGACGTCTTCACCCCGCGCAACCTGATGACGGTGGGCGAGATGTCCTCAACCTCGCTGGAGAACTGCCAGCAGTACGCCTCGCTCGACGGCAGCGAGCTGTCAATGACCTTTAACTTCCATCACCTGAAGGTGGACTACCCCGGCGGCGAAAAGTGGACTAAGGCGAAGCCGGACTTCGTGGCGCTTAAAACCCTCTTCCGCCACTGGCAGCAGGGCATGCACAACAGGGCCTGGAACGCGCTGTTCTGGTGTAACCACGATCAGCCGCGCATCGTGTCGCGCTTTGGTGACGAAGGAGAATACCGCGTACAGGCCGCGAAGATGCTCGGCATGGTGCTGCACGGCATGCAGGGGACGCCGTATATCTACCAGGGCGAGGAGCTGGGGATGACCAACCCGCACTTCAGCCGCATCACCGATTACCGCGACGTGGAGAGCCTGAACATGTTCGCCGAACTGCGCGCCAACGGCCGCGAACCTGAGGAATTGCTGGCGATTCTGGCGAGTAAGTCCCGCGATAACGGGCGAACCCCAATGCAGTGGGACGCGTCGCACAATGCGGGCTTTACCGAGGGCGAGCCGTGGATTGGCGTCTGCGATAACTACGAGACGGTGAACGCCCGCGCCGCGCTGGACGACCCGGATTCGGTGTTCTACACCTACCGGTCGCTGATTAGCCTGCGCAAAACCCTGCCGGTGCTGACGTGGGGAGATTATCAAGATCTCCTTCCGGAACATCCTTCCCTTTGGTGCTACCGTCGTCAGTGGCAGGGGCAGACGCTGATAGTGGCGGCAAACCTGAGTCCTACGCCGCAGGAATGGCAGACAGACGCTCTCAGCGATAGGTCGCAGGCGCTGATGAGTAACTACCCGGAACCGCAAACGACGTCACTCCGTCCGTTTGAAGCCGTCTGGTGGTTGCAGCAGTAACTTTCCCTGCCGGGTGCGGCTCAGCACCCGGCTTACTTTACTGTTTTTGTTGAATAATTAATCAGATTTTTCTCGCGCGCCTTTACAATCGCTGAAGCGCCCGTCGTTTGTACTCTCGTCTTTTTACTTTGTTCTGCATCAAATAAATCGCAAACATGTTTGATGCAAATCACTATATGTAGCACTTAAAATGCACGCCGACCCAACATCTTGTATTTATCGTCTACTATTCCAACAACAAGACGGCGCTTACGCTGGCCGGAATTGTGGATAACACGAGCTGGGAACGCGGGAAGTCTTTGGCCCGGCGGGGAATACGCCCGGTTATTACTTCTCCACCTCTGTGGATAACCTGTTTTCAAAAAATGGAGTGATCATGACACCGCATGTGATGAAACGTGATGGCTGTAAAGTGCCGTTTAAATCAGAGCGCATCCAGGAAGCCATTCTGCGTGCAGCTAAAGCAGCGGGAGTCGATGACGCAGATTACTGCGCCACCGTCGCAGAAGTCGTTAGCAGCCAGATGAACGAACGCAGCCAGGTCGATATCAACGAGATCCAGACCGCGGTTGAGAACCAGCTGATGGCGGGGCCTTACAAGCAGCTGGCGCGTGCCTACATTGAGTACCGTCACGATCGTGACGTGCAGCGTGAGAAGCGCGGTCGTCTGAACCAGGAGATCCGTGGCCTGGTGGAGCAGACCAACTCCGCCCTGCTCAATGAAAACGCCAACAAAGACAGTAAAGTGATCCCGACCCAGCGCGACCTGCTGGCCGGTATCGTCGCCAAACACTATGCCCGTCAGCACCTGCTGCCGCGCGACGTGGTGTCGGCGCACGAGCGTGGTGAAATTCACTACCACGATCTCGACTATTCGCCGTTCTTCCCCATGTTCAACTGCATGCTGATCGACCTGAAGGGCATGCTGACCCACGGTTTTAAAATGGGTAACGCCGAGATTGAACCGCCAAAATCAATCTCCACGGCCACCGCCGTCACCGCGCAGATTATCGCCCAGGTCGCCAGCCATATTTATGGCGGCACCACGATTAACCGCATTGATGAAGTGCTGGCCCCGTTCGTGACGGCAAGCTTCAACAAGCATCGTAAAACGGCCGAAGAGTGGCAGATCCCGGACGCCGACGGCTACGCGCACTCCCGCACCGAGAAAGAGTGCTACGACGCCTTCCAGTCGCTGGAGTATGAGGTGAACACGCTGCACACCGCCAACGGCCAGACGCCGTTTGTAACCTTCGGGTTTGGTCTGGGCACCAGCTGGGAATCACGCCTGATCCAGCAGTCCATCCTGCGCAACCGCATTTCCGGCCTCGGCAAGAACCGCAAAACGGCGGTGTTCCCGAAACTGGTATTCGCTATCCGCGACGGCCTGAACCACAAGTTTGGCGATCCGAACTACGACATCAAACAGCTGGCGCTGGAGTGCGCGAGCAAGCGCATGTACCCGGACATCCTGAACTACGATCAGGTCGTCAAAGTGACCGGTTCGTTTAAAACGCCAATGGGCTGCCGCAGCTTCCTCGGCGTGTACGAAGATGAAAACGGCGAGCAGATCCACGACGGGCGCAACAACCTGGGCGTCATCAGCCTGAACCTGCCGCGCATCGCGCTGGAGGCGAAAGGCAATGAAGCGGAATTCTGGACGCTGCTGGACGAGCGTCTGCAGCTGGCGCGTAAGGCGCTGATGACCCGCATTGCGCGCCTTGAAGGGGTCAAAGCCCGCGTCGCGCCGATCCTCTATATGGAAGGGGCCTGCGGAGTGCGTCTGAAAGCGGACGATGACGTGTCTGAGATCTTCAAAAACGGTCGCGCGTCGATTTCGCTGGGCTATATCGGTATTCACGAGACCATCAACGCATTGGCTGGCGACACGCATATGTACGACAGCGAGGCCCTGCGTGAGAAAGGCATTGCGATTGTTCAGCGCCTGCGCGACGCGGTAGACCAGTGGAAAGAGGAAACCGGCTACGGGTTTAGCCTCTACAGCACGCCGAGCGAGAACCTGTGCGACCGCTTCTGCCGTCTGGACACCGCCGAGTTCGGGATCGTGGAAGGCGTGACCGACAAAGGATATTACACCAACAGCTTCCACCTCGACGTGGAGAAAAAGGTGAACCCGTACGACAAGATCGACTTCGAAGCGGCGTATCCGCCGATCGCCAGCGGCGGCTTCATCTGCTACGGCGAGTACCCGAACATTCAGCACAACCTGAAGGCGCTGGAAGACGTGTGGGATTACAGCTATCAGCACGTGCCGTATTACGGGACCAACACGCCAATCGACGAGTGCTACGAGTGCGGCTTTACCGGCGAGTTCGAATGTACGAGCAAAGGCTTTACCTGCCCGAAATGCGGCAACCACGATGCGGCCCGCGTATCCGTGACCCGTCGCGTATGCGGCTATCTCGGCAGCCCGGACGCGCGTCCGTTTAACGCCGGGAAGCAGGAAGAGGTGAAGCGTCGCGTGAAGCATTTGGGGAATGGGCAGATCGGGTAAGTTCTGCGCAGGGTTCTACCCCTCTCCCTCAAGGGAGAGGGAACCGATCGAGCACATTGCTAAGCCTGACTCCGGTTTTCTCCCTCTCCCCGTGGGAGAGGGCCGGGGTGAGGGCATCAGGTTAACGCTATGAACTATCACCAGTACTACCCCGTCGACATCGTCAACGGCCCCGGCACCCGCTGCACCCTGTTCGTTTCAGGCTGCGTCCACGAATGCCCTGGCTGCTACAACAAAAGCACCTGGCGCTTAAATTCCGGCATGCCGTTCACCGCCGAAATGGAAGACCGGATCGTCAACGACCTGAACGACACCCGCATCAAACGCCAGGGGATCTCGCTCTCCGGCGGCGATCCGCTGCATCCGCAAAACGTGCCGGATATCCTGAAGCTGGTGAAGCGCATTCGGGCTGAGTGTACGGAAAAAGATATCTGGGTCTGGACAGGCTACAGGCTGGATGAGCTGAACGCGCAGCAAATGGAAGTGGTGGATCTGATTAACGTCCTGGTCGACGGCAAGTTCGTGCAGGATTTAAAAGACCCGTCGCTGATTTGGCGCGGCAGCAGCAACCAGGTTGTGCATCATCTGCGGTGAACAAAGGCGGATGTTGTCCGTCCGCCCTTACCTCAAAACCGACTCAAACTCTCCATTGCCACCGCCTTAAATTCGGCAAAGTCACTGCAGCTACAGAGCCGCGACATCGCCCGTTCACGCAGGAAGGTGACGAAAATATCATAAATCGCCATCGCCTCTTCGTACTCGCTTTTGCTGATGGCGAGCAGGAAGATGACGTGCGCGGTTTCGTCTCCCCACTGAACGCCGTGCGGGGCGAGCACGGTATAGACCACGGTTTTCTGCGCTAAAAGGCCGAGGGAGTGCGGTAGCGCGATGCCGTCGCCGAGCATGGTGCTGACGATGGCTTCACGCTCAACAACCGAATCCAGGAACTCCGCGCCGACAAACCCCTCGCCTTCAAGCTGCGCGCACAGCTCGCGAAACAGCGTTTGCTGGTCAACGGGCTTGTCGATAATGCGGAAATGGGCCGCGTCGAAGTATTTATCCAGCATCCACGGGCGGGTGCGGTCCACCAGCACCAGCTTGCCGATCTGCTCTAACTGGTAATCGGTCGGGAACGGGGCGATCGTCACCACCGGTTTGGACTTTTCGCTGACGCGGGCGGTGGCGATCACAAAGTCTTCGCCAATGGTTTCCGCCAGCTCGTACTCGCGCAGGGTGAGCGTGCGGGCCACCTCAATTTGCGGGTACTTGCGCTGTAGCACCGCTTCAATCATGCGGACCATGGCATTACCTGCGTCGCACACCAGCAGCACCCGCGGCTGACGCTGGTAGCCGATGTTGTAGTGGCGCTCCAGCCCGACGCCGATATGCAGCACCAGGAAGCCGATTTCGTTTTCGCTGATCACATAAGGCGTGTATTTTCCCCAGCTCGACACCGCCGCGAGGGTCATGTCCCACGCCATCGGGTAGTGCTGCTTGATGTTATCCAGCAGCGGATTGGGGATCATGATTTGATACCGCACGCGGGTGATCATGGTTTTGATGTGCGTAAGCAGGTCCGCGTGCAGCTGCGCGTCGCTGAGCAGATTGTAGTTATAGTGGGTGTTGATATAGCGCAGGATGTAGTTGACCAGCGCTTCGTCGTCATCCGCGTTAATTGCGCTCGGGGCAATCTCCTGAATCTGCCGCGCCGCAATGTGCACGCACAGCCAGCTCTCCTCTGATGGCGAAAGCGCCTTGCCCGCCAGCTGCTGGATGGTGACGGCGATATCCTTAGCCGCCTCGCGCACGTTCTCTTCCACGTCTTCGGCGTGGAATTCCGGCAGCGGGTAGCCCTCGCTGATGCGACGTACCGATACCGCGCAGTACAGGCGCAGGAACAGCTCGCCTTCATCGGTCAGGCGAATGTGGTGGCGCGTCAGGGCGTCGTGCAGCACCGGCACCATCTGCTCCGCCACGCCCGCATTCAGCGCCACATCGGTCACCAGCGGGTTCAGGCTGTCCTGCTGCGCCAGCTCCCAGAGCAGATCGGTCAGGCACGCGCGGGTCGACATCTCGCTGCCAAACAGCTTCATGCCGTGGCGCGGACGCGTTTCCAGCGTCAGGTTATAGCGGTGAAACCACTCGCGCACTTCGGCCATGTCGCTTTGCAGCGTGGCGCGGCTGACGAACCACTCGTCCGCCAGATCCTCGAGCTTAAGAGAAAATGCCGAAGTCAGAAAACGCACCACCAGATAGTGCACGCGCTCCGGCCCGGTCCGGGGAATACGCAGCGCGCGCGGGTGGGATGCCTGCAGCTGCTGGTAGCGCTGGGCATCATCAATTTTGAGCTGATAGCCGTTGCCCCGGCTCAATATAAACTGCGCGCCGTGGCCTGCCAGCAGCGCGTTCAGGGCGGTGATATCGGCACGGACGGTTCGCGTGGAGACCGACAGCCGCTGCGCCAGCTCGTCCTGCGGCAGCGTCTCGTTTTGCAACAGATCGAACAGTTGCGCTAAACGTTGGTTCGGAAATCGCACGGGCTTGTCCTCTTATTACAGCTTAAGGTGAAATGACCATCTGGGATGGGCTGCCGACCGGGGTATAGTCTGGCTCGAAGCTCAATTTCCCGTCCTGCGCCACGCGGAAACGGGTGATGTTGTCGCTGCGCTGGTTCATGACGTACAGCCAGCGCCCCTGCTTATCGAGCGTCAGGGTGCGCGGGTAGTCGCCGCGCGTCCAGACGTCGTCCTGATGCGTCAGCGTTCCCTCCGCTGTTACGGTAAAGTGCCCGATGCTGTTATGCAAACGGTTAGCCACATACAGCTGTTTACCGTCGGCGCTTAATGCGAGCCCGGCAGCAAAGCTGGTGCCTTTGTAGCCTTCCGGCAGGGCTGAAAGCGTTTTGCCCTCTTTTAAGGTGCCGTTGGTGCTCACGGTATAATGGGTGAGCGTAGACGCCTCTTCGTTAATCAGCCACAGGGCATCGCCTTTTGGCGTAAAGACAAAGTGGCGCGGCCCGGCGCCTTTTGAGGAGGCGTTGATAAACGGCGGATCGTTCGGCGTCAGCTTTCCTGTTCGATCGTCAAAACGGTACTGGTAGAGGCGATCCAGCCCAAGATCGGTGGAAAAGACGTATTTCCCGCTCGGATCGGCGGCGATCATGTGCGCGTGTGGGCCGTTATGATCGCTGATGGCAAAGCTGCCCTCCGCTGCCGCTTCCGGCTTCGCCGCGCCCGGCTCGCCCTGATCCTGATGCTTATCCGTAGCCTCACCCAGGCTGCCGTCTGCTTTAACGGGCAGCACTGCGATAGATCCGCTGACGTAGTTCGCCACCAGAAGGTGGCGACCGTTCGGCGTCAGCGACAGGTAAACCGGCCCCGCGCCGCCGGAGGCCACCTGATTCAGCTCGCTCAGCTGGCCGTTATTCCCCACCCGCAGCGCCTGCACCACGCCCTGCTCCACTTCGCTTGCCAGATACAGCGTTTTGCCGTCGTGCGAGACGGCCAGCTGCGCGGCGTTCGGCAGCCTGCTCACCAGCGTTTTATTCGCCAGCGCGCCGCTTTGCGGGTCAACGGTGAAGCGGTACAGCCCTTCGCCGTTGGGGTTGTAGGTGCCCACCCAGGCATATTGCGGCTGGGCGATAGCGGCGGTGGCGAACATTGAGAGTGAAGCAACAAGCAGGGTACGGGTATGCATGGTGGCTCCTTCAGGTTTGTGTGTTTTTTTTCCCTCACCCCTGCCCTCTCCCAAAGGGAGAGGGTTAGGGTGAGGGCAGATACTACTTAACCAGCTTCTTCGTCATCGCAAGCAGCGTACGCACGTCTTCCGGGCGCGTGTCGCCGCTGGCTTTGTCGATAATCGAGCTGTAAATATGCGGGATGATTTTGCTCACGCCCGCGTCGAGGGCGATCTGCAGGATCTCCTCATAGTTTTCCAGATCGATACCTCCGGTCGGCTCCAGCCAGAAGTCGTGACGGGCGCAGGCTTCCGCCACCGCTTTGTACTCGTCACGGCACTTGAGGCCGCCCATCGGGAAGTATTTGATGGAGCTGCCGCCGAAATCCTTCAGCAGGGCAATCGCGGTTTCAACCGGCACAATGCCGTCCGGAGCGTTGCTGCTCAGCGGTCCGGTGGAGATTTTGACCACCCCGACGGTGCCGGTTGGAGAGACCAGACCGTTGACCACCGACTCATTCTGCCCCAGCAGCGCGCGGCTGGTGGCCACGCCGGTAAAGACCTGGTTGACGTGCTGCGGCTGCACCTGACGGGAGATCTCGCTCACCATCGCCGACTGGTTCGGATCCCCCGCGCCGAGGCCGACGGAGAGGGCGTTATCAATCAGCGCGGCGTATTCGCGCATGTCCGCCACGGCGCTCGCCACGTCCGGGTAATTTTTGGAGAGCACGCCCACCAGCACGTGACCTTCCGCCGCCTCGTAAATGGCGCTGGCGTTGGCTTTCGATCCTGCCAGCACGTTCAGGCAGACGCGGTCACGGTAAAAGTTGGGGGTCAGTTTCATGCTTTATTCTCCTGTCCTAATACTTCGCTAATGCGGCGGTAGACGATGTTCAGCTGGTCAGCGTTCACGCTGCGCACGTCCGCCTCGATAATCCCTTCGTTGGCCTTGTAGCCACGGAAGTAAATGGCGTATTCGCCCTGCTTCAGCTTCGCCACCAGATCGCCCGTGCCGACGCCGGTCGTGGCTTCGTCGAACTTAATCTCGGTACGGGCGATATCTCGACCGGCGCTGTCCCAGACCACGCGCGCGGTCACGCCGTTCAGGGTGTTGAGCGCCTCGATAAACGGCGTCATCTTCGCCACCATCTCGGCCCCGCTCTCTTTGGTCGCGGTAAGGTAGTGTTCGATGGCGCAGGTCAGGCCGAGGATCCCCTCTTTGCCCACCTTCATCGCGCGGCCAATGCCCGCGGTCTGACGCTTCACCCACTCAACGTACTGGGTTTTGCCGATCACCAGCCCGCTGGTGGGGCCTTCAATCGCCTTCGCGCCGCTGTAGATCACCAGATCGGCACCGGATCTGTAGTACGCGTGCAGATCTTCTTCCGCCGCCGCATCGACGATCAGCGGGAGATCGTGCTTGCGCGCCACGACAGCCGCCTGCCCAACGCTGAGCATGCTTTTCTGCACGCAGTGGTGAGATTTGATGTAGAGGATCGCCGCCGTGCGCGGGGTGATCGCCGCCGCCAGCTGATCGGCGGAGCATTCGTTGGCATAGCCCGCCTCCACCAGCTTGCCGCCGCCCAGCGCCACCATGGTGCCCACCGGCGCGCCAAAGTTCACGTTGTGGCCTTTCGGCAGAACGATTTCGTTGTTCTCAATCGGGGTCACGTGCAGGTTTTCCAGCAGCCAGTCGCTGTCTTTGACCAGCACCGCCGCCACCGACTGGGCTATGCCCGCCGATGCGCAGGAAACTACCGTCGCGCCTTCCACATCCAGCAGCTTCGCGATGTGTTCCCCGGTTTTATTGACCAGATCCTTCATCTCGAAATAGTGATTCATGCCGTCCATCGCCGCCTGCACTACTTCCGGGCGCGGCGTGGAGACGCCCAGCGCCGTCATTCGGCCAGATGTGTTGATAACCTGCTTTAAATGGTACTTCTCATAAATCGAAGGCATGTTCCGTGCTCCCTTGTTCGGTCATGTAGCCCTTGCCCGCGCGGATCGCGGCAAGCGGCACCAGAATGTGTTCAGCCTGCAGGCTGTCGTTTTCGGCATCCGTCAGCACCGTCGGCTGGCGTTTGAGCGTAAACAGCGTCAGGTCGGCGTCGAGACCCGGCTGAATGCGGCCCTTGCGCGCCAGGCGCAGGCCGTCGGCGGCGTTCGCAGTCACGCAGTCAATCACCTGCGGCAGCGACATGCCGATGGCGAGAAACTTCGACATCACGCTTGCCAGCGAGCCCACCGGGCCGTTGATGCGGTTGCGGCAGTAGATATCCGAGCTGATGGTGTGCGGCAGAATGCCCATCGCGATGGCGCGTTTCGCCACCTCAAAGCTGAAGCTCGCCGTGCCGTGGCCGACGTCCAGACGCACGCCGCGCTTCAGGGCGGAGGTGATGGAGGCGCGCAGCTCGCCGGAGGGCGTCAGAATGCGGTTGGGTTTGCCGTTGTAGCAGTGGGTGATGATGTCGCCGGAGCTCAGCAGTTCGGCAATTTCGTCGAGGTTCGGCGGGTTGTTGCCGATGTGCACCATCAGCGGCAGGTCGCCGTTCTCTTTCTGAATGGCTTTGGCGCGCTCCAGCGGCGTAATGCCATTTTCACCGACCACGCTGCTGCTCATGCGCGCCTTCAGGCCGACGATAAAATCAGGGTGGCGCTTCACCGCCTGCTTCACCGCGTCAGCGTCGATATTCGCCATGTTGGCCAGCTCGTTCTGGGCAATCAGCCCCACGCGGGAGATGTTCAGCAGGGCAAACACCTCGGTGGAGGCCCTGCGGGTGATGTCATAGAAATCGTCCACGTCGTCGGCACCGGTACTGCCCGCGTCCACTACGGAGGTGACGCCGGTGGCAATACCCACGCTGTCCGGCTCGTCGTGGTAAATCGGGGAGTTCGGGTAACAGTGAACGTGAGAGTCAATCCAGCCTGCGCTGACGAACACGTCGCCGTTAAGCTCCACCGTCTTGCGGGCGGGAGCGTCAATGTCGCCCGTCGCGGCAATTTTCCCGTCCTGAATGGCGATATCGGTCAGGGTATCGTCGGCAAGGCGCGCACGGCGCAGGAGTAAATCAAACATGAGGATCTCCTGATAAGGCGGGCGCCTGAGCGCCCGCGGGTATTAAAGGGCGACCGGGAACAGCCAGCCCAACAGCATCGCGCCGAGAATGGCGCCACCGGTGATCGGCTTCTGCCAGATGTAGAACACCAGCGCCCCCAGCAGGGAACCGACGCCGATAGGAATGGAGGCGGTCATGGCGCTGAGGATAATCAACGGCCCGAGGAAACGACCGGAGGCGTTACCCGCGCCCATCATCACGTCTGCGCCGTAGGTGGAGTTGCTCTGGTTGATGGTGAACTTACGCGCCAGGATGATGACGTAACCAATCGCCAGACCAATCACCAGGCCGGTAATCAGCGCGGCAATGAAGTTGGTCACCGGGAACATGATGCCCGCGCCCAGCAGCAGCGCCGGAACGCCGAGGCCCACGCCGGTCTGGATGGCGCCGCCGATGTCGAGAATCCCCACCAGCGACCCTTCGATAATACGGGCGAACAGGAAGCTCGCGCCGAACGCCGCCACCGCGCCGTAGACGCCGGTATCGATCCCCGCTTTCAGCATCGCCACGAAGGCCACTTCGTTAAACGCGCCGATGCCGTAGAGGTAGTACATGTGCGTCCCGGCGAAAACGCCGGAGGAGAGCAGGCCAACGAAGATCGGGAACGACCAGTCGGCATACCAAAAACCTTTATTCTGTTCCATGTAGAGGCTCCTGTTATTTACCGCTGAGCGAGTTGTGGATCATGTCGAGCCAGTTCGGCACGGTCAGATGGAAGGATTCGATCATCTTCATGTCGAAGCCGCGGAAGAAGCCGCTCAGCACGAAGAGCAGGACGATCGCCGCCATCATCACTTTGGTGACGTGGTTCCAGCCGCTCTCTTCCACGCCTTTCCCGATCAGGATCCCCAGCACCAGGCCCGGTACGGCGTTGCCCATGATCAGCTGCGCCGCGCCGCCAAAGATGGTGGCCCAGAAGCCCGATTTTTTACCCGCGTCGATGGCCGCCAGCCAGAAGATCACCGGCATCACGGTGTTCACCAGCAGGTTTGCCGCCGGTACCAGCACCTTCACGGCGGTGACCTGAAGCGCTGCCGGAACGGAGGAGGCGGTCAGGTTCAGGAAGGTGACGACGAGCATGCCAATCACGCCGCAGGCAATCGCCATTTTGCGCGGGTCGTGCAACGTTTCGCCGACGTTACGGTTTTTGATCATCAGTGCAGCAGCACCCCAGTTCGGGATGATGCGGTGGTCAACGTCCTGTGTGAAGGCACCTGCGGCCACGGAAGAGGCCCAGGCGTTAAAGAAGAAACCTAACCCAAAGGAGAAGTGGGACGCCGGATCCCCTTCACAGGAGTTCAGTTCCCCCAACGTACGAAACGCGCCCATACCCTGAGTGGTAGGCGCATGAAACATGCGTGCAGCCCCGGCGCCAACACCGACGCCAACCAGGCCGCCAATGATGAGCGATTTTATTAATATAATTAAGAACATCAGTCTGCCCTTTTATGAATAATCAGCGTTGCGTGACGAAATCCACCTGGTCAAGATTGATAGCGGTCACGTTGACGGTCACATCCAGCTCCACGCTGTAGGTGCGTCTTTCCCGGCGCAGAAAGAAGAACAGAAAGGCTTCTTTACGCACCGCTTCTTGCGCCTGAACGACCTGCACATCCTGTGGCTCAATACGCAGTAAGATATGCGGTGAGGCTTTCATCACCGCGGCCTGAACGTGGTTGAGCGCGTCGGCAAAGGCGCGCGCTTTGGCGTCGCCTTTGCCCTTCACTCTCACCGTGGTTGTGAACTGTTCTTTCATGCTTATGCGCCGTATTTCTTCTGCCACGCCTGCACCAGACGCTCGCCCAGCTCTTCTTTATCCATAAAGCCAAAGCCCAGCACGTTGCAGCCTTCGTTGATGGCGGTCACGCCCTCTTCCACGGAACGCATGCCGTATTTAGCCTTGTAGCCATATTTGGTTTGGGCAGTGATGGCACCCGCGCCGCCGCTGCCGCAGAAGGAGATGCCGAAGGTGGCATTTTCCGCTTTCATCACGTCGCCGAGCTTCATATCCGCTGCCATGCCCGGCACGACCACCGCGCGTCCACCTGCTTTTTCCACACCCGCAGCCACTTTCTGACCTTTACCCAGGCGATCGCCAATCACGACTGTAATCTGT
Organism: Enterobacter cloacae complex sp. P16RS2; assembly: GCF_014982155.1. NCBI lineage: Bacteria > Pseudomonadati > Pseudomonadota > Gammaproteobacteria > Enterobacterales > Enterobacteriaceae > Enterobacter > Enterobacter cloacae complex sp. P16RS2. The sequence continues at coordinate 94,183 of NZ_JADCKW010000026.1, read as the reverse complement.
TCCATGTGTTGCTCCTTAAAGGTTGTCTTTCGCGACTTCAAAGTGAACGGAGAGCAGCCAGGCTTCTTCATCAGGAAGATTGCCAAACTGCGCGACCACTTCACGGGCGAGCCGCATTGAATCCGGTGAAATTTCGTCAAACAACTCAGCTTCAACCTCCGGCAACGGCTCGCCGGTCACGGACCGGTGCGCCATTGCGCGCACGTGGGAGGTCAGCATCTGCTCCTGTACCGCATTGGGGATGATGTTGTTCCGGGCCAGCAGGGCATAAACCTGCTGCAGCATGGTGTTCGCGAGCTGTTCTGTTTGCTCCGCCTGTTCCCCAACGTCGTTCATTACCGCTCCGTTAATCACTGGTCTTACCCCGTTAATAGCTCTGGAATAAAACTAACGTTGGGGGGGAATTGTTTGTAGCGAGTTGTTTTCCACTTCGAAGTGGAAAGGCGAGCCGCAGCAGTGATCTGTGCCACATAAATGCGGTGAATCTGAATTAATGACGGTATTTGCGTGATGAATATCACGTATTCCAGCGGCAAAACGCGCGCCGGGGAAACGAAACGTTCAGGCGTGGTGACGCAAAAATGTGATGGCGATAGGGTTTACTTATTACCGCGTAAAAAAAACGGGAGCCACTGGCCCCCGCTGGTTGTTTGTCAGATGCGCGATCGGTTAACGGTATTTCTTGTGATACGTGTTACGGGTCGTCACAAACTGCTCGGCCGCCGCCTGGGCTTCCTTCACTTTGCCTTCGTTAGCCAGCTTCAGCGCGCCGTCGATCTGGCCGACCAGCACGTCAAAGCCGTGGCGGTAGTCTTTCATCTCTGCGCTGTCTGCCGCTTTGCTTTCCAGCTTCGGAGGCGTCGCTTTTTGTGCGTCCAGCGCCGCTTCACGCATTTTGGTCAGCGCGTCTTTCATTTCAGCCGCATTGTCGGTTTTCTGCACCACCTTCAGGTTTTGACCGAGGATGCCCATGTCGTCTTCAAGATCGGCAGCAAACGCAGAAGAGCCAAGAACCAGCGTTGAAGCCGCGACGATCGCTAACAGATGTTTACGCATTGCTCACTTCCTTTTTTATTATTAAAACGCCTTTACGGGTATTACTGACCGGCGATTTTCATTTCCGGCAGAAGTACAGAACCACACTGTATATTGCTACGTGTTTCAATATCGTTACCGACCGTAACGATATTGCGCCACATGTCCTTCAGGTTGCCGGCGATAGTAATTTCGCTCACCGGATACTGGATTTCGCCGTTTTCCACCCAGAAGCCCGCCGCGCCGCGCGAGTAGTCTCCAGTGATGCCGCTTACGCCCTGACCCATCAGCTCGGTGACTACCAGACCGGTGCCCATCTCTTTCAGCATCTGCTCAAAGTTCAGGCCCTGTCCGGCAATGCGCCAGTTGTGGATGCCGCCAGCGTGTCCGGTGCTTTTCAGCCCCAGCTTGCGCGCGGAGTAGTTGGTCAGCAGCCACTGGGTCAGAATACCGTCTTTGATGATATCGCGACGTTCGGTGCGCACGCCTTCGCTGTCGAACGGCGTGGAGGCCAGCCCTTTCAGCAGGTGCGGATGTTCTTCAATGGTGAGCCATTCCGGCAGGATCTGCTTGCCCAGCGAGTCGAGCAGGAAGGTCGATTTACGGTAAACCGAGCCGCCCGCGATAGCGCCCACCAGATGGCCAAACAGACCGGTTGCCACTTCGTTGGCAAAAATGACCGGGGCCTTCATGGTGGAGAGTTTACGCGGCAACAGGCGTGACAGCGTGCGTTCGGCACACTCTTTACCCACCCACTCAGGAGACTGCAAATCCCCCAGCGCGCGGCCAATGGTGTAGGCGTAGTCACGCTCCATGTCACCGTTCTCTTCGGCGATCACGCAGCTGGAGAGCGAATGACGGGTGGAGCAGTAGCCCTGCAGCATGCCGTGGCTGTTGCCGAAGACTTTGATGCCGTAGTGGCTGTTAAAGCTGCCGCCTTCGGTATTGGTGATGCGCTTATCGGCCTGCAGGGAAGCCTGCTCGGCGCGCGCGGCCAGTTCGATCGCTTCGTCCGGTGTCACTTCCGCCGGGTGGAAAAGATCGAGATCCGGCGCGTCAAACGCCAGCAGGTCTTTATCCGCCACGCCTGCGTAAGGATCCGGGGAGGTATAACGGGCGATATCCAGCGCAGCCTGCACCGTGCGGGCAATGGCATCCGGGCTGAGATCGGTGGATGACGCGCTGCCTTTGCGGTTCTGGTGATACACCGTGATCCCAAGCGCGCCATCGCTGTTGAATTCTACGTTCTCCACTTCACCATAGCGGGTACTTACGCTGATGCCGGTGGTTTTGCTGACCGCCACTTCGGCGCCATCTGATTTTTCTGAAGCAAGCATCAGCGCGGTGGAGACGGCTTCTTCCAGAATCTTACGCTGCGCTTCAACTTGTGAGGTTACTTTCATCGCAAATGCCATACTGTAAGAGAGAGTTAACTGAAGTCTAACAGAGAACCGTTTTTCAGTGCGCGTCTTAACTGGTAACATTAGCCTCTTTTTTTAAGGAGCCTGACATGACTAAGCAGCCCGAAGACTGGCTCGACGACGTTCCCGGTGATGACATCGAAGACGAAGATGATGAGATCATCTGGGTCAGTAAAAGTGAAATTAAACGTGACGCCGAAGAGTTAAAACAGCTTGGCGCGGAAATGGTAGAACTGGGTAAAAACGCGCTGGACAAGATCCCGCTCGACCAGGAT
>NZ_JADCKW010000026.1:29581-91409 GCF_014982155.1 Enterobacter cloacae complex sp. P16RS2 | reverse complement strand
CAGCTTCAGCTTATCGGGAAAATGCTGCGTCAGCGCGACGTCGATCCGATCCGCCAGGCGCTGGACAAGCTGAAAAACCGCCACAACCAGCAGGTTGCGCTGTTCCATAAGCTGGAGCAGATCCGCGATCGCCTGATTGAACAGGGTGATGACGCCGTGCCGGAAGTGCTAAACCTGTGGCCGGATGCCGACCGCCAGCAGCTGCGTTCCTTGATCCGCAACGCGAAGAAAGAGAAAGAAGGGAATAAGCCGCCGAAGTCTGCGCGCCTGATTTTCCAGTATCTGCGCGAGCTGTCTGAGAACGAAGAGTAATCTCTTCCCCCTCACCCCGGAGGGGCGAGGGAGAAAACACGGGAAAGTAGGCCCGGTAAGCGCAAGCGCCACCGGGCTTTTTTTTACTCTGCGGCTGCCGCTTCCGCTTTCTTCGCCAGACCGTCCAGCAGCTTCTGATGGATCCCACCAAAACCGCCGTTGCTCATCACCAGAATGTGGTCGCCAGGCTGAGCGGCTTTCACCACCATATCCGCGAGCGCATCCACATCCGCGCTCCAGTGCGCAGGCTGAATGCAGGCGTCGGCCACTTCTGCCACCTGCCACGGAATATGCTGCGGCTGCAGCAGGAAGACCTCATCGGCACGTCCTAACGACGGCGCGAGGTCATCTTTGCAGATGCCCATCTTCATGGTGTTCGAGCGCGGTTCCAGCACCGCCAGAATGCGGGCTGTCCCGCCGACCTTGCCGCGCAGGGCGGCAAGCGTTGCCAGAATGGCCGTTGGGTGGTGCGCGAAATCGTCATACACGGTAACGCCGTGGGCTTCACCGCGCAGTTCCAGACGGCGACGGGCGTTTATGAACGAGCCCAGCGCATTGGCCGCATCCGCAGGCAGAACGCCCACGTGACGCGCCGCAGCAATGGCCATCAGGCCGTTGTGCATGTTGTGCTCGCCCACCAGGCCCCACTTCACCTCACCCACTTTTTCACCGTCGAGCAGCACTTCCCACTCGGAGGCATCGGCGTTGAGCTTCTTCGCCTGCCAGTGGCCCTGCTCGCCCACCAGCTCCTGCTCGCTCCAGCAGCCCATCGCCATCGTCTGCTTCAGGTTGATGTCGTTTTCCGGCAGGATGATGCGCCCCTGGCCCGGAACAATGCGCACCAGGTGGTGGAACTGTTTCTGGATCGCTTTCAGATCGTCAAAAATATCCGCATGGTCAAACTCAAGGTTGTTGAGTATCAGCGTGCGCGGGCAGTAGTGCACGAACTTGGAGCGCTTGTCGAAGAACGCGCAGTCGTATTCGTCGGCTTCGATCACGAAGAACGGGCTGTCACCCAGACGCGCAGAAACGTCGAAATTACCCGGAACGCCGCCAATCACGAAGCCCGGCTTGTAGCCGCAGGCTTCGAGGATCCAGGTCGCCATGCCCGCGGTCGTGGTTTTGCCATGGGTACCGGCAACGGCAACCACCCAGCGGTCGCGCAGGACGAAGTCATGCAGCCACTGAGGGCCGGACATGAACGGAATATTGCGTTCCAGAACCGCCTCGACGCACGGATTGCCGCGGGTCATAGCGTTGCCGATGATCACCAGGTCCGGCTCGGGATCCAGCTGGCTGGCATCGTAGCCCTGAATTAACGAGATGCCCTGTTTCTCCAGAAGTGTGCTCATTGGCGGATACACATTGGCGTCCGAACCTGTCACTTCATGGCCCAGCGAGCGCGCCAGCATTGCCAGTCCGCCCATGAAAGTGCCACAAATCCCCAATATATGAATGCGCATACGTCACTATCCTTCTTCAATGTGGCGCACATTTTACTCACATGTTAGCGGCTGTGAAACGCATTTCAGGTAAATCCGTATGTTGCTGGCGCGATTCACCTCTGCGCTAATATTTGAATGTTTGTTAAGATTGTTGGGCTTTAGTCGTTTTAGTGAACATACAATCGCTCTACTCACAAAGATGCAGGGAAAGTGTTATGAAAACGTTAGGTGAATTTATTGTCGAAAAGCAGCACGAGTTCTCTCATGCTACCGGTGAACTCACTGCTTTGCTGTCGGCAATAAAGCTGGGCGCTAAGATCATCCACCGTGATATCAACAAGGCCGGTCTGGTCGATATCCTGGGTGCCAGCGGTGCCGAGAACGTTCAGGGCGAGGTTCAACAGAAGCTCGATCTGTTCGCAAATGAAAAACTGAAAGCTGCACTGCGCGCGCGCGACATCGTTGCGGGTATCGCCTCTGAAGAAGAAGATGAAATTGTTGTTTTCGAAGGGTGTGAACACGCTAAATACGTTGTTCTGATGGATCCGCTCGACGGTTCCTCAAACATCGACGTTAACGTTTCTGTCGGTACCATTTTCTCAATCTACCGCCGCGTCACGCCTGTTGGCACGCCGGTGACCGAAGAAGATTTCCTGCAGCCGGGCATTAACCAGGTTGCTGCCGGTTACGTCGTTTATGGCTCCTCCACCATGCTGGTGTACACCACCGGTTGCGGAGTTCACGCCTTTACGTACGATCCTTCACTTGGCGTTTTCTGCCTGAGCCAGGAACGCATGCGCTTCCCGGAGAAGGGCAACACCTACTCCATCAACGAAGGCAACTACATCCGATTCCCGAACGGCGTGAAGAAGTACATTAAATTCTGCCAGGAAGAAGATAAAGCAACCCAGCGCCCGTACACGTCCCGCTATATTGGCTCTCTGGTCGCGGATTTCCACCGTAACCTGCTGAAAGGCGGTATCTACCTCTACCCAAGCACCGCCAGCCACCCGGACGGGAAGCTGCGCCTGCTGTACGAGTGCAACCCGATGGCGTTCCTCGCCGAACAGGCGGGCGGCAAGGCGAGCGACGGTAAAGAGCGCATTCTGGATATCGTGCCGGAAAGCCTTCACCAGCGCCGTTCATTCTTCGTCGGCAACAACCACATGGTTGAAGACGTTGAACGTTTTATCCGTGAGTACCCGGACGCGTAATGCCTCTCTACAGGGGAGCCGTTCTGGCTCCCCTGGTCATTTATATATTTTACCGTATAAGTGTTTATAAAAAACATGCTTTAATATTCACCACTGCTCCTGCATTATTTCCATAACAGTTTGACAGATATTTCGTGGAGCAGAATCGCAATGAAAAATTATTCCCGTGCTAATACCGGCATTGATTTAAATCTTATCCCTGTATTTATTGAAATCGTCCGCTGCGGCAGCATGGCAAAAGCCTCTTTGCGTCTGGAGATGTCACGTCCGGCGGTGAGTCTGGCCCTAAAGCGTTTTAATCAACTCTTTGATGAACCGTTATTTTTCCGCAAAGGTTTATATCTTGAACCGACGGAAAAAGCGTTAGCTTTAACCAGTTCGCTGGAAATATTAATGGGTGAAATTCACGATAATATTGCGGCAGTTAATTCCGGAAAAAATAAAACCCCGGCACAGAACGTACCGGGGCTGGGTAATATTATGCAGCGGTCTGAGTCGTCACTTTGAATGATGACATGGCTTCCATCAGCTGACGCGACTGTTCCTCAAGGGAGCGGGTCGCGGCGGAGGATTGCTGCACCAGCGCCGCATTCTGCTGCGCGGTTTCGTCCATCTGATTCACCGCAATATTCACCTGCTCAATACCACGGCTCTGCTCCTGAGACGCGGTCGCAATCTCACGCATCAGTTTGGTCATGCGCAGCACTTCTGTTGCGATTTCGTCCATGGTTTCGCCAGCCTGCTGGGCCAGCTCGCTGCCCTCGTTAACGTGGGTCTGCGAATCGCTGATAAGCGATCGGATCTCTTTCGCCGCGTCGGCGCTGCGGCTGGCAAGGTTTCGCACTTCGCCCGCGACGACGGCAAACCCGCGCCCCTGCTCGCCCGCGCGCGCCGCTTCCACGGAGGCGTTAAGCGCCAGAATATTGGTCTGGAAGGCAATACCGTCGATCACGCTCAGGATGTCGGCGATGCGCGCCGAGCTGCCCGAGATATCGCGCATTTTTTCAATTACGTAGCAGACCATTTCGCTGCCGTGATCGGCCGTGTCGGACACCGACTTCGCCAGCTGGTGCGCCTGCTCGGCGTTATCGGCGTTGAGCTTCACCGTCGCGGTGATCTGTTCCATGCTGGCCGCCGTCTGCTCCAGCGACGTGGCGGTGGATTCTGTACGCTCGGCAAGATCGCGGTTTCCCAGCGTCAGCTCGCGGCTGCCGGTGTCAATTTGCGAACTGGCATCGCGTACCCGCATAACCGAGTTCATCAGCGACTGTCGCATCTGCTCTATCACCGCGTTGAGGCGGTTAAATTCCTGGCTCGCGGGGGCATTCAGCGTATGGGTTAAATCCCCCGCCGCCACGTTCTCCAGCTGAGCGATCGAGGCCGAAAGCGGCTTGAGCAGCATATGGCGCAGCACCAGCCACGCGAGCACGATAATGCCCGCCGTCAGCAGCGCTGCGACGATAATCAGGATCAGGACGCGGGTTTTGCTCGCCTGCACGGCACTCACTTCCGCCTGACCACGCGCTTCGCTCCATTTCTGAAACGCCTGCATATCGTTATCAAACTGCTTCGCCACCGGAATCAGCGTCTTCTCCAGCAGATCGTAATACCCGTCCGCGCTCTGGTCATTCAGGGTTTTCAGCATCGGGTTGATCCCCTGCTGGCTATAGGTCGCCAGGCTGGCCGCCACTTTATCGAGCAGCTGTTGCCCCTGCTCGTCAGCCACGCCGCCGTCGATCACGCCTTTCAGCGTTTTCTGGGCCAGGGCAACTTCCTGATTGATGTTTTTTACCGCTTTGGCCGCATCGTCCAGCATGCCGATTTCCATCATGCGGACGGCCTGGCCCGCCTCATTGCGCGCGCGCAGGATCAGCGTATAGCCAGAATTAAGCTGCACCATCTGCTCACCCTGAAGGTGATTAATACGCTGCAGTGAAGAAGAACTCTGTGTGAGGGCATAAATGCCAATGCCGCTGACAATCAGCAGCAGAAGGGTCATAACGGCCAGTAAAGAGAGCAAGCCGGTACGAATCGATAGCGTTTTAAGCATGATATTATTTCCGGTAGCGAGATATTTCTGGGCATAAAAAAAGAGTATCGGCCGCTACCGGAAAATGTTTAGACTTTAAGCAAATTCAGCGTGTTATCGCTCTGTTACCGATGTGTTTACGCGGGTAACAGGCGAGCTTTGGCGGTTCTCCCAGAGCACCGTCAGCCCCCGCTGCAGGGCAATAAAAATAAACAGCAGAATGCCGATGGCGATCTTCGTCCACCAGGAGCTGAGCGTGCCGTCAAAGTTGATATAGGTTTGTATCAGCCCCTGGATAGCCACGCCGAACAGCGTTCCCAGCACGGTACCGACCCCACCGCTCAGCAGCGTGCCGCCGATAACCACAGAAGCAATCGCATCCAGCTCCACGCCCACGCCTGCAAGGGCATAGCCCGCCTGGGTATACACCGAGAAGACGATACCCGCCAGCGTCGCCAGGCCGGTCGAGAGCATATAGATGCGGATGTTGGTACTGCGGGTGGAGATCCCCATCAGGTTTGCCGACGTGGCGCTACCGCCGATGGCGTACACCTGATTGCCAAACCGGGTACGGTGGGCGAGGAAGATGCCAATCACCACCACGCCCAGCATCAGCAGCCCCATCGCGCTCAGGCGGCCGCCGCCGGGAATTTTCCACGCCAGGCTGGAGAGCGTGTCGTACACCGGATGGTTAATCGGAATCGATTCTTCCGACACCAGATAGCTCACCCCGCGCAGGAAAAACATCCCCGCGAGGGTAATGATAAACGCCGGAATTTTTAACGCGTCGATCAGCAGCCCCATAAAGGCGCCAAACGCGCAGCCCATCGCCAGCACCAGCGGAAACGCCACCAGCGGAGAGATCCCCCAGAAGCCGATCGCCTTCGCGAGGAACACGCCCGTGAACGCGATCACCGAGCCAACGGAGAGATCGATCCCGCCGGAGAGGATCACAAAGGTCATTCCGACGGCGATGATGCCTAAAAAGGCGTTATCGGTCAGGATATTGCAAATCACGCGCGTCGACGCAAAACCAGGGAATTGGGTGAGGCAGTAGAGATACCCCAGCACAAACACGCCCAGCGTGATCATCAACGGTAAATTACGTTTTATCATGTCCACGGATCCCCTTAATGATGCTGACAAAGCGCGGCGACTGGACGATCAGCACGCAGAGCACGACCACCGCTTTCACCACCTGGTTGAGTTCCGGCTGGAACCCCGAGAGCAGGATCCCGGTGTTCATTCCCTGAATGATCAGCGCGCCTATCACCGAGAGCAGCAGGTTAAAGCGCCCGCCCATCAGCGACCCGCCGCCGATCACCACCGCGAGGATCGCGTCCAGCTCCAGCCAGAGCCCCGCGTTGTTGGCATCGGCCCCGCGAATATCCGCCGCGACGATGACCCCGGCGATGGCGGCGCAGACGCCGCTCAGCACGTAGGTCAGCATCACCATCAGGCGGGTGTTGACCCCGGCGTTGCGCGCGGCGCGGATGTTGATCCCGACGGCTTCAATGAACATGCCCAGCGCCGTTTTGCGGGTGAAAAGCCAGAAGACAACGAGCGTGGCCAGGGCAATAATCACCGGCGTCGGGAAGAACAGCAGGTTGCCGCTTCCGAGCCACGCCAGGCTCGGGGAGTTAAAGGTGACAATCTGTCCGGAGGTAATCAGCTGCGCCACGCCGCGCCCGGCCACCATTAAGATAAGGGTGGCGACAAAGGGCTGAATTTTCAGCACCGCCACCAGAATGCCGTTCCACAATCCGGCCAGCACGCCGGTGCCTAAGGCCGCCAGCAGAACCACCGGCAGGCTGTGTCCGGACACGGTCATGGAGGCTGCCGTGGCCCCGGCGATGGCCATCACCGCGCCGACGGAAAGGTCAATCCCGCCGGTGGCGATGACCAGCGTCATCCCGATGGCCAGCAGCGCCACCGGCGCGGCACGGTTTAGAATGTCTATCGGGCTGCCAAACAGGCGACCATCCTGCACGATAATCTGGAAGAAATGCGGCGCGACAAGGCTATCAACCAGCAGAACCACCAGCAGCGCTGCGATTTGCGGCGTGCCGGTTGGCCAGCTGAATCGGCGCTTTGACTCACCGGTTTGCGAAAGCGAACGGGGCATCACGATTTACTCCTTATGCCGCGATGGCATTCATGATCGCCGGAACGGACAGCTTATCCAGCGGGACCTCTGCCACCTGTTTGCGATCGCGCATGATGATGACGCGATCGGCATAGCCCACCAGCTCTTCCAGCTCGGACGAAATAACCAGCAGCGCCAGACCGTCCGCGCACAGGGTTTCGATAAGCCGGATAATTTCGGCGTGCGCCCCCACGTCAATGCCGCGGGTCGGTTCGTCGAGGATCAGGAACTGGGGTTTGGTCAGCAGCCAGCGGGAGAGGAGAACCTTCTGCTGGTTACCGCCGGAGAGGAACTCAATAGGCTGTTCCGCGCTCGGCGTGCGGATGCCGAGCTGGCGGATAAAGCGCTCGGCGATGGCGTTTTGCTCTTTACGGGGGATCGGGCGCAGCCAGCCGCGCTGGGCCTGCAGCGCCAGGATGATATTTTCCCGCACCGAGGCCGCGGCAATAATACCGTCCGTTTTTCGGTCTTCCGGGCAGAAGCCGACGCCCAGGCAGGAGGCCTGATGCGGCGATCGTAAGGTTTGCGGTTTGCCCTTGATCAGCGCGGTGCCGCTGTCGGCCGGCTTGATCCCGAAGATCACCTCGGCAGTTTCGGTCCGGCCGGAGCCCAGCAGGCCCGCCAGCCCGACAATTTCCCCCGGGCGGACTTCCAGATTAAACGGCGATATCACGCCTTTCTTGCCGTAATCGCTGAACGCGGCGACCGGTTTCTCGCTGAGCAGCGTGCGCCCGGCGCGCTGAAGGGCGTTGGTTTCCAGCTCGCGGCCCAGCATCATTTTCACCAGTTCGATCTGCGGCAGCTCGCAGGTTTCGCGGCAGCCGACAAAGCTGCCGTTGCGCAGCACCGTGATGCGATCGCTTACCTCATATACCTGATCGAGGAAGTGGGTAACGAAGATCAGGCTGACGCCCTGATCGCGCAGCTGGCGCATCAGGGTAAAGAGCATCTCCACTTCCTGGGTATCGAGGCTGGCGGTGGGTTCGTCGAGGATGAGTACCTTCGCGGAGAGATCGATCGCGCGACAGATGGCGACGATCTGCTGCATCGCCACGGAAAAGCGGTTCAGCGGCTCGCGGACGTCGAGGGAGAAGCCGTACGATTCCATCAGCTTTGTCGCCCGCGCCTCCATCTCTTTGCGGCGCAGCAGGCCAAAACGTCGCGGCTCACGGCCAATAAACAGATTATCCGCCACCGACATATTCGGCAGCAGGTTCACTTCCTGGTACACCGTCCCGATCCCCAGCTGCTGGGCATGGGCGGTATTTTTCGGCGAAATGGCGTTGCCTTCCAGCCAGATGGTGCCGCGATCGGCGTGATAAACGCCGGTCAGGGATTTAATCAGCGTCGATTTTCCCGCGCCGTTCTCGCCCAGCAGCGCCATGATCTCACCGCGCCGAAGGCTGAAATCAACGTTATCCAGCGCCTTTACGCCGGGGAAGAATTTGCTTAAGCCCTCTGTGCGGAGGATTTCCTGGTGTTGTTCAGTGGTCATGGTTTCCCCCTCACCCTGACCCTCTCCCCGGAGGGGAGAGGGGACTATTCGTGCCAGTCTATAAATTTCTGCCCAAACCGCCCTTTTCCCTCTCCCCTCCGGGAGAGGGCTGGGGTGAGGGGTGAAGGCATCAGTAGCCCATATTTTTCTTCTTCTCTAACTCTTCTTTCGCCGTGTCAGGCAGGTAGAGCGTGGACTTGGTGACCGTCACCTTCTCAGGCATCGTGCCGTCTTTCTTGAATTTCTCCAGCGCGTCGAATGCCGGGCCCGCCATGTTTGGCGTCAGCTCCACGCTGGCGTTGGCTTCGCCGTCAATCATCGCTTTGTAGATGTCCGGCACGCCGTCGATAGAGCCGGTGAGGATATCTTTGCCCGGCTTCAGGCCCGCTTCTTTAATCGCCTGAATCGCACCGATCGCCATGTCATCGTTGTGGGCGTAAACCATGCAGATGTTCTTGCCGTTGTTTTCAGCCTTGATGAAGCTCTCCATGACCTCTTTACCTTTACTGCGCGTAAAGTCGCCGGACTGAGAGCGGATAATCTTGATGTTTGGCGCTTTAGCGATGGCCTCAGCAAAGCCTTTTTTACGGTCGATGGCCACGCTCGCGCCGACGGTGCCCTGCAGCTCAACGACGTTACACGGCTTACCGTCGACCTGTTTCACCAGCCAGTCGCCAATCAATTGCCCTTCCAGCACGTTGTTGGCGGTCACGGTGGTCATATAGAGGGATTTGTCTTTGACGTCGATGGAACGGTCAAGCAGGAAGACAGGGATCTCAGCGTCTTTCGCTTCCTTCAGGACGGGTTCCCAGCCGGTCGCCACGACGGGTGCAATAAAGATGGCATCCACGCCCTGGGCGATAAAGGAGCGTACGGCTTTGATCTGATTCTCTTGTTTCTGCTGACCATCGGCGATTTTCAGGGTAATGCCGCGTTTCTGAGCCTCGCTTTTGGCAACGTTGGTTTCAGCCGCTCGCCAGCCAGATTCAGAGCCGACCTGCGAAAAACCTACGGTTAAGGGAGCGGCCATCGCCATAGACGACATGGCTGCCGAAACTGCTGTGACAAGAAGTAAGCGCTTCCACATATGAGCGTCCTCGTAGGGGTGTTTATTGTTGGTTAAAAGATGTTCTGCGAAATGACTATAGCCCATGAAATATGTAACGAATTGCGTTACATCACACTTCAGAAAAGTGAATAAAACGTTAATCACAAGTTTGTAATCGCTTTCATTTCACCATGAAAAATGCGGCTGAGTTTATGGATTTTTCTGTCATGGAAAGGGTCTGAAAAGTGGAGAAAGCGGGGAGAGAAAGCGAAAACAGGCGGAGACATTCAGCGCGAGTTGGCTATAATACCTGCCACTTGTTTACCATCCATTTTAAAGGACACCGACATGAGCTTACTCAACGTCCCAGCGGGTAAAGAACTGCCAGAAGACATCTACGTAGTTATCGAAATCCCGGCTAACGCAGATCCTATCAAATACGAAGTGGACAAAGAGAGCGGCGCCCTGTTCGTAGACCGTTTCATGTCTACCGCGATGTTCTATCCGTGCAACTACGGTTACATCAACCACACCCTGTCTCTGGACGGTGACCCGGTTGACGTGCTGGTCCCAACGCCATACCCACTGGAGCCAGGCTCCGTCATTCGCTGCCGTCCAGTTGGCGTGCTGAAAATGACCGACGAATCCGGTGAAGATGCGAAGCTGGTTGCGGTACCGCACACCAAGCTGAGCAAAGAATACGATCACATCAAAGATGTGAACGACCTGCCAGAGCTGCTGAAAGCGCAGATCACTCACTTCTTCGAGCACTACAAAGACCTCGAAAAAGGCAAGTGGGTTAAAGTTGACGGCTGGGACAACGCAGAAGCGGCGAAAGCAGAAATCATCGCCTCTTTCGAACGCGCTGCTAAGAAGTAATTCTTACTGCTGATTGATGAAAGCCCCGCATGTCGGGGCTTTTTTGTGGCGGCGCGCCGCCCGGCAAAAGGCGTAAAAAAACAACGCCACCTCACGGTGGCGTTGTTTTTTTCAGTACTGGTCTCTGTCTAACCAGTTACCGCTTACAATCCGCGTTAACCCTTCGACCGGACGCTGGTAGACGTACATCCACGCACTTCCGTACGGCGTCTGGATCAACTGGCGTGCGTATTCACCGCCCCTGGTGCGCAAGGCATCAAGTTCGGCAAGCGTCGCGTTATCAATACGATAGACTTCACCCTGTACTGTTCCTTCGCCCGGAACCGCGCCTGGATAGTGGCCCAGGCTGTACAACTGGTAGTTCTCGATATTGTAATTCCCCAGCAGCAGGGCATTGGTCATCCAGTGACTGTTGCCTTGCTTGGTTCGTAAACTGCCGTAGACAAATATTCGCATTGCTAAAACTCAAACTGATAGAGCAGATCAAGTGCCTGGTCTACGCCGGACACTGCTTCCAGATATAGCTTGGGCATCAGGCGATAGCGTAACGTGAGAGTTGCCAGTGAGTCAAAGATCCCCACACCATATTTTACCTGCAGACCCGGCAGTACATAGCCGCTGACCACCACCTGCGAGGAGTCACCCACGCCCTGGGTGTCCAACGCCAGATTGCTTACGCCGAACGTCTCGCCGATTTTACCCACAACCTGCCCACTTTGTGCAACCCCCAGACCCACTAACATCGAGGTCATCGCCGCACTGTCGCTTTGTCCGCTGTCCAGACCTTGTCCACGCAGCAGATAAGAGAGAGCTTCCTGCTGCGACATCGCCGGGTCAGAGAAGATCTCCGCCTTCGGCTCGTCGGCGGAACCGGTGACGCGAACGCCAGCAATGACGTCGTTTTCCGTCGCTTCCGGGTTACGAATCGCTTCGATGTTCAACAGGGGCTGATCCGGTGGACCGGAGAACAGCAGCTCGCCTTTGCGCACAATCAGATCCTGACCATAGGCGTGGAAACGCCCTTCAGGAATAGTGATCTGCCCGTTCAGGCCAAGCCCTTGTTTATCCTGCGCCACTTTCAGGTCGCCCGTGAGCCTCGCCTTCAGCCCAAACGCATCCAACCGCACGTTATTCCCCACGTGCACGATAAGGTTGCTATTAATCGGTATGCCCGCGCTCTTCTGTTCTATAGGTTTCAGATTTTCATTGAGCATAACTTCATCACTTGAGACGCCGACCGCGCTTTCCGGCACGTCGTGAACCACGATGCGCGCCCACGGCACGTCGACGCGTCCGTCAAGCGTGAAGAGGCTTGGCGTGGCTTCAAAGACCACATCAGGCGAGACGTCCAGGCGCACCATCGGCGGTACGGTGATGCGCACCTTGCTGCCCTTCGCGGCAATACGGGCGCGCCAGTTGTCGAGCTGGCTCCAGTCCGCGTCGCCGCTCAGGTTGATTTGCCCTTGCTGCGTCAATACCGAGCCGCTCAGCGTCGAGCTCATGCCGTTGAAGTTCATCGCGATCTGGCTGGGCTGCATGTCAAACGGCATGAAGTTGCCGTCGATATCCACGCCGCTGAGCCGCATCTGACCGAATAGCTGCGGGCTTTGCACGTTACCGGCCAGCCGCAGGTTAGCGTTGAGCATGCCCTCCGCTTTTTCCCCGCGCGCGAAAATCGGGTTCACCATCGCCAGGTTGAAGTTACGGATGTTGACGTTGCCGCCCAGATTACGCCGTCCCTGCGGATCGGTAATCTGGACCTGCCCGTCCAGCTGGCCGTTGTTGGTGAGGCGGATTGTCCACCCGAGCTGTGCGCGATTGTTATGCAGATCGGCACTCAGGTTCAGGGTGTCGAACGCCACCGGCAGCGGCGCGTCGTTGACCTCCTGCGTCACCTTCACGTTACGCCCGGACAGCATGACGCTGCCCTGCGGCAGCCCCTCTTTGGTGGTGTCCCAGGCGACGTCGGCTTTCCCGCTGAAGACGCCGCTGGCCTGAGTCGTGTCCGGCATAAACGGCTTCAGCATCGCCAGATCGAAGCGATTGAGGTTGATCTGCGCGCGCCCTTCCGCACCCGCATCGATGGTCTGCGGCACGCACAGCTCCGCATTCGGGTTGGTCCAGCAGTGTGGCCCAATGCTGATCTTCTGCTCGGCATTGCGGTAGTCGAGGGCAATCGATCGCGAGAGCGCCAGCGGCCCGACCGGCGTATTGAAACGCGTGTTATCCAGCGTCCCTTTCCAGCGTTCTTCCTTGCGGTCAAAGCTGCCGGTGAGGTGAAGCTGGCCGGAGACCGGCTCGCCCTGCACGCGCAGCTGGAGGTCGTGCTGCTTCTCGTTCCCTTTGGCGTCCAGGGTGACCAGGTTAATGTTCACGTCCGGCTGAGAAATGCGCTCCACGCGCAGGTTCAGGCTACCGCCGATCTGATCGGTAGATTTCACATCCCCTTCCACGCGGACGCGGGCAACGCTCAGCTCCTGCCAGCGCAGGTTATTGGCGGTAATGTCCGCCAGCAGCTGCGGCGCCTCCACCGTACCGCGCACTTTCACGAGACCTTTCGCCGTGCCGCCCAGCCCCGGCAGGGCATTGTCGAGATTCGGCGCATCGATGGTGGCATCCAGATTGAGATCTTTCACCCCCAGCTCGCCTTTGATATCCGCCGTGTTGCGGCCCAGCGCCACGTGCAGCCCCGGGATTACCCACTGCAGATAGCTGTTGCCTTTCACCGAGCCTTCAACGTTAACCTTGTTCTGCTTCACGTTCCCGGTGAGCTTGATTTCCGGCACGTCCATCTGCCACGTACCGCCGTACAGGCTGCCGCGGGTTTTAATCAGGCCATCCAGTTTCGACGGCCAGTCCGGCACCTCTTTGGCGGTGTTAATGCCCGTCAGCTTCAGCTCGCCGCGCCAGCTGATCGCCTGCTGCCAGTCGAGCAACGCGGTCAGCTCGGTTTTACCTTCCAGCGCCGCGACGGTCAGCTTATCGAGGTTGACCTGCTGTTCGTTGCCCTTCGCATCCAGCGTGATGTTCGCGGGCGGCACGCCCTGCCCCTTCACCGCAGTGCGGAACGAGAGCGTGTAGTCGGTCATCTTGCCGCTCAGCTTCAGCTTCAGGTCATCGGCCTGGAACTGTTTTTCACCGGTGAACGGCCAGTAAAGCTGCTTGCTGACAACCTCCAGATTGAGCGGCAGCCCGGCTTCCGCCAGCTGCGTTTGCGCGCGCAGGACCATGTCCACCGGGCCGGAGAGATTCACCCCGACGTCCAGCTTGTCGCGCAGCGCACCGCCCACTTTGACCTTCACCTTTTCGCCTTTCAGCGGATCGATGTTGAGGGCACTGTTAAGCGTAATGTCCACCGGCCAGTTGTCGCGCAGCAGGGCATTCCCCGACGCATTCACCGAACCCTGGCTGGTGTCGATATCCAGCGCGTCGAGCTTCATATTGCCGTCAATGCTGCTGACTTTCAGCAGCATGGTGTAGACCGTCAGATCGGTATCGCCGGTCAGGCGCAGCTGCTCGCCTTTGAACTCCTCGATGTTGAGATTTAGCGGCAGATGAACGTCGGTCATTTCCGGCAGCACAGGCTTCGAGAAGAGGTCTTTCAGCGTTTCGCCCAGCGGTTTTTCTTCCGGCTGCGGGTTCTGGATCTTCGGCTCGACGATCTCTTCCTGCGCCACGTCAGCCACCTTCGGCAGCGCGATCAGTAAGCCCTGCAGCGACGTCGGCGTCAGGGTGAGGTTTTTCTCCTGCCAGCGCAGGCCGGAGGTGAAATCCATCACGGACACGGTAGTGTCGTCGATTTTGATATTGACGTTATCGAGCGCGACCCGATAGAGCGCGATTGGGTACGGCGTGGAGAGATTCAGCGGGCCGCTGTCCTCTTCCTCGACCGGCGCAGACTTCGGCATTTTTTTCGAATCTATCGCCACGTTGACGTCTTTTAGCGACAGATCGTTGACGCAGAGCTTGCTGTCGCGCAGGCAGCCCAGCTTGACCGCCAGGTGGAACTCCCCGGCGTTAACCGCCACGCCCGGCTGCTCGTAGCGGATGTTCTTCAGACGCAGATCGCGCCAGCCGCCCGTTACCTGGCCAATCTCCAGACCCGGCACCCAGCGGTTCGCAGCGTTAAACAGCAGATGCAGCCCGGTCGTCGTTCCCACCAGAAACGCCACCGTACCGAGCAGCAGCACGATAAAAATCAGCACCCCGAGGCTTATTTTCTTCCATAAACTCATAATTCAGGCCCCAGACCGATGTAAAACTGTAATCCGTGCTCTTCTTTGTCGCCGACAGGCACGGCGAAGTCGAGCTTGATGGGCCCGACGGGTGACTGCCAGCGTACGCCCACGCCCGCGCCGGTTTTGAAGTCGCTGCGGCGGATATCGTTCACCGCCTCACCACCGTCAACAAACATGGCGCCCCACCACTTTCCGCTGACGTTGTACTGATACTCCAGCGATCCGGTCGCCAGTTTTGACGCACCAGTCAGCTGGCCCTTTTCGTTCTCAGGTGAGATCGATTTGTACTTATACCCACGAATGCTGCGGTCGCCCCCGGCGAAGAAGCGCAGATCCGGCGGAACGCGCTCGAAGTCTCCCGTTTCAATCCAGCCGAGATTGCCGCGCATGACAAAGCGGTGTTTGTCGTACAGCGTGCGGATCCAGACGTTTTGCGCCTGAATCACCGAGAAATCCACGTCGGAGCCCCAGGCGGAGTTGGAATAATCAATGGAGTAGCGCTGTGAGTCGCCCCAGGTCGGCATCAGTCCCCCGCGCGAGCGGGTACGGCTGATCATCACGCCTGGATAAAGCAGCATGGTGGTATTGGTGACGTTGGCCTGGGTAAAGTGGTCCAGGCTCCAGCGCAGGTTAATGGCGCGCTGCCAGCCGCTGGAGAGATCCCAGAAGCGTGAGACCGCAAGGGTCGTAGAGTCCTGCTTGGTGTCGTTCAAGTCGGTGCGCTTAAAACCGCCCTGCACAAGGTAATATTGCTCAAGCGGATTTTTCAGCAGCGGCATTTTGTAGCTAAAATCCAGCTGCTGCTCGGGCGCAGAGAGGCTCAGGCTGGTGGTCAGGCTGTGACCGTACGAGTTCATCCACGGTTTTTTCCACGAGGTTCTCACGCGTGGTCCAACATCCGTCGAGTAGCCAACACCGGTCTCAATGGTGTTCTCGGTGCGCGGCGAGACAACGCCATGCAGCGGCAACACCTTCGTTTTGCGAGACTTATCAAATTCCGGTGCGACAACCACGGAGTTAAACCAGCCGGTAGCGGAAAGACGACGGTTCAGTTCCGCCAGGTCCCTCGACTGGTAGTAATCCCCTTTTTTGAACGGCACGAGGTTTTGCAGGTACTCTTCACGAATTTGCGACCCTTCAAACGTCACATCGCCAAAGCGGTAGCGTTCTCCGCTGTCGTAGTCGATATCCCAGAAGGCCTGACGCCGATCCAGCGCAATCCCCAGCTGGCTTTTATTGAACTGGCTGTCGAAGTAGCCCTTACGCAGGGAAACATTCGTCAGCTCTTTTTTGAAATGGTCGTAGTCACCGTGGTTAAGCACGGTACCGATTTTCGGCCGCGTGCCGAGCAGGTCAAGGTAATCCCGGTCGGTACGCGCCCCGCCGCGCAGGATGACGTTCGTGCCGCCAATCAGTACCGGCTCACCCGGCGAAACGCGGGCAATAAGGACCTGGCGCCCCTTCTTTGGCGGCGGGCGGAGATCGAAATCAATGGTGGGTTCGTAATACCCCAGCGCTTTCAGCCCTTCACGGATGGCGTCATCCACGCGCGCGCGAAAACGCCGGTCTGGCGTCACCTCATCACTCTGGATGGTCGACAACTGCGCACGCACGTTTTTTTGTAGCGCCCCGGATAACCCCTCAACCTGCAAACGGACATTCGCCGCGCTGGCAATCCCGCTTGTCAGCAACACACTGACTAAACATAACTGGCGGATTTTTGTCACGTTTTCTCCTGAATATCCCTGTTTCCACCCTGGAAGCAAATGAAGTGCCGCTCCGCGGCAAAATACGGCATGTAGCCAAAAACCCGAATCGCGGGTTGAAAATGGGTGTAACACCCAAATATTTCTTATGATTAAATCTAGACTGATTCAGCGCATTTATTGTGTTCAATTAAACGCTTCGTGACAACCTTAACTGAAACATCGCACCCCGGGAGGCCCCATCGTGAGTTTATTCGACAAAAAGCATCTGGTTTCACAAGCTGATGCATTACCGGGACGCAACACCCCTATGCCTGTGGCGACCTTACACGCCGTCAATAACCATTCCATGACCAACGTGCCGGAGGGAATGGAAATCGCACTGTTCGCCATGGGCTGCTTCTGGGGCGTTGAGCGCCTCTTCTGGCAGTTGCCCGGCGTTTACAGCACGGCGGCTGGCTACACGGGCGGTTACACGCCGAACCCTACCTATCGCGAAGTCTGCTCCGGCGAAACAGGGCATGCGGAAGCGGTGCGCGTTGTCTATGACCCTGCGGTAATCAGCTACGAACAGCTGCTGCAGGTCTTCTGGGAGAACCACGACCCGGCGCAGGGCATGCGTCAGGGCAACGACCACGGCACACAGTACCGTTCGGCTATTTATCCGCTCACGCCCGAACAGGATGCCGCCGCGCGCGCCAGCCTTGAGCGTTTCCAGCAGGCCATGCGTGAAGCGGGCGATACGCGCGAGGTGACGACCGAAATCACCACCGCGAAACCGTTCTACTATGCCGAGGACGATCACCAGCAGTATCTGCATAAAAACCCGTACGGCTACTGCGGTATCGGGGGCATCGGCGTCTGCCTGCCGCCACAGCTGGCCTGATACCTACCCAGCGCCACGCGAGCCGCGTGGCGCTCAAGAAAGCGACTGCGTTGTCTCATAGCTTAACATCCATCCACCAGCCGCCCCCGCCGGCCATCTTCGCCAAATTGTGACCTCTGGCAGATTTACATCTCTTTACGCTATACTACCCGCTGAAATAATCGGCTCAACGCTACGAGCTGATTTTCAATGTGTTTTCACACAAATGGTATCAACTCCCCTTCTGAGGATCTGGCGAAAAGCCGGATAAACTATGTTAAACAGTATTTTAGTAATACTTTGTCTGATTGCCGTCAGCGCGTTTTTCTCGATATCTGAGATCTCGCTGGCCGCGTCCCGTAAAATCAAACTGAAGCTGCTTGCCGATGAAGGCAACATCAATGCCACCCGCATCCTGAAAATGCAGGAAAACCCCGGGATGTTCTTCACCGTGGTGCAGATTGGCCTCAACGCGGTCGCCATTCTCGGCGGTATCGTGGGTGATGCGGCGTTTTCCCCGGCGTTTTATAGTCTGTTTGTTAAGTACATGTCCGTTGAACTGGCAGAACAGCTCAGCTTTATCCTCTCCTTCTCGCTGGTAACCGGCCTGTTCATCCTCTTTGCAGACCTGACCCCGAAACGCATCGGTATGATTGCGCCAGAAGCTGTGGCTTTGCGTATCATCAACCCGATGCGCTTCTGTCTGTACGTGTTTCGTCCGCTGGTATGGTTCTTCAACGGCCTGGCGAACGTGATTTTCCGCATCTTTAAGCTGCCTATGGTGCGTAAAGACGACATCACCTCTGACGACATCTATGCGGTAGTAGAAGCCGGCGCGCTGGCCGGGGTGCTGCGCAAGCAAGAGCACGAGCTGATTGAGAACGTATTCGAACTGGAATCCCGTACCGTGCCGTCTTCCATGACGGGCCGTGAAAGCATTATCTGGTTCGATTTACATGAAGATGAGCAGAGCCTGAAGAACAAAGTGGCGCAGCATCCGCACTCTAAGTTCCTGGTCTGCAATGAAGATATTGACCACATCATCGGTTACGTCGACTCCAAAGACCTGCTGAACCGCGTGCTGGCAAACCAGAGTCTGGCGCTCAACAGCGGCGTGCAGATCCGCAACACCCTGATTGTGCCGGACACCCTGACGCTCTCAGAAGCGCTGGAAAGTTTCAAAACCGCCGGGGAAGACTTCGCGGTTATCATGAACGAATACGCGCTGGTGGTGGGTATTATCACCCTGAACGACGTGATGACCACGCTGATGGGCGACCTGGTTGGCCAGGGGCTGGAAGAGCAGATTGTTCAGCGTGACGATAATTCATGGCTGATTGATGGCGGCACGCCGATTGAAGACGTGATGCGCGTGCTGGATATCGACGAGTTCCCGCAGTCCGGTAACTACGAGACCATCGGCGGCTTTATGATGTTTATGCTGCGTAAGATCCCGAAACGTACCGACTCGGTGAAGTTCTCCGGCTACAAGTTTGAGGTGGTGGATATTGATAACTACCGCATCGACCAGCTGCTGGTGACGCGCATCGACAACAAACCGACCGTACTGGTGCCAAAGCTGCCGGACGCGGAAGAGAAGGTGTCGGCGTAAGATTCTGGCCCCACAAACATCAACGGCTCCCATCGGGAGCCGTTTTTGTTAACTACTGCATAGCACGTTGGTTAAGCCATCTCAGTTTGCAGACGCATAACCTGACGGTTGACTTCGGACATCACAGACAGGTGCTGTTTGTCCTTCACTTTTGGGACAAGGATCTTGCCCTTATCAAACTCAAAAGCGCCAACATCCTTGATATACAACCGTCCACGGAACAGGATCTTCACGTACTTCGCCACCTGAAGCGGGTTGTAGCGTTGGAAAATTTTCATTCTTGTATCTCCTGCGAATCATACGCTCTTGCGGTGCCACAATCGGCCCGACTGTCCTGAGCGCAAATTTTAATGCCCAATGACTATAGACCAGAACTACGGTGTTACCCAGTGTGCATAAGTTTATTTACCGTTTGATTACAATTATTCAGAATAATCTTTGCAAAGCGTGACCAGGCGCAGTATAAGCCGTCGTTTTTTCATGGATATGTGCGTTCGCCCGCAAACTGGCATCGGGATTGCGGGAAAACCACATTGATCGCACTTATGATTAAAAGCGCAAGACCAAGTGGTCGGATCACCTGCAAACAATAAGGAAACGCCATGACCCTACGTAATATCCTTGCAGCAGCCTGCCTGCTGCTGCCCCTGTGGGCTTGTGCTCACAACATTGAAAAAGGACAACGTGTACCGCCAGTCGGCATTGCTGACCGGGGAGAATTGATTCTCGACAATGATAAGTTTAGCTACAAACCCTGGAATAGCGCGCAGCTCGCGGGCAAAGTGAGAGTTGTACAACATATTGCCGGTCGTACATCCGCAAAAGAGAAAAATGCCAACCTGGTGGAAGCGATCAAGGCCGCAAAATTCCCTCACGACCGCTACCAGACGACCACCATTGTTAACACCGATGACGCCATTCCGGGCTCCGGGATGTTTGTGCGCTCCAGCCTTGAGAGCAATAAAAAGCTCTACCCGTGGTCGCAGTTTATCGTCGACAGCAACGGCGTAACCCGTAAGGCCTGGCAGCTGGAGGAAGAAAGCTCCGCGATTGTCGTGCTGGATAAAGAGGGCCGCGTACAGTGGGCGAAAGACGGCGCGTTAACCCAGGAAGAGGTGCAGCAGGTTGTCGACCTGCTGCATAAGCTGCTGGCTCAGTAAATAGAGACGCGGAAGCCGGGGTTGAGGAAGGATTCGCGCGGGGTATAGTCCAGCGGCTTGCCCTGCCAGTCATGAACATGCGCCCCGGCGGCCGCGGCAACGGCATGACCTGCCGCGGTATCCCAGACGTTGGTTGGCCCAAAGCGAGGGTAGAGCTGCGCGTGGCCTTCCGCCACCAGGCAGAATTTCAGCGATGAGCCAATCGAGGTGGTCTGGTGTTCACCCAGCTGCTGCAGGTACTCCTGCAGTTCGCTGTCGCTGTGCGAGCGGCTAATTACCACCAGCGGTGGACGCGCATCGCGCACCTGGATCTGCTTGCGCACGCCGCACTCTTCCTTCCACGCCTTCCCTTCTGCAGCGCTGTACATCACCTTCATTACCGGCGCGTAGACCACACCCAGCACCGCTTTGCCCTTCTCAATCAGGGCGATATTGACGGTGAATTCACCGTTGCGCTTGATGAACTCTTTTGTCCCGTCCAGCGGATCGACCAGCCAGTAGCGCTGCCAGTGCTGGCGCTCGTCCCAGCTTTGTGGCGCTTCTTCTGACAGAACGGGGATGTCCGGCGTTAAGGCCTGTAACCCTTTCAGGATCACCTTATGCGCCGCGATATCCGCCGCCGTGACCGGAGAGTCGTCGGCCTTGCTGACAACCTCCATAGGTTTACTGCCGTCATAGACCTGCATGATGGCATCTCCCGCATCCCGTGCGAGCTGACAAATTTTATCTAGCATTTTCCACCTCTTTGTTAACGCAGTGAGGTTAACTCTTTGTTTTAGTTATATCGTAATGTGAACAATTCCGCTATCTGTGAAGCAATTCCGGTTTCAGGTTACTTTTTTCTGTCAGGATTCACATTTCTGTAAGCAACAAGCTATAGATACATACTCTTTTGTGCTCTGCATCGAAAAAGGACTCCTCTGATGATTAAGTTTAGTGCAACGCTTCTGGCGACGCTGATTGCAGCGAGCGCGCAGGCGGCGACGGTAGATCTGCGTATTCTGGAAACGACCGATCTGCACAGCAACATGATGGACTTCGACTACTACAAAGATACCCCGACGGAAAAATTCGGCCTGGTGCGCACGGCAAGCCTGATCGATGCGGCGCGTGGCGAAGTGAAAAACAGCGTGCTGGTCGACAATGGCGATCTGATTCAGGGCAGTCCGCTCGGGGATTACATGGCGACCAGGGGGCTGAAAAAAGGCGAGATCCATCCTGTTTATAAAGCGATGAACACCCTGGACTATACCGTCGGCAACCTCGGTAACCACGAATTCAACTACGGTCTGACATACCTGCACGATGCGCTCGCTGGTGCGAAATTCCCGTACGTTAACGCCAATATCATCGACGTTAAGACCCAAAAGCCGCTCTTTACCCCTTACCTGATTAAAGAGACCAACGTCGTCGACCAGGACGGTAAAAAACAGACGCTGAAAATCGGCTATATCGGCTTTGTGCCGCCGCAGATCATGACGTGGGATAAAGCCAACCTCGACGGCAAAGTGACTGTTAACGACATCACCGAAACCGCGCGAAAATACGTGCCGGAAATGCGCGAAAAAGGCGCCGATCTGGTAGTCGTTGTCGCCCACTCGGGTCTCTCCGCCGATCCGTATCAGGCCATGGCAGAAAACTCCGTTTACTATCTGAGTGAAGTTCCAGGCGTAGACGCGATCCTGTTCGGCCACGCCCACGCGGTCTTCCCGGGCAAAGATTTCGCCAGCATCAAAGGGGCGGACATTGAGAAAGGGACGCTCAACGGCGTGCCGTCGGTGATGCCGGGCATGTGGGGCGACCATCTTGGCGTGGTGGATCTGGTGCTGAATAACGACGGCGGCAGCTGGAAGGTGACGCAGTCAAAAGCCGAAGCGCGCCCGATTTACGACGCTGCGGCTAAAAAATCTCTGGCGGCGGAAGATAAAAAACTGGTCGACGTGCTGAAGCACGATCACGACGCCACGCGCGAATTCGTCAGCAAGCCGATCGGCAAATCCGCCGACAACATGTACAGCTTCCTGGCGCTGGTGCAGGATGACCCGACCGTTCAGGTCGTCAACATGGCGCAGAAAGCCTATGCCGAACACTTTGTGCAGGGCGATCCGGATCTGGCAAAACTGCCGGTTCTGTCAGCCGCTGCGCCATTCAAGGTGGGCGGACGTAAGAACGACCCGGCAAGCTATGTTGAAGTCGAAAAGGGCCAGCTGACCTTCCGTAACGCCGCCGATCTCTACCTCTACCCGAACACGCTGGTGGTGGTAAAAGCGACGGGCCAGGAAGTGAAAGAGTGGCTGGAGTGCTCTGCCGGACAGTTTAACCAGATTGACCCGCACAGCAGTAAGCCGCAGTCGCTGATTAACTGGGACGGTTTCCGTACCTATAACTTCGACGTGATCGACGGCGTGAACTACCAGATTGACGTCACCCAACCGGCGAAATATGACGGCGAGTGTCAGGCGATCAACCCGCAGGCGGAGCGCATCAAAAACCTGACCTTCAACGGCAAGGCGATCGACCCGAATGCCACCTTCCTGGTGGTGACCAACAACTACCGCGCCTACGGCGGTAAGTTTGCCGGTACGGGAGATAGCCACATCGCCTTTGCCTCGCCGGACGAGAACCGCTCGGTGCTGGCGGCGTGGATCAGCGCGGAGTCGAAGAAGGCGGGCGAAATTCATCCGGCAGTGGACAACAACTGGCGTCTCGCGCCGATCCGCAGCGATACGAAACTGGATATCCGTTTTGAAACGTCGCCGTCCGATAAGGCAGCCGCGTTTATCAAGGATAAAGCCCAGTATCCGATGAAGAAGGTCGCAACGGATGATATCGGGTTCGCGATTTATCAGGTGGATTTGAGTAAGTAAAAACAAAACGGCAACATGCGTTGCCGTTTTCCGTGTTTGTTCCCTCTCCCTGTGGGAGAGGGTCAGGCCGCACATATCCGGCGTTTACGCCGCACGATCGTCCCTGTTCGCCATCACCTTCGGCGTATTTACCTCAATCCAGTCCGCCAGCGCGGCGACCTTTTCGCTGACCTCAATCCCCATCGGCGTCAGGCTATACTCTACGTGCGGCGGCACCACCGGATACGACACGCGATCGACAAACCCGTCCTGCTCCAGCGCCTGGAGTGACTGGGACAACATCTTTTCGCTCACCCCGCCCATTTTACGGCGCAGATCGCTAAAGCGATGCGTACCCTGGCGCAGGGCCAGCAGAATCAGGACACCCCAGCGGCTGGTGACGTGTTTGAGCACCTCGCGTGAAGGGCACTGCTCCGCGAAAAGATTGCCATCGCGCATTTGTTCGCTGAGCGTTGGTATCGTTGTTTTCATACTTACCTTTTTGTACGTACTTACTAAAAGTTAGCTATGGTGCTAGTGTGCCACAACACCAGACAAACACGAAGGAGATTCATCATGATCGCGATTACCGGCGCTACCGGCCAGCTTGGCCATCTCGTTATCGAACAGCTGCTGAAAACCGTACCGGCCAGCCAGATTGTGGCCATCGTACGTAACCCGGCGAAAGCGCAGGCCTTAAGCCAGCAGGGAATTGTGGTTCGTCAAGCGGACTACACGGATGAAGCCGCATTCACCGCCGCGCTGAGCGGCGTGGATAAGCTGCTGCTTATCTCTTCCAGCGAAGTCGGCCAGCGCGCGACCCAGCACCAGAACGTAATTAACGCCGCCAAAACGGCTGGCGTGAAATTTATCGCCTACACCAGCCTGCTGCATGCGGACAACTCCCCGCTGGGCCTGCACGTTGAACACGTTGCCACTGAAAAAGCGCTGGCGGCATCCGGCATTCCTTATGCCCTGCTGCGCAATGGCTGGTATACCGAAAACTACCTGGCGAGCGCGCCGCCTGCGCTGGAACACGGCGTGTTTATTGGTGCAGCAGGCGAAGGCAAAATTGCCTCTGCCACCCGTGCAGACTATGCCGCAGCGGCAGCCAAAGTGATCGCTGAAGAGGGCCACGCGGGCAAGGTCTATGAACTGGCGGGCGACCACGGCTGGACGCTGAGCGAACTGGCGGCTGAACTCAGCAAACAGAGCGGGAAGCCGGTAGCCTATCAGAATCTCAGTGAAGCGGATTTTGCCGCCGCGCTGAAAAGCGTCGGCCTGCCTGCCGGGCTGGCAGA
Organism: Enterobacter cloacae complex sp. P16RS2; assembly: GCF_014982155.1. Lineage (NCBI taxonomy): Bacteria > Pseudomonadati > Pseudomonadota > Gammaproteobacteria > Enterobacterales > Enterobacteriaceae > Enterobacter > Enterobacter cloacae complex sp. P16RS2. The sequence continues at coordinate 67,113 of NZ_JADCKW010000026.1, read as the reverse complement.
TATGCTGGCGGACTCCGATGTGGGCGCGTCCAAAGGGGGACTTTTTGACGATAGCCATACGCTGAGCAAACTAATCGGGCGCGCAACGACGCCGCTGGCGCAGAGCATTAAAGCCATTCTTTAACGGTGTCACCGTTCTTTCCTGCGGCCGGGTAATTTCCCTTACCCGGCCCGCTCATATTTATTAATAATAAAATCAGATATAACGATTAAAAGTCCGGGTATTCTTTATCCGTCGCGTACGTTATCGGTTTTTCAAATCCAGGAATGGTGATGCCATTCATATCAATCTTAACATCTTCCTCATTTATCCCCTGCTGGCCAAAAAGATAAATGACATTGAGTTCACCCTGCGACGCCGCCTGGTCGTACGCGTTAGCCTGACGTCGCACCTGGCGGTTACGCTGCTGATAATCCGCAAACACCGCTTCCCCATAGCGTTTGCGCAACCATTGATGGGTAAGCTTTGGCGAGTAAACCACCCCCGTGGCATTATTCCCGCCAAAGCCTTTTGAATTAATAAAGGCGATTTGCCCCTGGTCTTCCTCTAATTTGCAGTCCTGAAGAGGAATGGCTAAGCGCGCGTTGTTCACCTGCGGCGCGATGTGGGACACGCTTTTAATTCCCGGCAAAATACCATAGCGGAATACGCCGAGGCAGCCGATCAGCTGATCGCCGCTGGCGGGCCCCAGAGAGTGGCCGAGATACGATTTCACCGCCGTCACCGGCCAGTCGCGAATCGAAAAGGCTTGCGCAACGCGGTCAAAAATATCCGCCTCGGAGACGCAATTCTTCGGCGTGCTTGATCCGTGCGCCTGAATAAACGATCCCTTCTGCACCGTCTCTATCCCGGCCATCGATACCGCAGAGGCTACGGCTTTCGCCATGGTGAGGTAGTTCCCCGGCCCCGGCGACGCAATAGAACGTTTAAAGCCGTCAGCGTTGATGAAGACATTCCCCACCGAACCGTGGATCTCTGCGCCAAGCTGCAGCGCCAGCTCGTCGTCCATTAACACAACATACTGGCTGGATTCTGCGATAACAAAACCGCAGCTGTTGCCAAACGGGCGGCTGCTGCTGCGCCAGTCGGCCGTTTCCGTTTCATCAATGTGCTTAAGCTTGCTCTCCGTTGCCAGGGCGCCCATGGCATCGAAGCCTTCAATCACTTCTGAGGTAACCGGCGCTTCGGCGCTGCCAACGACGGCTACGCGAATGCGCCCCGCTTTGATATCTTCGACTGCCGCATTCAGGTTATACAGAAACGTGGCGCACGCCCCCAGCGTGGCGCTGGTATGACCGACGCTACCCAGCACATAGGCATTGAGGAAATCGGCGCACATGCTGTTCAGGCCCAGCGGGCACTGTTTGGCGCTGACGCGATGGCCTTTCAGGCGCGACTGCAGCATTCCGCCAAAGCCATAATCGTCGAGCTGCCCCATGATATTGCCCGAATAGACGCCGAGCTGATCCGGCGTGGTTTTGGCCTGTACCGCTCGCCACGGGATCCCCAGGGCGTTGATGGCGTCTGACGCCCCGACAATCGCCATCTGTAACGCCCGCGGATGGAACTGCGAATGGTAATGGTCGCCCGGACGGAATCCCTGCGGCAACAGCCCTGCAGCCTGAACCTCCGTGCGCAGCAGCGCCTCAATTTTGCAGTCCATCTCTCCCTGAACGGTAATACGGACACGCCGATCCGCTAATTCTTCAACGTGCCATCCCGCCGGTAAGGGTTGAGGTAATTGCCTGGCAGATATATTAAAACTAAATCCCTCTTCGCCTGAAACCATATTCAATTTTGCATGGCTGGCAATCGCATCGACATCAAAATAGTCGCGCGTAATTTTTCTGATAAGGGTTCCCTCAAGCACCTCGTCTTTTATCCTCGCGGCGGCCTGAGCAGGTGTAAATCTTTTACCGGAAATGTCGCAATAACCGCCTTCATCATATTTAAGGACGCCCATCAGGATGGCTAACGATAATAACGTCCCCTGCCTTTCCTCTTCCGATAATGACTCAATAATCATTCGACGAAATGCATGATGTGAAGAACTACGACCAGCTGGACCATAGCCGCCAAAAGCCGTTATTACGGGTAATTTCACCATAATTTGTTCTCTCGTGGTCGTGGATTTATTTTATTAAGTAAGTGCGATAATTTCAGATATTAGTTTACAAATCACCGACAAAAGCTAATATGAAAATCCAGCCAAAACGCTGACTTTTTTGGCCACGGCAACGATGAGCTACCAAAAATAATAGTCAAAACAGGTATTAATCAAAAATGACAAATACACAAATAGGATTTGTGTTATGTGAACGCATGCTAAGTTCCGGTCTCAGTCTTCCGATTGAAATGTGGAAAGCGGCAGCCAGTAGCTATTTAGCTGAGCAAAAAACAACATCCCACGCAGGCACGCACAAACCGGAGAAGTCACCCTTCAGGCTCTGTCGCCCGGAGAATATTCTGAAGGTGAATACCATTGGCATAAACAGCGAGCCCATCCTGACGCACAGTGGCTTTAGCATTACCGCCGATACTACACTTGCCGCAGACAGATACTATGACGTTATCTATCTTCCTGCCCTATGGCGCAATCCTCGCGCAGTGGTCAGACAACAGCCTGAACTTCTGGAATGGCTGACCGAGCAGGCCGCGCGCGGAACCCGCATCGCCGCCGTAGGAACAGGCTGCTGTTTTCTGGCGGAGTCGGGACTGCTCAACGGAAAGCCCGCCACCACCCACTGGCACTACTTCAAACAATTCTCGCGCGATTACCCCAGCGTAAAATTACAGACAAAGCATTTTCTCACTCAGGCCGATAATATTTTCTGCGCCGCAAGCGTTAAGGCCCTGTCAGATCTGACGATCCATTTTATAGAAAAAATATACGGGAAACGTGTAGCCACACATACTCAACGGACATTTTTCCATGAAATTCGGAGTCAGTTCGATCGCCAGTGTTACAGTGAAGAAAACAAACCCCATCCGGATGAAGATATTGTTCAAATTCAAATCTGGATAAAAGCCAACTGCTCCTCGGATATATCTATGCAGAATCTTGCAGATATGGCTGGCATGAGTTTGCGCAACTTTAATCGCCGCTTTAAAAATGCCACCGACATGGCCCCTCTGCAGTATTTATTAACCGCCAGAATTGAATCCGCCATGACAATGCTGCAATCCACCAACCTGTGTATTCAGGAGATTGCAAATGCGGTTGGATATCAGGATATTGCGCACTTTAATCGCCAGTTCAAGCATAAAACCACGGTTTCACCGGGGGATTACCGTAAGACCGTCCGGGCAAAGATGTTTAGTGCATAAACGCCGGTCATCTCTGATAATGAAAAGATGACCACGAGGAGGCTCAACGTGCAAGGCGTACCGGAACAGTTTAATGATGAAAGAGACAGCGCGCGCTTTCGCCATCTGGCGCAGCTGCCGGGCCTGGAGCTTTATCACGCGCATATTTCTGACTACGCCTTTGAGCCTCACACCCATGAAGCCTTCGGGATCGGCACGATTGAAACCGGCGCCGAACGCTTTCGCTATCGCGGTACTCAGCATCTCGCGGCGGAAAAATCCGTCGTCACCATGAACCCGGACGAGATCCATACCGGTGAATCCGCCACCGAAGGCGGCTGGCGCTACCGGATGGTCTATATCGAACCCGACCTGCTGGAAGAGGTGACCGGCCTCCGGCACTGGTGGTTTAGCGATGTCACGCGTCATGACCCGCTTCGCTCGCAGCAAATCGGCAGGCTGATTTACGGCCTGTGGCACACGGACGATCCGCTTGCGCAAAAAGGATTACTGCTGGATCTGATTGAGACCTTCCGGCCGCTGGCCCATCACGCGCCTGTGATTCAGGAAGGCGCGCACCGCTTCGAACGCGTGCGCGAGTATCTGCATGACAACTATATGCACGCCCTGACGCTGGACGAGCTGGCAAGCGTCGTATCGCTCAGCCCGTACCATTTCCAGCGCCAGTTCAAAGCCCATTTTCACGTTACGCCGCACCAGATGCTGATGGCCATTCGCCTCTGGCGCGCCAAAGCGTTCCTCACCCACGGCATGCCTGCGGCAGAGGTCGCCGCCGCAACCGGACTGACCGACCAGTCTCATTTAACCCGCGCGTTTACCCACCGCTACGGCATTACCCCCGTGCGCTACCAGAAGCAGGTCACCCGGCGCTAATGCGCAACCTCATACAATACGCGCGCATTTTCCCCTCCTACACTGCATACAGCGTAAATACCTGTGGATGGAAAAATGATTAGTGGAGTGTTGTATGCCCTGCTGGCCGGGATGATGTGGGGACTGATTTTTGTCGGCCCGCTGATTGTGCCCGAGTATCCGGCAATACTGCAGTCGACCGGGCGTTATCTGGCGCTGGGGCTGATTGCCCTGCCCCTGGCGTGGCTGGGACGCGCGCGCCTGCGTCAGCTCAGCCGTCAGGACTGGGGCACCGCGCTGGCGCTGACCATGATGGGCAATCTTATCTACTACGTTTGCCTCGCGAGTGCCATTCAGCGTACCGGTGCGCCGGTATCTACCATGATTATCGGCACGCTGCCGGTCGTCATCCCCGTCTTTGCTAACCTGCTCTACAGCCACCGCGATGGCAAACTGGCGTGGTCAAAAATGGCGCCGGCGCTGGTATGCACCGCCGTGGGGCTGGTATGCGTCAATATTGCCGAGCTGCGTCATGGGCAGGCGGATGTCGACCTGTGGCGTTACGGCTCAGGCATTGTGCTGGCGTTCATTTCCGTGGCGTGCTGGGCATGGTATGCCCTGCGAAACGCGCGCTGGCTGCGGGAGAACCCGGACAAGCACCCGATGATGTGGGCGACTGCGCAGGCGCTGGTTACGCTGCCCGTCTCGCTGGTGGGCTATGCCGGCGCGTGCATCTGGTTAGGCCACCAACAGCCAGACTTCGCCCAGCCCTTCGGGCCAAGACCCTGGGTGTTTATCGGCCTGATGGTGGCGATTGCGGTGCTTTGCTCATGGGTTGGCGCGCTGTGCTGGAACATTGCCAGCCAGAAGCTGCCAACGGTGATTTTAGGGCCGCTGATTGTCTTCGAAACCCTGGCCGGACTGCTTTATACCTTCCTGATGCGCCAGAGCTTGCCGCCGTTATTCACGGCCTGCGGGATCGCGCTGCTGGTGGTGGGGGTGGTGATGGCGGTAAGAGCGAAGCCGGAAAAACCGAGGGTCGTTCCGGCGTCGGAGATGTGATTTTTGCCGGGTGGCGGTCCCGCCTTACCCGGTATGATGTTAAAACGTTTCCCAGTTCCCTTCAGACACCGCCGCTGCGGGCTGCGCTTTTGGTACATAGGTTTTCACCGGCGCCGCTTTGATCGCCTGGTTGCGGGTGATTTTGAATACCGCAACCGCTTCGTTCAGGCGTGCAGCCTGATCTTCCAGCGCCGCCGCCGCGGCCGCAGACTCCTCTACCAGCGAGGCGTTCTGCTGGGTCACGCGGTCCATCTCGGCTACCGCCTGGCCCACCTGGTCAATACCGCGGCTCTGCTCGTCAGAGGCCGAGGCAATTTCGCCCATGATGTCGGTGACGCGGGTGACCGCATTGACGATCTCCGCCATCGTCTCCCCGGCTTCGTTAACCAGCTGAGAGCCCGCGTTCACGCGCTCGCCGGAATCATCGATCAGCGCTTTGATCTCTTTCGCCGCCTGGGCGCTGCGCTGGGCGAGAGTACGCACTTCCCCAGCCACCACCGCAAAACCACGGCCCTGCTCGCCCGCGCGCGCCGCTTCCACCGCCGCGTTCAGCGCCAGAATGTTAGTCTGGAAGGCAATACCGTCGATTACGTTAGTAATTTGCGCGATTTTACTGGAACTGGTGGCGATTTCGTCCATCGTACGCACCACGCCTTCAACCACGTTACCGCCCTTCTTCGCCGTTGAGGAGGCGTCCAGCGCCAGACGGGAAGCCTGACGCGCGTTATCGGCGTTCTGCTTCACGGTTGCCGTCAGCTGTTCCATGCTGGCTGCCGTCTCTTCCAGAGACGCGGCCTGCTGCTCGGTACGGGAAGAGAGGTCGTTGCTGCCGGCAGAAATTTCACCGGCACCGGTGTAGATGGTATCCGCGCCTTCACGCACCACGCCCACGGTGTTCGCCAGCGAGGTCTGCATCTCCTGAACGTTGCGCGCCAGGATAGCCATTTCGTTCTTACCTTCAGCCTGAATCGGCTGGGTTAAATCCCCTGCCGCAATGGCGCGAATATGGTTAATCACCTCTTCCAGAGGCAGCAGCAGCACGCGGCGCATGGCTACCCAGCTGGAGATAATCACCACAATCACCAGCAGCATAACCGCAGAGAGGATCCACAGGATGCGCTTGTAGTCGCTTTCATTGTCCTGGATGCCTTTATCGGTAAGCGTTGCCTGCGCTTCGCGCCATTCACGGTAAACCGCCTGCATTGCGGTCTGCTTTTGCTCCGCGTTCTGCTTGAACATGTCTTCCAGATTGCCCTGGCTCAGCAGGACGTTCATTTGCGTCAGCGTTGAGGAGTAAATGCGGTACTGCTCTTCCAGACGCTTGGCCAGGTTCTCGTCCAGGCCCGGCGTATTTGGCAGGGCATAGTATTTATCGAAATGGACCTGCGCATCGGCGAGCAGATTTTTCGCCGTGTTGACCAGCTCATTGAGCTGCCCACCGTTAATCTGAGAGGCCATGCTGCTTTGCAGACGCAGCATCCCGCGGTTCAGCGTCACGCGCGCCTGGTTCAGGCTGATCCAGGCATCGGTAAACTCGGCCACGTTCTTGCTGGAGAGCTGCGACACGGTGAAGTTGTCTTTATCGTTATTCAGCGCGTTGATAAAGATACCCGCGGAAATCACTTGCATGATGCCGAGCACAAGCAGCACCGAAATCAAAAGGGTAATGACTTTTATACGTTTAAACATGCGTTGCCTTTGTTATATGCAGGTTTGTCTGACGTGGATATATCGGCAGGCGCAGCGGGTTGTTTACTGTTTCTACACCTTTAAAAAGTTTCTAAACCACTTTCCTGAGCCCATTCAGAGAGTTAAACAGGCTATTTTTTTGTGATCCTCATCTCATTTTTACCCGTCCCTCTAAAGGGTTATAGCGCCGACTTAAAGATGCATTTAATATGCATCTTATGTTATTGATGACGAGGTAACTGCTATGGCCTTTCGCGACCAACCCCTTGGCGAGCTGGCGCTCTCCATTCCTCGCGCTTCTGCGCTGTTTCGTAAATACGATATGGATTACTGCTGCGGCGGTAAGCAAACCCTGGCGCGTGCGGCCTCACGCAAGGAGCTGGACGTTGAGGTGATTGAAGCAGAGCTGGCGCTGCTGGCCCAGCAGCCCGTCGACAAAGACTGGCGAACCGCCCCGCTCGCTGAAATCATCGACCATATCATCGTGCGATACCATGACCGTCACCGTGAACAGCTGCCGGAACTGATCCTGCAGGCGACCAAAGTTGAGCGCGTCCATGCCGACAAACCGTCCGTACCGCGCGGTCTGGCGAAATACCTGACCCTGCTGCACGAAGAGCTTTCCAGCCATATGATGAAAGAAGAGCAGATCCTCTTCCCGATGATTAAACAGGGAATGGGAAACCAGGCGATGGGGCCTATCAGCGTGATGGAAAGCGAGCATGATGATGCGGGCGAACTGCTGGAAGTGATCAAACACACCACCCACAACGTCACGCCGCCGCCAGAAGCGTGCACAACGTGGAAAGCGATGTACAACGGCATTAACGAGTTGATTGACGACCTGATGGAGCACATCAGTCTTGAGAACAACGTTCTGTTCCCGCGGGCATTAGCTGGGGAATAAAAAAGGCCGCTGCGGCCTGATGCCCTCACCCCGGCCCTCTCCCACGGGGAGAGGGTGTAAAAACTAAAAACGGCAACCGAAGTTGCCGTTTTGCCTTTACCTTACGCCTGCCATACGTTTCTTACCGATAAACACCCAGCCCAGCCCCAGCGCGATAAACCACAGCGGCGTGACGATCAGCGCCTGACGGGTATCATCTTCCAGCGTCAGCAGAACCAGCACGAAGACGAAGAACGCCATGCACACCCAGCACATCAGCTTGCCCAGCGGCATCTTGTAGATCGATTTCTCATGCAGGTGCGGGCGCTGCTTGCGGTACACCAGGTATGAACAGAGGATGATGGTCCAGACGAACATAAACAGGATCGCCGAGACCGTGGTGATCATGGTGAACGCGCCAATCACGCTTGGGTTTACGTAGAGCATTACCACGCCGCCCAGCAGGCACATGCAGGAGAAGGTCAACCCTTTTGCCGGTACCGCGCGCTTCGACAGCTTGGCGAACGCGCTCGGCGCCACGCCTTCCTGTGCCAGGCCAAACAGCATACGGCTGGTGGAGAACACGCCGCTGTTCGCGGAAGACGCCGCAGAGGTCAGCACCACGAAGTTAATCAGGCTCGCGGCAGCAGGCAAGCCTACCAGCACGAACAGCTCAACGAACGGGCTCTTGGTTGGTACCACGGAGCTCCACGGCGTCACGGACATAATGACGATCAGCGCGAAGACGTAGAACATGATGATACGCAGCGGAATAGAGTTAATCGCGCGCGGGAGAGACTTCTCGGGATCTTTGGTCTCCGCTGCCGTCGTGCCCACCAGCTCAATGCCCACGAACGCAAATACCGCGATCTGGAAGCCGGCAAAGAAGCCGCTAATGCCTTTCGGGAACCAGCCGCCGTCATTCCACAGATGGGTAAACGACGCCTGAACGCCCGTTGGCGACTGGAAGTGGGTGAGCACCATCACCAGACCCACAACGATAAGCCCGACAATCGCCACGATTTTGATCATCGCGAACCAGAACTCCATCTCACCGAACATTTTAACGGTGGCGAGGTTCAGGCTCAGCAGCAGAACAATGACCGCCAGCGAGGCGACCCAGTCCGACAGCCCCGGGAACCAGAACTGCGCGTAGGCGGTAATCGCCACGACGTCAGCCATACCGGTGACGACCCAGCAGAACCAGTAGGTCCAGCCGGTGAAATAGCCCGCCCACGGCCCGAGCAGGTCAGAAGCGAAGTCGCTAAAGGATTTGTATTCGAGGTTCGAGAGTAGCAGTTCACCCATTGCACGCATCACGAAGAAGAGCATAAAGCCGATGATCATATAAACGAAGATGATCGACGGCCCGGCGAGGCTGATCGTTTTGCCTGACCCCATAAACAACCCGGTACCGATGGCACCCCCAATCGCAATGAGCTGAATATGACGGTTTGTGAGATTGCGCCGTAGCGACTGTTCAGACGTCGCCTCTTCTGTAGCGGCGACTTTGACCTGATCTACCATGTAATTTTCCTGTTTATGCCTGTCTGTGTTGTTAAGGCTCTTCTGGCCTTTAAAAACGTCAAAAAAATGACGGTCCCTCTGTAAGGGTTTATCGATATTAGGTAAGAATCGGCGGGATGAATACTATGATTTAGATATTATGTTAATAATATGTTGAAAGTGAGTGTCATATCACTCATACAGCGCGAAACAGCTCACAAAAATACACGCAACAGTTTCTTTTGCAAGATAAAATGTTGATAACACCGTAACTATAGGTTTATGCACTATTTTCCTCTCCCCAAACGGGGAGAGGAAATAAGAAAATTCGATTACAGAATTTCCAGCAGCTCGACTTCAAAGACCAGGGTGCTGAATGGCGGGATGGACGCACCAGCGCCGCGCTCGCCGTAGGCCAGGTTATGCGGGATAGTCAGTTCCCATTTGGAACCCACTGGCATCAGGGTCAGCGCTTCAATCCAGCCAGCGATCACGCCGTTAACCGGGAACTCAGCCGGTTCGCCGCGCGCCACGGAGCTGTCGAACACGGTACCGTCGATCAGTTTACCGGTGTAATGCACGCGAACGTGGTCGGTACGCGCCGGGATTGCGCCGTCACCCTGATTGATCACGCGGAACTGCAGACCGGATTCGGTGCTGTTCACGCCTTCACGCTCACGGTTCTCTTCCAGATATTTCACACCTTCGGCCGCCATCTCTTCGAAGCGCGCGCGACGCACGGCGTCAGCACGTTCGTGGATTTCACGCAGCGCACGGTGCACAACGTCTACCGGAACGGCAGGCTGTTTGCCTTCCAGCGCGTCAGCGATACCCGCCACCAGCGCTTCTGGTAACAGACCTTCCAGGCCGGATTCGCTCAGCTGCTGTCCTACCTGCAAGCCGATACCGTAACTTGCCTGCGCTTCGATAGTGTCAAAAGTCGGGGTGGTCATGGGTTTTCCTTCCATCACATTTAAAGTAGCGGGCAGCATATCAGCCATGCCCTTATGGGTAAAACTTTGTCTGAAGTTAAGGTGACAAACCGCGACGAAACAGAAACAATAGAGATAACCAGGATTAATCCCGAACTGATGTCACGGATGTCGGGTTTACTACGCCGTTCAGGCAGTTAGCAAACTATACTTCGGGGCACAGGATAAAAAATACGCGGAGCAGGAGGAGTGCCATGCCCGGGCGATTTGAACTGAAACCTACCCTGGCGAAAATCTGGCAGGCGCCGGACAATTTTCGCATCATGGACCCGCTGCCTCCTCTGCATCGCAGAGGGATCATCATTGGCGCGCTGATGGTGATCGTGGGCTTCCTGCTTCCTTCCGGGGGCGATGATGTCGATACCGCCCCCGTCACCCGCAATGCCCAACTGGACATTCAGTCGCAGACGCGGCCGCAGCCTGACGCACAGCCGATGCAAACGCAGCTTGTGACCCCGTCTAACGATCCGGGTCAGGTCGCGCCGGTTGAGCCAGAACCCATTCAGGATGAACAGCCGCAGGATCAAGCCGCCGCCCCGTCTCAGCCTCAGACGCAACAGCCTACCGGCATTGAGCAACAGTGGCGTTCCTATCGCGTAGAGCCGGGCAAAACGCTGGCACAGCTGTTCCGCGACCACAACCTGCCGCCAACCGACGTGTATGCCATGGCGAAGGTGGAAGGTGCGGGTAAACCGCTCAGTAACCTGCAGAATGGACAGATGGTACAGATTCGCCAGAATGCCAGCGGGGTGGTGACAGGGTTAACGATTGATACGGGAAATGGGCAACAGGTACTGTTTACCCGCCAGCCAGACGGCAGTTTTATCAGGGCGCGTTAAGACCCGGATCTGTAAAAAGCAAAACGCCGGCACAAGGCCGGCGTTTCAACGTGAGCAGAGTAAAAAATTACTCAGCTACAACGTTAACAACCAGTTTAGCGAACACTTCGCTGTGAACCTGGAAGTCAACTTCGTGCTCACCAGTGGTACGCAGAACGCCGTTCGGCAGACGAACTTCGCTCTTAGCCACTTTAACGCCTGCTGCAGAAACTGCATCAGCGATATCGCGGGTACCGATGGAACCGAACAGTTTACCTTCGTCGCCTGATTTAGACGCGATGGTAACGGTGCCCAGTGCGTTGATTGCTTCAGCGCGAGCGTTAGCAGCCGCCAGAACGTCAGCCAGTTTGGCTTCCAGTTCAGCGCGACGTGCTTCGAAAAACTCTACGTTTTTCTTGGTAGCTGGAACAGCTTTACCCTGTGGAACCAGGAAGTTACGTGCGTAACCCGCTTTAACGTTAACCTGATCACCCAGGCTGCCCAGGTTTGCTACTTTATCAAGCAGAATAACTTGCATTACCTTATCCTCTTAAAGTCGTATTAATGGACCGTGCCCGATTACTGATGACGATCAGTGTACGGCAGCAGGGACAGGTAGCGAGCGCGTTTGATAGCGCGAGCCAGCTGACGCTGGTATTTTGCACGAGTACCGGTGATACGGCTTGGGACAATCTTACCGCTTTCGGTGATGTAGTTTTTCAGCGTTGCGATATCTTTATAGTCGATCTCTTGAACGCCTTCCGCGGTGAAACGGCAGAACTTGCGACGACGGAAATAACGTGCCATATGGCTAGTCTCCAGAATCTATCAAATCAATCTGCTCGGCATGCAGAACCATTTTGCTCAGGCCGTTCTTTGCCTTGTGGCAAGAGATGAACCCCTGAACGATTACTGCGCTACCGACCGTTAAACTGTGAGTAATGGCCTGGTTTTCGTGTCCGCTAATAATAACGGGCATTTGGCACCACGCCTGCCGGTGAAACCCGGCTTCCTCTTGCACAGAACGATGCTCAAGCACGAACTGGCAATGCGGAATTCCTGATGGACTGACCTTTCGAAGGGGAGCCCTGCATACGATGCCGGACAACGCCAGACGGTTGGTCATCAGAAATTACTCTTCAGAATCCCCAGCATCAGAATCATCTGCGGTTTCGTTTGCGAAATCATCGCGACGCTCACGGCGCTCGTCTTTCGCTTTAACCATCGGAGATGCTTCGGTAACTGCGTTTTTGGTACGCATAACCATGCTGCGGATAACGGCATCGTTGAAGCGGAAGGTAGTTTCCAGCTCATCGATCACTTCCTGCGGCGCTTCAACGTTCATCAGAACGTAGTGTGCTTTGTGCAGTTTGTTGATCGGGTAAGCCAGCTGACGGCGGCCCCAGTCTTCCAGACGGTGGATCGTACCTTCTGCACCAGTGATGGCAGCAGAGTAACGCTCGATCATACCCGGAACCTGTTCGCTCTGGTCAGGATGGACCATAAAAACGATTTCGTAATGACGCATCGAATTGCTCCTTACGGATTATTCAGCCTCCTGTCTGGGTCAGCCGAGGCCCGGGGAGGCAAGGAACGTGTTAAAGGTCGGCTGAAAAATTGACGCGTCATAATACTTGCGCGCCCCTGGAAACTCAAGCTGATTGCACAAATAATTCGTACAAAGCGCGAAGCGGGTCTAAGTGGGTGATTTAAAATTGGTCACACCCGGAAGCGTTGTTTTTTTGAACAACTGCATCAGAAATGGTCACGCATCCCCGCCGGATGAGTGATTACACTTTAATCAGAGATCGCCTGAATTAAAGAAGGAGCATCCCCCCTCTCGCAGCACGTAGTCGTGGAGCGCATATCATGAAAAAAATCGCATTAGCCATAATGGCGGCGCTTTTGCTCAGTGCAAACGCGATGGCAGCCATCAAGATAGACAGCCGACAGGCCAGAAACATGGATGATGTGCAAAGCTTGGGCGTAATTTACATCAATCATAATTTCGCCACGGAAAGTGAAGCAGATCAGGCATTAAACGCAGAAACCGATGCGCAGGGCGCAACCTATTACCACGTGATGTTAACCCGTGAGCCCGGCAGCAACGGCAACATGCACGCCAGTGCAGATATTTACCGATAACGCTTTAACGCTAGCACCAGGAAAGCCAACAACGAGAACATAGCCATAGATGACGTTGCCCCCTGCCCGGGGGCTTTTTTTTGAATGGTTCCGGAATACTCCCGGTAAAAGAGCCCCCTGAGATCATCCGCAAGCGGGAAGATCAGGGCGTCAAAGTCCTGCGCGTTTAAAGGTGCTGGCGGAAAAACGCCACCGTGGCGTCGAGCGCCGTTGGCGTGATGCGGTGGCGGACGCCCGGTTCCCACAGGCAGGTCAGATTACCGTCCAGCCCTTCATTCATTAACGCCTGCTGCAGACGGAAGGTTCCCTCAGGCGGGACCACATCATCCGCGTCACCGTGCCACAGCAGCAGCGGGCGATCGGCCACGCGCGGCAATGCCCGGGTCACTTCCCACTCTGCCAGCGTCGCGGTCATTTCCGTTAAATCCTGAGGGGGAAAAAGGGTCTTCGCCAGCGAAGTAAAGTAGCCCGAGCCCATCAGACAGGCGACAGACTTCACTTCAGGATGATGCGTCATAATCCCCAGCGCCGTCATACCGCCCATCGATGCCCCGGCTACCGCCAGACGATTGTCGGCCACCAGCCCTGCCTCATAAAGCGCATCGCGCAGCCCGGAAAACTCGGTCAGACTCCCGTGCAGAATGTGCCAGAACTGCCCCAGCCGCGCCTGTTCATTACCCGTAAAGCGTGCGCCGTGGTCGGGTGCATCTGGCATCACCACGCGAAAACCCGCCTGCGCCAGCGCTACCGCAAAATAACTGTAAACCAGCTTCGATGAGGTAAACCCATGATAAAAAACCACAACAGGCAGCGGTTTATCACGTTTACCCTCTGGCATCGCGTGTAAAACTTCATGGTCGCCGAGGTGGCGTATTTCAATTTCAATCATTGTCGACCCTGTGCGAATCTATGATTCATAATGTTGAGAACTGGGTTACGCTTTCGCGTCATTTTCATTCGAAATATACGTCCCAGATAACACTTCGGGAACATTCCCCCAAAACTAAATTCACAGACAACTACACTATGGCTATCAGGAAACGAGATATGGTTATGCGCAGGTTTGCTGCTTTATTGCTGGTGTTTCTGCTGAGTGGCTGTAGCGCGCTGCAGGGAACGCCGCAACCCGCTCCACCGGTCGCCGATCATCCACAGGAGATTCGTCGTAATCAGACGGAAGGATTACAACGAATGGGCACCATCTCCGCGCTGGTTCGCGGCTCTCCGGATGACGCAGAATCGGCAATAAAAGCACAGGCCGTCGCCGCCAAAGCAGATTATTACGTCATCATTATGATCGACGAAACCATCATAACGGGACAGTGGTATTCACAGGCCATTTTGTACCGTAAATAATGGTTTTCCTTTGAACGAGATTTACACTGCTTTGCGTCCATAGACATTTTCCTGTCCACAATAAACTCCGCGCCCGCATCAATGGAAGGGAGTTTATTAGCGAAGGATTGCCCGGCGGATACCGGATATATGTGAAATGGAGCTGACGATGAAACGAACTCTTGCTTTGACCTCACTGTTGCTCTCAGCAGGCCTGCTGAGCACCACCGCGCAGTCAGCAGAATTCGCCAGTGCTGATTGTGTGACTGGCCTGAATGAAATTGGCCAGATCTCCGTGAATAATATCTCGGGGAGCCCGCAAGACGTTGAACGTGTCGTGGCATTAAAGGCCGATGAGCAGGGTGCTTCATGGTATCGCATCATCCAGATGCAGGAAGATAACCATATCGACCACTGGCGGGTACAGGCCATTCTCTACGTGTAAACTCCCTCCTGATAAAAGCCACTTATTTTTAGTGGCTTTTCGTTTTTGCAAATTTTTTATCTTATATAAAACCAATAAAGAACAATTAAATAACATTTTGTTACATTAAAACAGTAAACGTAATCCCCGCTCTGCCGTTGAAGAACCATAACTTTTCAATGATGAGCAATTTATGATCAACTTTTTCCGCCGTGCGGGCCTGGGGTCGAAACTCTCGCTGCTAACTGGCGTCAGTGTCGCCACGCTGTTTCTGCTATTCACTTTTCTGCTCAGCCAAAAAGCGAGCCAGCAGCTTGAAGCCCTTGCGGTCGAAGATCTGCATAATCAGTCCACCGGCATGGTCGACATGGTGCAGATGTTTAATACCAGCCTGAGTGAAGAGGTTGAGAGCTATACCCGTCTGTTCACCACCTTTTTACCGCAGCCCCTGAACATTGATAATTCCCAACCCCAGACGATTAACGGACTTCGCGTTCCGCTTCTGAAAGGCGGAGACACCGGGCTGCATGAAAATAACACCCTTTCGGACGAGTTCCTGAACCGTACGGGCGCCATTTCGACGCTGTTTGTACGCAGCGGTAACGACTTTGTTCGCGTAGCCACTTCCCTGCGCAAAGAGAATGGCGAGCGGGCAATGGGTACCGTTCTGGATAACGCCAGCCCGGCCTTTGCCGCCGTCAACAAAGGTGAAGTCTACCGCGGCCTGGCGCTGCTGTTTGGCAAACGCTACATCACCCAGTACCAGCCCGTTAAAAACGCCGAAGGGCAGGTCATTGCGATCGTCTTTGTCGGGGTGGACATCACCCACTCCTGGAACGTCATGCGCGAGAAAATCCTAAACCGCCGCCTGGGCGAGAGCGGTCACTTCTTCGTGCTGGATCGCAGCAACGGCAAAACGCGCGGGCAATACCTGTTCCATGCCGGCGAAGAGGGAAAACTGCCGAAGTGGGACGCAGCGACGCAGCAACAGCTTCTGAGTGACAAACCCGGCACGCTGGAGCGTACAAGCGACGACGGTCGGACGCTGAAAATGGCCTATACCCCGCTGCCGGGCTGGAACTGGACTATCGTGGGCGAAGTGGATAAATCGGTGCTGCTCTCAAGCGTTACCGCCATGCGCGATCGCTTCCTGCTGGCCGGCGTGGTCTTATCCATCCTTTTTGCTGGCCTGTTCGTGGTCATTATTCGCCGCGTGCTGACCCGACCGCTGCGCAACGTGATCCATCTTGCCAGACAATATGCCGCAGGGGATCTCCGTTCCAGCCTGCCCGTGACGCGTCAGGACGAAGTCGGCCAGCTGATCGATGCTATCAACGGCATCGGCGGCGGCCTGCAAAAAATTGTGCTGCAGGTTCGTGAGGCCGCAGGCGAGATCCATTTGGGCACCAACGCGCTGGCCGCCGACACTGGCGAGATTTCAGAGCAGATCAACAAGCAGGCCAGCAGCGTGGAAGAGACGTCCGCCAGCATGGAGCAGCTGGCCGCCACCGTTCAGCAAAATGCCGCCAACATGGAGCAAACGCAGCAGCTGGTGGGTGAAACCTCGCTTGCGGTTCATCAGGGCGGTGAGACGGTCACCCACGCGGTGTCGACCATGGACGACATTCGCGAAGCGTCAAAACGCATCGAAGACATCACGCGCGTGATCGAATCCATCGCTTTCCAGACCAATATTCTGGCGCTGAATGCGGCAGTGGAAGCCGCCCGCGCAGGCGAGCACGGAAAAGGATTTGCGGTAGTCGCGCAGGAAGTTCGCGCGCTGGCGGGACGCAGCGCTAACGCGGTGAAGGAGATTGAACAGCTGATTGGCGATACGCTCAGAAAAGTGAGTGAGGGTCATGCGCTGTCTGAACAAACACGCCTGGCGATGGACGACATCATCATTCATATCGATAACATCAGCCAGCTGGTCACCGAGATTAACCATGCCTCACGCGAGCAGTCCGCCGGGATCGGCCAGGTGAACCTCGCCATGACCCATATTGGCGAAGCGTCGCATATCAATGCCGATCGCATCTCACGCAGCGAACAAACGGCCCAAACGCTGCGCGAGAAGGGTTCGCACCTGACTCAGCTGGTGAGCCTGTTCCAGCTAAAAGGCTAACCGACTCTGCCCGTCGCACGCAGCAGCAGGTCACTTTGCACCTGCTCGCTCATCAGCGTGCCGCCACGGGTATCCAGCATCATGCGGCACCACGCCTGCGCCACCGGGGGCGACGCATGCCGCAGCATCTGGCTTCCGGCACCCAGCAAGAAAAGCTGCTGTGCGATCTCCCGCGCCTGCGCCTCCTGCGGTTTACGCAGTTTTTGCTGAAGCTGTCGCCAGCTGCGGTCGAAGTGTCTGTCCTGCCCTTTCACCTGCGCAAACTCGTCGGCAAGCAGGTCGTGAATACCCGGCTGCTTCGCCAGCACGCGCAGCACGTCCAGACACATGATATTACCAGACCCTTCCCAGATGCTGTTCACGGGCATCTCGCGGTACAGGCGGGGAAGTTCACTCTCTTCGCAATATCCGATCCCGCCCAGCACCTCCATCGCCTCCGCGACAAATGGGATGCCCGCTTTACAGACGCTAAATTTCGCCGCCGGGGTAAACAGCCGCGCCCATGCCGCCTCCTGCGGATCCGCGCGTTTATCCCACGCCCGCGCCAGGCGGAACAGCAGCGCCGTTTGCCCCTCCAGCACCAGCGCCATCCGGCTTAGCACTTCGCGCATGAGCGGCTGATCGATAAGATTTTTGCCGAAGGTCTGACGCTGGTGGGCATGGTACAGCGCCACGGACAGCGCACGGCGCATCAGTCCGTGGCTGCCCAGCGCGCAGTCAAATCGCGTCAGACCGCCCATTTTGAGGATCTGCCGTACCCCTTCGCCCTCTTCCCCCAGCAGCCAGCCGGAGGCATCAAGAAACTCCACCTCGCTGCTGGCGTTGGAGCGGTTCCCGAGCTTGTCCTTGAGGCGCTCCAGCCGGACGGCGTTGCGCTGTCCGTCAGGCAAAAAGCGCGGCACAAAAAAGCAGGACAGCCCGCCCTTCGCCTGGGCCAGCACCAGATGCGCATCGCTTTGCGGGACGGAGAAAAACCATTTATGCCCCACCAGCCGGTAGCTGCCGTCGCTGCATTTTTCCGCTTTGGTGGTATTGCTGAGCACGTCCGAGCCGCCCTGCTTTTCCGTCATCCCCATACCGATCAGCAGGCCGCGCTTTTGCGCGCCGGGGGCCAGATGCGGATCGTAGCGATCGCTGAGCAGCGGCGTCAGCCAGTCGTGAAATATTTTGGGGAGCGCCTGCTGCAGCAGCGGCGTGGCGGCAAACGTCATGGTGACAGGGCACAGCGTGCCCGCCTCCACCTGCGCATGCAGCACAAAGCGCGCGGCCCGAGCGACAAACGCCCCTTTACGCGCCTCCTCTTCCCACGCCAGGTTATGCACGCGGTTGGCGCAAAGCCCCTGCATCAGCAGATGCCAGGCCGGATGAAAACGCACGTCGTCCAGCCGCTCGCCCGTGGCGTCATAGCGTAACAGCTCGGGCGGATTAACGTTTGCCAGCCTGCCCAGCTCCAGTGATTCCGCCGTACCCAGCTGCTGGCCGATGCTGGCGAGCAGCTCAATATCCCACTCGGCCCCTTCACGCGCGACCGCATCGCGCAGGGCGCAGTCCGAGAGGAAAAGGTTGCTGTTGGAAAGCGGTGCAGGTTGATTGAAAACGGTGTGGGTCTGCCAGTGCATGCTGTCTCCCTCCTTCAGTGGCAATGACGATAAGTATGGACAGACCGCACACGCACTGCATGGGAGGGGAGTCACACGTTCACGATCCCGCTGATATCATTCGTGAAATAGCTCACAGAACATAAGAATAAACTATTTCATGACTCCGCTTTTGTTGAATAATTTATTCTCAAACCCTAAGTGAGGATCGTTATGCAACGGGACGCGCACAAGCGTGCATTAATTGCAGGCTCCATTGGTAACTTTATCGAGTGGTATGAGTTTGCGGTCTACGGTTTTCTGGCGACCGTGATTGCGAAAAACTTCTTCCAGCTTGAAGGAGAGGCGGGGCTGACCAGCCTGATCCTCACCTACGCCTCGTTTGCCATCGCCTTCTTCTTCCGCCCGCTGGGTGCGGTGGTGTTTGGCCGCATCGGCGACCGGATTGGCCGTAAGCCGACGCTCATTATTGTGCTGGTGCTCATGACGCTGGTCACAGCCGCCATCGGCATTGTGCCGGTCTATGCCAGCATCGGGATTGCCGCACCGCTGATCGTTACGCTGCTTCGCATCCTGCAGGGGCTGTTCGCGGGCGGCGAGTACGGCGGTGCGGTCTCGCTGATGACGGAGTTCGCCCCGCGCGGCAAGCGTGGGCTCTATGGCGCGTGGCAGTCCTTTACGGTGGCGCTGGGGCTGTTAGCGGGTGCAGGCATCGTGGCGCTGCTCTCTGCCCTTCTCACGCCTGAAGCTCTGCATGAGTGGGGCTGGCGCATTCCGTTCTTCCTGGCGCTGCCTATGGGCGTTGTGGCGCTGTGGCTTCGCGTCAGCATGGAGGAGACGCCCAGCTTTGTGCAGCAGCAGGATAAACCGGCTGTCGCTCAGGCGGATACTGCCGCTACGCTCCGGGCCATCGTGATGGGGATTGGGCGCGTAATGGTCTGGTCTGCGGCGGGGTACACCTACCTGGTGATTATGCCGACCTATCTGCAGTCGGCGCTGCACACCGGGTTTAACCAGGCGCTGTTGATAGCGGTGATTTCGAATATTGGTTTTGCGCTGACCATTATTCCGTCGGGGATCCTGAGCGACCGGATCGGACGCCGCACGGTGATGATTATCGCCACCGCGCTGCTGCTGATCCTCGCCCTTCCGCTGCTGAAAATCCTGCAGGCGGAGTCGAGTACGCTGGCGGTGAAGGCTGGTGTGGTGTTGATTGCGGGCGGTCTGGTGGGCATGCTGGCGGGGCCGGGCCCGGCGATGCTGTCTGAGATGTTCCCGACGCGCGTGCGCTATACGGGGCTGGGGCTGGCCTACTCGTTGTCGAACGCGATTTTCTCGGGATGCGCAGGGCTAATCATTACCGGGCTGATTAAGCAGACGGGCAACCTGGATATTCCGGCGTATTACGTGATGGCGACGGCGGTAGTGAGTATTTTCGCGCTGATGACGCTGAGGAAGGACGACCATTTGCGGTCGTTAGAAGAGTGAGGTTGTCAACGTCTGGTACCCTCTCCCACGGGGAGAGGGAGAAAACACAAAAGGCCGTCCTGTGGACGGCCTTGCTGTTTATTCTCCGCGCTGACGCACCGCTTCAAACAGGCAGATGCCCGTCGCAACGGAAACGTTCAGGGACGACACGCTGCCCGCCATCGGTATGCTGATCAGCTCGTCGCAGTGCTCGCGGGTGAGACGACGCATGCCTTCGCCTTCCGCACCCATCACCAGCGCCAGACGGCCGGTCATTTTGCTCTGGTACAGAGTATGATCCGCTTCACCGGCGGTACCGACGATCCAGATATTCTCTTCCTGCAGCAGACGCATGGTGCGCGCGAGGTTGGTCACGCGGATCAGCGGAACGTTTTCCGCCGCGCCGCAGGCCACCTTCTTCGCCGTCGCGTTCAGCTGCGCGGAGCGATCTTTTGGCACGATCACCGCGTGCACGCCAGCCGCATCGGCGCTGCGCAGGCACGCGCCGAGGTTATGCGGATCGGTAACGCCGTCGAGGATCAGGAAGAACGGGTTATCCAGCTCAGCGATCAGATCCGGCAGATCGTTTTCCTGATACTGACGACCCGGCTTCACGCGGGCAATGATCCCCTGGTGTACCGCGCCTTCGCTTTTCTCATCCAGGAACTGGCGATTCGCCAGCTGAATCACCACGCCCTGCGCTTCCAGCGCGTGGATCAGCGGCATCAGACGCTTATCTTCACGCCCTTTCAGAATAAACACTTCCTGAAAACGCTCCGGTGCGCGCTCGAGAAGGGCCTGCACCGCGTGGATGCCGTAAATCATTTCACTCATTGATGGTTCTCGTAATAAGTATTTCCCCTCCCCCGCTGGGGAGAGGGTCAGGTTGAGGGGAGAATTTACTCCGCCTGCTTTTTCTTGGCCGCGCGCTTCGCTTTGGTGGCGGCAGCGATTTTCTGCGTTTTCGCGGAAGGTTTTTTCGCTGAGCGGGCTTCTTTCTTCGCCGCCTTCGGCTTCTGTTTCTTCTCGCCGCGGAACGCGCTGTCCGGCTCGAAGTTTACCTTCTTGCCCGCCTGACGACGTTTACCGCCGCCCGGTTTACCGTTACCGGTTTTTTTCGCCCTTTCAC
The DNA here is from genome assembly GCF_014982155.1 of Enterobacter cloacae complex sp. P16RS2. Classification (NCBI taxonomy): domain Bacteria; kingdom Pseudomonadati; phylum Pseudomonadota; class Gammaproteobacteria; order Enterobacterales; family Enterobacteriaceae; genus Enterobacter; species Enterobacter cloacae complex sp. P16RS2. The sequence goes on along the minus strand of NZ_JADCKW010000026.1, from coordinate 45,757 downwards.
GCTCGGTTTTACCGACGTTACGCGGCGCGCGCTCGCTGGAGATCAGGCTGAAGTCGATCTTACGGTCGTCCATATTCACGGCTTCGACCTTCACTTCCACACGGTCGCCCAGACGATACGTCTGGCCGCCAGATTCGCCAATCAGGCGCTGGCCGACCTGGTCGAAGCGGTAGTAGTCGTTATCCAGGCTGGAGACGTGCACCAGACCGTCGATGAACAGCTCGTCCAGACGAACGAAGAAACCAAAGCCGGTCACGCTGGCAATCACGCCTTTGAAGACGTTACCGACCTGATCGAGCATAAAGTCACATTTCAGCCAGTCCGCCACGTCGCGTGTTGCTTCATCGGCACGACGTTCGGCCATGGAGCAGTGCTGACCCAGCTGCAGCATCTCTTCCATCGAATAGTGGTAGCCACCGGTTTCGGTGGTGTTCCCTTTATGGCCCTGCTCCTGCGCCAGCAGATACTTGATCGCACGGTGCAGAGAGAGGTCAGGATAACGACGGATCGGCGAGGTGAAGTGGGCGTAAGACTGCAGCGCCAGGCCGAAGTGGCCGCGGTTTTCCGGATCGTAAATCGCCTGCTTCATAGAGCGCAGCAGCATCGTCTGCAGCATTTCTGCATCCGGACGATCGCTAATGGATTCCAGCAGCTCGGCGTAATCGCGCGGCTCTGGCTTGTTGCCTCCGGGCAGTTCCAGACCCAGTTCAGCCAGCACGGAGCGGAACGACGTAATGGCTTCCGTGGTCGGCTTATCGTGAATACGGAACAGCGCTGGCTCTTTGGCTTTCTCGACGAAACGTGCCGCCGAGATATTCGCCAGGATCATACACTCTTCGATCAGCTTGTGCGCGTCGTTACGCTGGGTCTGCTCGATACGCTCAATGCGGCGTTCGGCGTTGAAGATGAATTTCGCCTCTTCACTCTCAAACGAGATCCCGCCGCGCTCTTCGCGCGCCTGATCCAGCGTTTTGTAGAGGTTATGCAGCTCTTCGATATGTTTGACCAGCGGCGCGTATTGTTCGCGCAGATCCTGGTCGCCCTGCAGCATATGCCAGACCTTGGTATAGGTCAGACGCGCGTGCGAGCTCATTACCGCTTCGTAGAACTTGTAGCCGGTTAAGCGCCCTTTGGTGGAGATGGTCATCTCGCAAACCATACAGAGGCGGTCAACCTGCGGGTTCAGGGAGCATAGGCCGTTAGACAGCACTTCCGGCAGCATCGGTACAACCTGAGACGGGAAGTAGACCGAGGTACCGCGGCTGCGCGCTTCGTTATCCAGCGGGGTGTGCGGACGGACGTAATAGCTTACGTCAGCGATAGCAACCCACAGGCGCCAGCCACCGCCGCGCTTTTTCTCGCAGTAGACGGCGTCATCAAAGTCGCGGGCGTCTTCGCCATCAATAGTGACCAGCGGCAGGGAGCGCAGATCCACGCGGCCCACTTTGGACTCTTCCGGCACTTCTTCGCGCAGGCTTTCGATCTGATCTTCAACCGCTTTCGGCCAGATGTACGGAATTTCATGGGTGCGCAATGCCATATCAACGGCCATCGTGGTGCCCATGTTATCGCCCAGCACTTCGACGATTTTACCTACCGCTTTGGTGCGACGGGTTGGGCGCTGGGTGAGTTCCACCACCACCACAAAGCCCATGCGGGCACCCATCACCTCTTCAGGTGGGATGAGGATGTCGAAGCTCAGACGGCTGTCGTCCGGCACCACGAAGCCCACGCCGGCGTCGGTAAAGTAGCGGCCGACGATCTGGCTGGTTTTTGGCACCAGAACGCGCACGACGCGCGCTTCGCGGCGGCCTTTACGGTCAGCGCCCAGCGGCTGCGCCAGGATCTGATCGCCGTGGATACACATCTTCATCTGCTCAGATGAGAGGTACAGATCGTCTTTACGGCCTTCCACGCGCAGGAAGCCGAAGCCATCGCGGTGACCAATGACGGTCCCTTTCAGCAGATCAAGACGTTCTGGCAGCGCGTAGCACTGGCGGCGGGTAAAGACCAGTTGCCCGTCGCGCTCCATCGCGCGCAGGCGGCGGCGAAGGGCTTCAATTTGCTCTTCACCTTCAATGTTTAATTCAACGGCAAGTTCTTCACGATTGGCGGGTTTTTCGCGTTTTGTTAAGTGTTCAATGATGAACTCGCGGCTGGGAATAGGATTCGCGTATTTTTCGGCTTCGCGTTCCTGGAAAGGATCATGTGACATGTCGGTTCCTCCGTTGTCAGCTCCGGTGGAAATTTTCTTCATTCCACCAGCAATAATTTATAAAGCGGTTGATTCTCTTCAACCAAATCGGCCAGCGTGTAGTTATCCAGTTCCATGAGAAAACTTTGCACGGCCTTTGAAAGCGCCTTTTTCAGGCGGCAAGCGGGCGTGATGTGGCAGAACTCGCTGCTGCAGTTCACCAGGGACAGCGGCTCCAGTTCACGTACCACATCGCCAACACGAATACTCTGTGCCGGTTTACCGAGACGGATCCCACCATTCTTCCCGCGGACGGCAGCAACGTATCCGGCACGACTAAGTTGATTGATTATTTTGACCATATGATTACGGGATACGCCGTAGACCTCTGTGACTTCAGAGATACTGGTCATCTTCCCATCGGGTAACGACGCCATGTAAATCAGCGCACGTAAGCCGTAATCGGTGAAACTTGTTAACTGCACATCAACCTCAGGAAAAAGGGAAAACGCGGTCAAACCGCAGAGATATTCATTAATGATGATAAACCAGCCAGATAGTGAGCGGCTAATTTATTTGACAGACGGGGCGAAAAAGCGGAGATCCAGGAGCGGTCGCCGGATGGCGCTACGCTTATCCGGCCTACGGGTCTCCCCGCAGGCCAGCAGTCACGAAGATTATGCGTCGAACGGGTCGCGCAGAATCATCGTTTCAGTACGATCCGGGCCGGTAGAAATAATATCGATCGGCACTTCGGTCAGTTCTTCAATACGCTTGATGTAATCCAGCGCCGCCTGCGGCAGGCCGCTACGCTCTTTCACACCGAAAGTGGTCTCAGACCAGCCCGGCATGGTTTCGTAGATTGGCTCAATGCCTTCCCAGTCGTCAGCAGCCAGCGGAGTGGTGGTCACTTCGCGGCCATCTGGCATACGGTAGCCTACGCAGATTTTCACTTCTTTCAGGCCGTCCAGTACGTCCAGCTTGGTCAGGCAGAAGCCAGACAGGGAGTTGATCTGCACTGCACGACGCACGGCAACCGCATCCAGCCAGCCGGTACGACGACGACGACCGGTGGTCGCGCCAAACTCGTTACCCTGCTTGCACAGGAACTCGCCGGTTTCATCAAACAGCTCGGTCGGGAATGGACCCGCACCCACGCGAGTGGAGTACGCTTTGATGATGCCCAGCACGTAATCCACATAACGTGGCCCCAGGCCAGAGCCGGTCGCCACGCCACCTGCCGTGGTGTTAGAGGACGTAACGTACGGATAGGTACCGTGGTCGATGTCCAGCAGCGTACCCTGCGCACCTTCGAACATGACGAAATCGCCACGCTTGCGCGCCTGGTCCAGCAGATCGGACACATCAACAACCATACCGGTCAGAATGTCAGCGATCGCCATGACGTCATCCAGCACTTTCTGGTAGTCAACAGCGTCAGCTTTGTAGAAGTTCACCAGCTGGAAGTTGTGATATTCCATCACTTCTTTCAGTTTTTCAGCGAAGGTTGCTTTGTCGAAGAGGTCGCCCACGCGCAGGCCGCGACGTGCAACTTTATCTTCGTAAGCCGGGCCGATACCACGACCGGTGGTGCCGATCGCTTTCGCGCCGCGCGCTTTCTCACGCGCTACGTCCAGCGCCACGTGATAGTCCAGAATCAGCGGGCAGGCTTCGGAGAGCAGCAGACGCTCACGAACAGGGATACCACGGTCTTCCAGACCTTTCATCTCTTTCATCAGCGCAGCAGGAGACAGCACAACGCCGTTACCGATGATGCTGGTGACGTTTTCGCGAAGAATGCCTGATGGAATAAGATGGAGGACGGTTTTTTCACCGTTGATTACGAGAGTATGGCCTGCGTTGTGACCGCCCTGGTAGCGTACAACATATTTAGCCCGTTCAGTCAGAAGATCAACAATCTTCCCTTTACCTTCGTCACCCCATTGGGTGCCCAGTACGACGACGTTGTTACCCATTTTTTTCAAAATCACCGTTTGCTTAAAAATGGATTCTACCATCGCTTTTTCAGATATACAGCACTTTTTGACCTCAAAATACGCCGATTGCGCCTACTTTTTGATCAGCCAATCGTTTTCCTCAACATGTAGTAGATCACGATGCCCGCAACCACAAGACCGCCGCCAAAACGACGCAAAATATTATCCGGCAGTTGGCTCATCGTGGCGATAATTCGGCGCCAGGCGCGCGGATAAAGCATCGGTCCAAGACCTTCCAGCACCAGGACCAGGGCAAGTGCGAGCCAGATCGTTGAATTCATTTTTATTCCTTATAAAAGAAAACCACCGCTCCGTTGAGAGCGGTGGTTTGAATACTCAAACGAGCCTGAGTTTATCGCGTTGCGTTAGTCGGCGTCTTCATATAACGGAAGAAATCGCTGTCCGGGCTGAGCACCATCACATCCTGGTTGCTCTGGAAGCTATTCTCGTAAGCGCGCAGGCTACGGATAAAGGCGTAGAAGTCAGGATCCTGGCTGAAAGCATCAGCAAACAGCTTCGCCGCTTCGGCATCGCCTTCACCGCGCAGGATACGGCCCTGACGCTCAGATTCCGCCAGCGTCTTGGTGACTTCATAGTCCGCTGCTGCACGCAGCTTCTCAGCCTCTTCCTGGCCCTGTGAACGGTGACGACGGGCTACCGCTTCACGCTCGGCGCGCATACGGTTGTAAATCGCCTCGGACACTTCAACTGGCAGGTTGATCTGCTTGATACGCACGTCAACCACTTCGATACCCAGCGCAGCCATACTGTTCGGGTTGATCACCGGCACTTTACCGTTAGTCTCCGCCTGAACGCGTTCAGCCGCTTTGGCAATCGCATCATCTGCTGCCGGCGTTGAAACTTCATCTTCAGTGCCCGCTGTACCGGAGTTCAGCGCATCGCGAACTTCCAGGGTCAGACGACCACGGGAGTCGGTCACGATGTCTTTCACATCCAGACGACCAATCTCGGAACGCAGACGGTCAGAGAACTTACGTTTAAGCAGCACTTCTGCCTGAGAAACGTCGCCGCCGCCCGTTGCCAGGAAGTAACGGCTGAAATCGCTGATGCGCCATTTGATATAGGAATCAACGATCAGGTCTTTCTTCTCTTTGGTCACGAAACGGTCGGCCTGGTTATCCATGGTCTGGATACGTGCATCCAGCGTTTTCACGGACTGAATGAACGGCACCTTGAAGTGCAGACCCGGCTCGTAAATCACCGGGCGTTTGTCGCCATCACGCACGACGCTGCTGAACTGGAACTTAATCCCACGCTCGCCTTCTTTCACCACAAAAATCGAGGTATAAAGCGCGACCAGTACGATGACGATGATCGCAATAACTGACTTACGCATCCTTATTCCCCCTGACGCTGGTAGTCGTTACGCTGCGCGTTAGCACGGCGTTGGTCCATAATGTCACCATCGTTCGAAGAAGGCGTTGTGTTCGTGCTGGCGCTGCCTGTTGAGGCTGGCGGCAGACGCAGCAGGTTGTTCGCGCCGCTGGTGTCGCCTTTCGCTGCTGGCGCAGAACCGCCTTTCAGCATCTGATCCAGCGGCAGAACCATCAGGTTTCCGCCTTTACTGTCGTTAACCAACACTTTGCGGGTGTGGCTCAGCACTTTTTCCATGGTCTCGATATAGAGACGCTCACGGGTAATTTCCGGTGCCGCTTTATATTCCGGCAGGATCTTCGCGAAGCGGGCTACTTCACCCTGAGCTTCCAGGATGGTCTGCGTTTTATACGCGCGCGCTTCTTCCAGAATACGCTGCGCCTGACCGTTAGCGCGTGGCTGAACTTCGTTGGTGTACGCTTCTGCTTCACGGATGTACTGCTGTTCGTTTTCACGGGCAGCAATCGCATCGTCAAATGCGGCTTTCACCTCTTCCGGCGGACGCGCAGCCTGGAAGTTGACGTCCAGCAGGGTAATACCCATGTTGTACGGACGAATGGTCTCTTCCAGCTCGCGCTGGGTATCGCTACGAATAACGGTACGACCTTCGGTCAGAATACGGTCCATGGTGTATTTACCGATCACACCGCGCAGGGCGCTGTCGGTCGCCTGACGCAGGCTGTCATCGGCGCTGGTCACGCTAAACAGATAACGCTCAGGATCGGTCACGCGGTACTGCACGTTCATCTCAACGCGCACCACGTTTTCGTCAGAAGTCAGCATCACGCCAGAGGCGGCCAGTTCACGGACGGATTCCACGTTTACCGCGGTCACGTCATCAATGAAGGTCGGCTTCCAGTTCAGACCCGGCTCAACCAGATGGCTGAACTTACCGAAACGGGTAACCACGCCGCGTTCTGCTTCTTTAATGGTGTAGAACCCGCTGGCTGCCCAGATGATGACTACCGCAGCGGCCACGATGCCCACTACGCGGCCACCCATTGGCGGGCGCGAACTCTGAGTGGAATTGCCACCCGAGCCAGAACCTTTTCCTCCGCCAAGGCCACCAAGCTTCTTGCTCAGTTTGCGGAAGATATCATCCAGATCCGGCGGCCCCTGCTCGCGACCACCTTTGTTGCCATTTCCCTCAGAGTTGCCGCCAGGTTTGCTGCTTCCCCACGGGTCGCGGTCTTGTCCGTTATTACCGGGCTGATTCCACGCCATGTATATGCTCCATATTTGTTATGCAAGGGCGAATTATTCAGGCATCCCCTTTCTGATCAGACGATATAGTCGACCAGCGCAGGTTCTTGTTTACAGAGGCGACGCCAGTCAACGATCGGCATACGCACCTGCATCCCCACGCTGCCGTCATCCTCCATCCACTCTTTTTCTATCGCCTGAAGCTGATAAAACCGGCTGCGCAGCCTGCCTTCCTGTGGCGGCAGTCGCAGCGTGTGCTGAGCTACCTCACCGGAAAGACGTTCTGTCAAAGCCTGGAAAAGCAGTGGCACACCAATACCGGTCTGGGCAGAAAGCCAGACCCGAATCGGTTTGTTTTCTTCATCTCGGTCGATACGCGGTTCGAAATCGTCCAGCATATCGATCTTATTCATGACTAACAGCGTTGGGATCTCGTGGGCGTCGATCTCTTCGAGAACCACGTTCACCGCGTCGATGTTCTCCTGCACGCGCACGTCTGCCGCATCAATCACGTGCAGCAGCAGAGTCGCCTGTCGCGTCTCCTGCAGGGTGGCTTTAAACGCCGCCACCAGGTCATGCGGCAGGTGGCGAATAAACCCTACGGTATCCGCCAGCACCGTTTCACCGACGTCTGCAACGTCAATACGGCGCAGCGTAGGGTCCAGGGTCGCAAACAGCTGGTCTGCGGCATACACCTGGGCCTCGGTTATCTGGTTAAACAGGGTGGATTTACCGGCGTTGGTATAGCCCACCAGCGACACCGTCGGGATGTCAGCTTTCGTTCGCGCCCGACGCCCCTGCTCACGCTGTTTCTCTACACGTTCCAGACGTGAGAGGATCTGGGTAATTCGGCCACGCAGCAAACGACGGTCGGTTTCGAGCTGGGTTTCACCCGGGCCGCGCAAACCAATCCCGCCTTTTTGTCTTTCAAGGTGTGTCCAGCCACGCACCAGACGCGTTGCCAGATGGCGCAGCTGCGCCAGCTCAACCTGCAGTTTCCCTTCGTGGGTACGTGCACGCTGAGCAAAAATATCTAAAATCAAACCCGTGCGATCGATAACACGGCATTCGCAAAGGGCTTCCAGGTTGCGCTCCTGGGCTGGAGACAGCGCATGATCAAACAACACGACTGACGCGCCGGTTGCTTTTACGGCATCCGCAATTTCGACTGCTTTACCTTCACCAACAAAATACTTTGGGTGCGGCGCTTTACGGCTACCGGTAATCACCTGCATTGCTTCGACACCGGCGGAAGAGACCAGAGATTCAAACTCCTGGAGGTCTTCCATATCTTTGTCTTGCGAAAAATAGATGTGTACCAGCACCGCCTGCTCACCGGCATCATAACGGTCAAACAAGCGTAAACCTCTCTAAAAAGATCAGCGGGGAACGCAGGATCCCTGGCTCCCCGTGTGGATAACAGTGCGAAACCTTATTCGGTTTCGTCGCTGTCCTGCGCCGGCGTTGAAGAACCCTGCGCGTTGCTGCCATGATGGTAGTTACTACCAGTGCCGCCGCCAGCGTTATTGCTGTGATGAGATACCGGACGGGACGGAACAACAGTAGAAATAGCGTGCTTGTAGACCATCTGACTGACCGTGTTTTTCAACAGAATCACAAACTGATCGAAAGACTCAATCTGACCTTGCAGCTTAATACCATTCACCAAATAAATAGAAACTGGAACACGTTCCCGACGCAATGCGTTCAGGAACGGATCTTGTAAAGATTGCCCCTTAGCCATTCTATCTTTTCCTTATATGCTTGTTTTGTACTTAGAACCTTGCGATTCTGAAAAATTGCGCACGATACGTCTCAATTGTACACATTCAGTGAGCGATATCACCAACAACCTCAATCACTTCGTTTAACGCCTGTTGCGGTTTTTCACTGTCTAACCAGTGAACACCCTCCCAACCGCGCAACCAGGTGATCTGGCGCTTCGCTAACTGTCTCGTGGCGCAAACACCTCTATAAACCATTTCATCGTATGAAATCTCACCTTCAAGATACGACCACATCTGGCGGTATCCCACACAACGAATGGAAGGCATGTCCGTATGCAAATCTCCACGGGCAAATAGCGCCCGCACTTCTGCTTCAAAATCTGAAGCTAACATCTGATGAAAACGCTGCTCAATTCGCTGATGGAGCAGTTCACGGCTCGCCGGGGCGATGGCGAACTGATGCACCTGATACGGCAGAGCGTCTCCTGACGTTTGCGTCAGTTCCGTTAAAGTTTTACCCGAAATGAAAAAAACTTCCAGTGCCCGGGAAAGCCTTTGCGGATCATTTGGATGGATCCGTGCTGCTGCAACCGGGTCAATCTCCGCCAGTTGCTGATGCAAAACGTCCCAACCCTGCTCTGCCGCCTGCTGCTCAATTTTCGCTCTTATTTCCGGATCCGCGGATGGCAGAGGTGACAACCCCTCCAGCAACGCCTTGAAATAGAGCATGGTTCCGCCAACCAACAGCGGTATACGTCCCGCCGCCGTTATCTCGGCCATCTCGGCTAAGGCATCCCGACGGAAATCCGCTGCGGAGTACGCCTGAGCCGGGTCGAGAATATCCAGCAAACGGTGCGGTGCCGCACGCAGCTCTTCTGCGTCAGGCTTCGCCGTGCCGATGTCCATCCCTCGGTAGATGAGGGCGGAGTCGACGCTAATCAACTCTACAGGCAAAACTTTACGCAACTCAATGGCTAGCGCCGTTTTGCCGGAGGCCGTTGGGCCCATTAAAAAAATTGCCTTAGGCAGGCTCGCCTTACTTGCGTCAATCATGTTTCAGGGCGTTCATCGCCGTTTGTAAATCAACAGGTTGTAATAACCCACCCGGCGGCGTTTTCACCAGATGCGGACAGAGGCGTTCCACCTCCGCCAGCACGCTAATGGCCTGCGCCATACTCCACGGCGCGTGTTCGCTTGCCAGATGGCGGGCGATCCACTGCGCGGTGTTGGCGGCATCAAACGATGTTTGCTGCGCCAGGTAGCCTATCAGTTCAGGAATCAAGTTTTGTAAATTTTGTTGGCGTAAGGGTAAAGGCACTGCACGAATTGTCACATGTTGTGGTTCGAGCACAGTTTCAATACCCATTTGCGCCAGCTGCGGCTCGGCGCGCTGTAATACCCTTGTTTCTTCAGGGGATATCTTCAGGCGAACCGGAATTAACAACGGCTGCGCGCAGGCTGCATTTTCGCCTGGCGTGAGCTGCACCTGCTTGAGCCAGCGTTCGGCGACCGGCAGTGCCAGAAGCATCAATTTGCCGTCACGTTCAAGCAGTGCCATATCCGGCGCGATAATCGTCAGCACCCGGCCAAAACTTTGGCTATGCCCGTCCAGAGAAGGCTGAGCGGCCGGAATGTGCTCTTTACGCTCCGCGGCTGGCGTTTCCAGCAGCTTGCGGTACAACGCGCCCTGCTGCTTCTGATAGCCAGGCTGGGCATTCGGGTAGTTCGCACCCGTTGGACGCGGTGCGCTCCCGGCCTGGGAGAAACGCGGAGCTTCCGGTTCACGCGCGACGGCAGGCTCCGCAAAATGGTTGCGCCCTGCCGCTACACGGTTTTCAGGCAGCGGACGCGGCGCAGGAGTGTCGTTTTCAAGCGGCAGCGTTGGCTCTGCCTGCTGCTGCAACACGGTGGCCACTCCCTGATAAATGAAGTCATGAACCAGACGCGACTGGTGGAACCGCACCTCATGTTTGGCAGGATGAACGTTCACATCCACCTGATGGGGATCGATTTCCAGATAAAGGACGAAAGCAGGCTGCTGATCGGCCCCGAGTTTGTCTTCGCAGGCCTGGCGAATAGCGTGATTGATGAGACGATCGCGCATCATGCGCCCGTTCACGTAGCAATACTGAATTTCAGAGAACGCAGCACTGCTCGCGTTTGGATCGGCAACCCAGCCGCGCAAAGCCAGATCGCCGTGCTGCCACTCAATGGCCAGAGCCTGTTCCAGAAACGGCGTCCCGCAGATAGCGCCCAGGCGACGCTCTTTCTGTCCACCTTCCGCCACCGCGCGGTACTGGCGCATCACCTTACCGTTATGGCTGAGGTTGATGGCGACATCGAAGCGGGCGAGCGCAATACGGCGAATGATCTCGTCGATATGGCCGAACTCGGTCTTCTCGGTACGCATAAACTTGCGTCGGGCGGGGGTGTTGTAGAATAGATCCAGGACTTCCAGCGTCGTACCGACAGGGTGCGCTGCGGGTTTGACCGTCACATCCATATCGCGCCCTTCGGCGTAAGCCTGCCAGGCTTCCTGTTGTTCAGCGGTACGGGAGGTCAGCGTTAAGCGCGAAACGGAGCTGATACTGGCCAGCGCTTCGCCGCGAAAACCGAGGCTAATAATCGCTTCCAGATCGTCCAGAGAGGCGATTTTACTGGTGGCGTGACGAGCCAGCGCCAGCGCCAGCTCCTCTTTTTTAATACCACAGCCGTTGTCACGAATGCGGATAAGCTTCGCGCCACCGCGTTCGATGTCAATATCGATGCGGGTTGCGCCCGCATCAAGGCTGTTTTCCACCAGTTCCTTCACCACCGACGCAGGGCGTTCCACCACCTCACCGGCGGCGATTTGGTTCGCGAGCTGCGGCGGTAGAACCTGAATCGGCATGAATTCTCCTTAGTTGGTCGCGGTCATCTCACCCGGCAGCGCTGCGCTGGCCGTCTGGGCAGAGCCGCTCTGTGGCGCAGACTGCAGAGGATGCGCCTCAAAATATTTGCGTAAACCGTTATAAATCGCTTCGGCAATTTGCTGCTGGTAACTGTCGCTTCCCAACAGACGCTCTTCACCGTTGTTACTGATAAAGCCCGTCTCCACAAGGATGGACGGGATATCTGGCGAGCGCAGAACGCCGAGGCTGGCATGTTCTGGACGGCGTTTATGCAGCACGCCAACGCTTTGCAGCTGGTTCAATACATTAGTGGCGACATCATACCCGACGCGCTGAGAATGACCGAACTGTAAATCCAGCACCGCCTGGCTGAGGTACGGATCGGACTGGCTGTTCGCCAGCACGTCGCCCGCGCCGCCTAACAGTTCAGACTGCTTCTCATGCTCTTCCAGCCAGTTGGCCATTTCGCTGTTAGCGCGACGGTTCGACAGCACCCAAACCGAGGCGCCGGTCGCGCTACGATTCGGTGCGGCGTCCGCATGAATGGAGACCAGGAAGTTCGCGTTTTGCTTACGCGCCACGTCCGAGCGTCCCATTACGGAGATAAAGTAGTCCCCGTCGCGGGTCAACACGCCTTTAAACATAGGGTCGTCATTGAGCAGCGAACGCAGTTTACGCGCGATTGCGATAGTGACGTTTTTCTCTCGCGTGCCGCCAGGGCCAATCGCCCCGGGGTCTTCCCCGCCGTGACCCGCATCAATGGCGATAATCACTTTGTCACCGCTGACCGTCGCGCGTCGCGCGCTGGCCGCAGGGCGCGTCACCGTATCGCTGCTGGTTGCCGCGGTAATGCGGTCGTTCTGCGATTTAAACGGATTACGCGCAGGTTCAGAAGGACGCGGCGTATACGCCGGTTCTTCCACGCGCTTCGCTACGACCGGCGGCGGTGGAGGCGGTGGCGGCGCGTCGGCATTGATGGTAAACACCACCGTATAGTTCGCCCCGTTTTGCTGCTTCACCGCCTTCGTTTTGCCCTTTTCGGTCAGATCGACCACCAGGCGTAACGACTGGCTATCCTGCGGCGTTCCCGAACGGATACTTTTCACCAGATTGTTACCGCTGAACCGCAGCGGTAGCCCCTGGATCACGCCAGTTTGTTTGATATCCAGCGCCACGCTGTGGCTGTCTGGCTGTGAGAACGCATATTCAGGATCGCCCATAAAGCTGAACGTGATCCGGGCCTGGCTTTCGCCGTTTGATACCTGAATATCTGAAAGGTTTGCCGCCCCGGCCTGCGCGCACAGCAGCACGGTGGCAGCCAACAACCAACCTTTAACGCGATTTATCATCCCGTCATCCCTACGCTTAACCGGCCAGTCGCGCCAGTAAGGAACTGCCTGATGAGGAAACAGCACTGATGCGAGCCTCACGCCCTTGTGCCTGGTAATCTAAGTGAATTTCGACATCCGGGTCAGGCAGCACACCCGCACCTTGTTGCGGCCACTCCACCAGGCAAATGGCGTCGTTGGCAAAATAATCACGGATCCCCATAAATTCCAGCTCCTCAGGATCCGCAAGGCGGTATAAATCGAAGTGATACACCATGAGATTTTCAAGGGTGTACGGCTCTACCAGCGTGTAGGTTGGGCTTTTCACATTCCCGTTATGCCCTAACGCCTGCAAAAAACCCCGGCTGAAGGTGGTTTTACCCGCACCTAAATCACCATACAGATAAATGACGGTTGCCCCCTGACAGGCCTGCGCCACACGCTTGCCGAGTTCTAAAGTGGCTTGTTCATCAGGTAAAGGAATCGCTCGATTAGTCATTTTCTACGTCAATCACATCCGGGTTAACAACACGCCGCAGCGTGCAAAAAAGATCGGTGGCCAGCATGCCGCGTGTACCGTAACGCGCGGCCAGTTTATCCGCCGCGACACCGTGTGCCACGCAGCCCGCGCAGGCTGCATCATAAAGGGGAAGTTTCTGTCCAAGCAATGCGCCAATGATGCCGGAAAGCACATCGCCCATGCCGCCGCTTGCCATGCCCGCATTTCCGGCATCAATAATGCCCTGCGTCTCGTCACTGGCGACAACGGTTCCTGCCCCTTTCAAAACAGCAACACCTCCGTAACGTTTTACCAGACGCTGAGCAGAAAGTAAGCGATCGCTTTCAATTTCTGCCACGCTGCAGTTAAGCAGTCGCGCGGCTTCGCCGGGGTGTGGCGTCAGAATGCGATTGTGACGCTTATCGGGGTTTATTGCCAGAAGGTTAAGCGCGTCGGCATCCCACAGCATCGGTTTACGAAAATTCTCGACCTTTTGCAGGGCCTGTTTGCCCCATGCCTGCTGCCCAAGCCCGGGGCCAATCACTACCACGTCCGCCCATTCCAGGCTTTCTTCAAGCGACTGAGGCGTAAGCTCATGGACCATCAGCTCCGGTCGGGCTGTAACGATCGGCGCTATATTCTCAATGCGAGTGAGTACTCGCACTAATCCGGCACCGCTGCGCAGAGCCGCCTCGCCGGTCATGCGAATCGCACCTGCCGTACCATGATCGCCGCCAATAATCACCAGCCTGCCGTGATCGCCCTTATGGGACGTTGGCCGGCGCGGCGGGAGCCACGCCGCAAGCTGGGATGCATCAAAACGCGCGAGGTGCGTTTCCTGCCCGGCCAGCCAGCTCTCCAGCCCCAGCGCATGGTGGTGCAACATGCCGACCACATCCCGCGCTTTACCGGTCAGTAGCCCCGGCTTGAGGGCGATGAAGGTCACCGTAAGTGCAGCCTCAATGACCGCTCCCGGCGTCGCGCCGGTTTGTGCAATCAGGCCTGAGGGAATATCCAGGGCGACGACCGGCGCGGAATGTCTGTTAGCGTGTTCAATAAGCGCGGCAATGTTCTCGCGAGGCGCACTGCGTAGCCCGGTACCCAGCAGACCGTCAACAATCAGATCCACCTCTTCCGGCCAGACGATATCAGGCGCATGAATCACACCGCCTGCGTTAAGCCACGCCTCCCGCGCCGCGCTGGCCTCTTCCGGCAGCGGTTTATCACTCTCCAGGGCCAGCAACGTCACGCGGATACCTGCCACAACCGCCAAACGGGCGACAACGTAGCCGTCGCCGCCGTTATTGCCGTGACCGCACAGAATCAGCCAGTGGTCGGCCTGCGGGTACGCGCTGCGGGCAACGTTAAACGCCGCCTCACCCGCACGCAGCATCAGTTCATAAAGGGTAATCCCGAGGCTGTCTGCGGCCTCTTTTTCGGCGCGCCGGAGGTCATCCGCATGCCAGATGGAATGTGGTATACTTGCGGGGTTTTTCTTCACCGTATGGTCCGTCATGTCACAGCCCCTCGATCTCAATGAATTAGCGCAAAAAATAAAACAGTGGGGTGCTGAGCTTGGCTTCCAGAAGGTGGGCATTACCGATACCGACCTCTCCGCCAGCGAGCCAAAACTGCAGGCATGGCTGGACAAACAATACCACGGCGAAATGGAGTGGATGGCGCGTCATGGCATGATGCGCGCCCGCCCTCACGAGCTTTTGCCGGGCACATTACGCGTCATCAGCGTGCGCATGAACTATCTGCCTGCCAACGCGGCCTTTGCGCGCACGCTAAAAGATCCCTCTCTGGGTTACGTCAGCCGGTACGCCCTGGGACGTGATTACCATAAGCTCTTGCGTAACCGTTTAAAAAAACTCGGGGAAACTATTCAGCAGCACTGTGTTTCGCTGAATTTTAGACCCTTTGTCGATTCTGCGCCTATTCTTGAGCGCCCGATCGCCGAAAAAGCCGGGCTTGGCTGGACAGGTAAGCACTCACTTATCCTCAGCCGCGACGCCGGTTCGTTCTTCTTCCTGGGTGAACTGCTGATTGATTTACCGCTGCCGGTAGACGGCCCGGTAGAGGAAGGCTGCGGACGCTGCGTGGCCTGCATGACCATCTGTCCGACGGGTGCCATCGTCGAGCCTTACACCGTTGATGCGCGCCGCTGCATCTCCTACCTCACTATCGAACTGGAAGGAGCCATTCCAGAGGAATTTCGACCGCTTATTGGCAACCGCATCTACGGCTGCGACGACTGCCAGCTGATCTGCCCGTGGAACCGCTATTCGCAGCTCACGGACGAAGAGGATTTCAGCCCGCGTAAGGCGCTGCATGCGCCGCAGCTTATTGAGTTATTCGCCTGGACCGAAGCCTGGTTCCTGAAAGTGACGGAAGGTTCGGCCATTCGCCGTATCGGTCATCTGCGCTGGCTGCGTAATGTTGCCGTCGCGCTGGGTAATGCCCCGTGGGATGAAGCCAATATTCGGGCGCTTGAAAGCCGTAGAGGTGAGCACCCACTTCTTGATGAGCACATAGAATGGGCGATTGCGCAGCAAATAGAGAAGCGTAATACCTGCGCGATCGAGGTGCAGCTACCGAAGAAACAGCGTCTGGTGCGGGTGATTGAAAAAGGGCTTCCGCGGGATGCCTGAACTATTCACAGCCTGTGAATAAAATTACAAACTCAAGCGCCATCTGGGCTGGAGAAGAGGTCAAGTGATCTCAATAACATTTTGAAATGAAAATTTATTTACTAAATACAGCAAGTTACAAAAATATTATTCACCCTGCTAAGCTTTAACCCTGTTACGGTTAAGCGTAGTTTCTGTGGATAACTCTGTTCACAATAGTATTTCAGAGACAATAGAAAACGTCCCCAACGACTCTTTTCGCTGTGGATATTTTAGAGATTAAGAAGAATTTGGAGCGGGAAACGAGAC
>NZ_JADCKW010000026.1:0-29372 GCF_014982155.1 Enterobacter cloacae complex sp. P16RS2 | reverse complement strand
CCAACTGAGCTATTCCCGCAAATCTGCACTGCTTTTGTTGCTGTCGTAACGTGTAATTCTCTGTCGTTACGGGAGGCGCATTATACGAGAAATCCTTTTAGCTGCAACCCCCCTTAAAGCGATTTTTTCGAAATTAAGTTCAAATGCTTAATTAATCGGCAAGCTGAACAATTTAACGACAAAAACCCGGCCACGCAAGGCGCCGGATCGCAAAATCACAGCTTAATAAAGTTTTCGCGGTAGTAGGAAAGCTCCGCCACGGACTCACGGATATCGTCCATCGCCTGGTGAGTCCCCTGCTTTTTAAAGCCGTCGAGGATTTCAGGCTTCCAGCGACGCGCCAGTTCTTTCAGGGTGCTGACATCCAGATAGCGGTAGTGGAAATATGACTCCAGCTCCGGCATGTACTTAAACAGGAAACGGCGATCCTGGCCGATGCTATTCCCACAGATAGGCGATTTGCCTGCCGGAACCCACTGTTTCAGGAACTCAAGCGTCGCCAGCTCCGCCTCGCGATCGCCGAACGTGCTCGCCTTCACGCGCTCCACCAGGCCACTGCCGGTGTGGGTGCGCACGTTCCATTCATCCATCAAAGCCAGCTGGTCGTCGGACTGATGCACCGCAATCGTTGGCCCTTCAGCCAGAATATTCAGGTTGGCGTCCGTCACCAGCGTTGCAATTTCAATGATGCGATCGCGCTCGGGATCCAGCCCGGTCATTTCGAGATCGATCCAAATCAGGTTGTTTTCATCCGCGCTCATGTTATTTTCCACCCTTCTCGCATAACCGGCAGTAGCAGGTTAACTAGTATTAATTAGAGTGTATCATAGAGGTTTTGCCCCTTACGGGCGACCAGGAGCCAGCGCGATTGAGTAAAAATAAACTCTCCAAAGGGCAGCAGCGCCGCGTAAACGCCAACCACCAGCGCCGTCTTAAAACCACTTCGGAGAAGCCGGATTATGACGACAACCTGTTTGGTGAAGCGACAGAAGGCGTAGTCATCAGCCGTTTCGGTATGCATGCCGATGTCGAATCCGCCGACGGGGATATTCACCGTTGCAATATCCGTCGTACCATCCGTTCACTGGTTACCGGCGATCGCGTGGTCTGGCGACCGGGTAAAGAGGCGGCGGAAGGCGTTACGGTAAAAGGTATCGTTGAAGCGGTTCATGAGCGCACGTCCGTGTTAACCCGTCCTGATTTCTACGACGGGGTCAAACCCATTGCTGCCAATATTAACCAGATTGTTATCGTATCGGCGATTTTGCCCGAACTTTCGCTCAACATTATCGACCGATACCTCGTCGCCTGTGAAACGCTGCAGGTTGAACCGATTATCGTATTGAACAAAATCGATCTGCTGGATGACGACGGCATGGCCTTCGTGAATGAGCAGATGGACATCTACCGCAAGATTGGTTACCGCGTGCTGATGGTCTCCAGCCACACCAAAGATGGCCTTAAACCGCTGGAAGAGGCGCTGACCGACCGCATCAGCATCTTTGCTGGCCAGTCCGGCGTAGGTAAATCGAGCCTGCTGAACAACCTGCTTGGCCTCCAGCAAGAGATCCTGACCAACGATGTGTCCAACGTCTCTGGCCTGGGCCAGCACACCACCACCGCCTCACGTCTGTATCATTTCCCGCACGGCGGCGACGTGATCGACTCTCCGGGCGTGCGTGAGTTCGGTTTGTGGCACCTTGAGCCGGAACAAATCTTTAACGGATTTGTCGAATTCCATGATTATTTAGGCGCTTGTAAATACCGCGACTGTAAGCACGATAACGACCCTGGCTGCGCTATCCGTGAAGCGGTTGAGAAAGGCGAGATCGCGGAAACCCGCTTCGAGAATTACCACCGCATTCTTGAGAGCATGGAAGACGTAAAAACGCGTAAAAACTTTTCTGATTCTGATAACTGACAACTAAGCTAAGCATCGCTAAAATCGTCCCCTTTTTTCAGGTTCCGGCGGCTTGACGCCGGATCAGGAACGACAAAACAATGGCCTGGAGGCTACCTTGTTAAACGCATTTAAACTTTCGCTTCAATACATTCTGCCAAAACTGTGGCTCACTCGCCTGGCGGGCTGGGGCGCAAGCAAACGCGCGGGCTGGCTGACCAAACTGGTCATCGACCTTTTCGTAAAATATTACAAGGTCGATATGAAAGAGGCGCAAAAGCCGGATACCGCCAGCTACCGCACCTTCAACGAGTTCTTCGTACGCCCGCTGCGTGACGAAGTGCGCCCGCTGAACACCGATCCTAACGTCCTGGTGATGCCGGCAGACGGCGTGATCAGCCAGTTGGGTAACATCGAAGACGACAAAATCCTGCAGGCGAAGGGCCATAACTACAGTCTGGAAGCGCTGCTGGCGGGTAACTACCTGATGGCGGATCTGTTCCGTAACGGTACGTTTGCCACCACCTATCTGTCACCGCGCGACTACCATCGCGTGCATATGCCGTGTAACGGTATCCTGCGTGAAATGATTTACGTCCCGGGCGACCTGTTCTCCGTAAACCACCTGACCGCGCAGAACGTGCCGAACCTGTTTGCCCGTAACGAGCGCGTCATCTGTCTGTTCGATACTGAATTTGGCCCTATGGCGCAGATTCTGGTCGGTGCGACCATCGTAGGCAGCATCGAAACCGTCTGGGCCGGCACCATCACCCCACCGCGCGAAGGCGTGATCAAACGCTGGACCTGGCCTGCCGGTGAAGCGGAAGGCTCGGTGGCCCTGCTGAAAGGTCAGGAGATGGGTCGCTTCAAGCTGGGCTCTACCGTAATCAACCTGTTTGCGCCGGGCAAAGTGAAGCTGGCTGAACAGCTCGAAAGCCTGTCGGTCACCAAGCTGGGCCAGCCGCTGGCGGTCTCTACCGAAACCTTCGTGACGCCGGATGCAGAACCTGCTCCGCTGCCGCAGGAAGAGATCAACGCCGAGCACGACGCCAGCCCGCTGGTTGACGACAAAAAAGACGAAGGCTAACAACAGAAGGATCGCTGACGTGCGCCCGATTATCGTTCTACTGATGGCCTGGTGCCTCAGCATGGGGGCGTACGCAGCGACAGCCCCCGACGCCAAACAGATAACCCAGGAACTGGAGCAGGCAAAAGCGGCCAAACCCGCTCAGCCAGAGACCGTCGAGTCGCTCCAGGCTGCCCTGAACGCGCTTGAGGAACGGAAAGGCTCTCTTGAGCGCGCTCAGCAGTATCAGCAGGTTATCGACAATTTCCCCAAACTCTCGCAGACGCTGCGCGCGCAGCTCAATAATCTGCGTGACGAACCGCGCGACGTGCCCGCAGGCATGACCTCGGACGCTCTGAACCAGGAGATCCTGCAGGTCAGCAGCCAGCTTCTGGAAAAGAGCCGTCTTGCCCAGCAGGAGCAGGAGCGAGCGCGTGAAATCGCCGACTCCCTCAGCCAGCTTCCGCAACAGCAAACCGACGCCCGCCGCCAGCTTAATGAAGTTGAGCGTCGCGTGGGTACGCAAAGCGGCAATACGCCACAGGCTCAGGCCCAAAATCTGGGCCTGCAGGCAGAATCGGCTCGCCTGAAGGCCCTTGTCGATGAGCTGGAGCTGGCGCAGCTTTCCGCCAATAACCGCCAGGAACTGTCGCGGATGCGCTCTGAACTCGCTCAGAAGCAGAGCGAGCAGCTGGATGCGTATCTCCAGGCCCTGCGAAATCAGCTTAACAGCCAGCGCCAGCGTGAAGCGGAGCGCGCGCTGGAAAGCACCGAACTACTGGCGGAAAACAGCGAAAACCTGCCTGCCGGCATCAACGAACAATTCAGGGTCAACCGCGAGCTTTCTGCCGCGCTGAATCAGCAGGCGCAGCGCATGGATCTGGTTGCCTCGCAGCAGCGTCAGGCGACCAATCAAACCCTACAGGTTCGCCAGGCGCTCAACACCCTGCGCGAGCAGTCCCAGTGGCTCGGGTCATCAAACCTCCTGGGCGAAGCGTTACGTGCCCAGGTCGCGCGCCTGCCGGAAATGCCGAAGCCGCAGCAGCTGGATACCGAGATGGCCCAGCTGCGCGTTCAGCGCCTGCACTTTGAAGATCTTCTCAATAAACAGCCGCAAATCCGCCAGATCCGTCAGGCTGACGGCCAGCCCCTGACCAGCGAGCAAAACCGTATTCTGGAAGCCCAGCTGCGTACCCAGCGTGAACTGCTGAACTCTCTGCTCCAGGGCGGGGATACGCTGATTCTGGAGCTGACCAAGCTAAAAGTCTCCAACAGCCAGCTGGAAGATGCGCTGAAAGAGGTGAACGAGGCTACGCACCGTTATCTCTTCTGGACGTCCGACGTGCGTCCGATGACCTTCTCGTGGCCAATTGAGATTGTTCAGGATCTGCGCCGCCTGATTTCGCTGGACACCGTCAGCCAGCTGGGACAGGCCAGCGTGATGATGTTTACCAGCAAAGAGACCATTTTCCCGCTGCTCGGGGCGTTGATTCTGGTGGGCTTCAGCATTTACTCGCGCAGACATTTCACCCGCTTCCTGGAGCGTTCCAGCTCCCGGGTCGGGAAAGTCACCCAGGATCACTTCTGGCTGACGTTGCGCACCGTATTCTGGTCGATTCTTGTCGCCTCCCCGCTGCCGGTGCTGTGGATGACGCTGGGGTATGGCCTGCGGGAAGCCTGGCCCTATCCGCTCGCGGTCGCAATTGGCGATGGCGTCACCGCCACGGTGCCGCTGCTGTGGGTGGTCATGATTTGTGCCACCTTCGCGCGCCCCAATGGCCTGTTCATCACCCACTTTGGCTGGCCGCGTAATCGCGTTGCGCGCGCCATGCGTTACTACCTGATGAGCATCGGGCTGATTGTGCCGCTGATTATGGCGCTGATCATGTTTGATAATCTCAACGACCGGGAGTTCTCAGGCTCGCTGGGGCGCCTCTGCTTTATGCTGATTTGTGGGGCGCTGGCCATCGTTACGCTCAGCCTGAAACGCGCGGGCATTCCGCTCTATCTGGATAAATCCGGCAGCGGCGACAACATGTTCAACCGGCTGCTCTGGAACCTGCTGCTTAGCGCACCGTTGGTTGCGATGCTGGCAGCCGCAGTAGGTTATCTGGCGACCTCGAAGGCGCTGCTGGCGCGGCTGGAAACCTCGGTGGCAATCTGGTTCCTGCTTCTGGTGGTGTACCACGTGATCCGCCGCTGGATGTTGATCCAGCGGCGGCGTCTGGCGTTTGACCGTGCCAAGCATCGCCGGGCAGAGATTCTCGCCCAGCGTGCGCGGGGAGAAGAAGAGCCAAACCACGTCAACAGTACGGAAGGCACAACGGAAGCGGACGAGGTCGAACTGGATCTGGATGCCATCAGTACCCAGTCCCTGCGCCTGGTTCGTTCCATACTGATGCTAATTGCCCTCCTCTCGGTCATCTTCCTGTGGTCAGAGATCCACTCAGCATTTGGCTTCCTGGAGAACATCTCTCTCTGGGACGTGACGTCTACGGTGCAGGGCGTTGAAAGCCTGGAGCCGATTACCTTAGGGGCGGTGCTGATTGCCATTCTGGTGCTGATCATCACCACTCAGCTGGTGCGCAACTTCCCGGCGCTGCTGGAGCTTGCGCTGCTGCAGCATCTGGATTTAACGCCGGGGACGGGCTATGCGATTACGACCATTACCAAATATCTGATCATGCTGTTTGGCGGGCTGGTTGGCTTCTCGATGATCGGTATTGAGTGGTCGAAGCTGCAGTGGCTGGTGGCGGCCCTTGGTGTAGGGTTAGGTTTTGGTTTACAGGAGATCTTCGCCAACTTCATCTCTGGCCTGATCATTCTGTTCGAAAAACCGATCCGTATTGGCGATACCGTAACGATCCGCGATCTGACCGGCAGCATCACGAAGATCAATACCCGTGCGACGACGATCAGCGACTGGGATCGGAAAGAGATCATCGTGCCAAACAAGGCGTTTATCACCGAGCAGTTCATCAACTGGTCGCTGTCAGACTCTGTTACCCGCGTGGTGCTAACGGTACCTGCGCCGTCAGACGCCAACAGCGAAGAGGTGACCCAGATCCTCTACACCGCCGCTGAGCGCTGCTCGCTGGTGATCGACAACCCGGCGCCGGAAGTATTCCTTGTGGATTTACAGCAGGGGATCCAGATTTTCGAGCTGCGTATTTATGCCGCCGAAATGGGACACCGTATGCCGCTGCGCCATGAGATTCACCAGCTGATTCTGGCGGGCTTCCGCGAGCACGGTATTGATATGCCGTTCCCACCGTTCCAGATGCGTCTGGAAAGCCTGGACGGGCGTAAAACGGGAAGAACGTTGACGTCAGCGACGCGTACGCGCCCGGCGGGAAGTTTGTAAGGTAAGCGGTGCAACCCTCTCCCACGGGAGAGGGTTAACTGTCGTCAGGCGCGATCTACGGTAAACGCAATCACATCGCCAAGCTGCTCTGCGCCCAGGGCCAGCATCACCAGACGGTCAACACCCAGCGCCACGCCGGAGCAATCCGGCAGACCTGCTTTTAATGCTTCAAGCAAATTAACATCAATAGGCTGCTGCGGCAGACCGCGCGCGGCGCGCTTGCGGTTATCCTGCTCGAAGCGCTGCTGCTGCTCGCGGGCATCCGTCAGTTCGTGGAAGCCGTTTGCCAGCTCGATGCCTTTGTAATAGACCTCAAAACGCTCTGCGACACGATGATCTTCGGTACTGATCTGCGCCAGCGACGCCTGGCTTGCCGGGAAGTGATAGACAAAGGTCGGACGATCCTTGCCAATCTGTGGTTCTACGCCGAAGGTGAACAGCAGCTGCAGCAGCGTGTCGCGATCCTCTTCGGTATCCGCCACGTTGCTGAGATCCAGTTTTGCCGCCACTTCGCGCAGCTGGGTTTTGTCCGCCGATAGCGGATCGATTTCCAGATGGCGCTGGAAAGCCTGCTGATAGGAGAGCGTTTCGGCTTCCGAGCATTCCAGGACCTGCTGCAGCAGATCGTCCACCTCATTCATCAGGCGGTACATATCATAATGCGGGCGGTACCACTCCAGCATGGTGAATTCCGGGTTGTGGTGACGCCCCATCTCTTCATTACGGAAGCTGCGGCACAGCTGATACACCGGACCACATCCCGCCGCCAGCAGGCGTTTCATGTGGTATTCCGGGCTGGTCATCAGATACAAATTCATGCCCTGAGAGTGGCCGGGGCCAACAAAACGGGTTTCAAACGGCACCAGATGAATATCCGTTACCGTTGCCTGACTCATGCACGGCGTTTCCACCTCCAGGACTCCGCGGTCGGCAAAGAAACGGCGGATCTCCGCCATAATTGCAGCGCGTTTTAACAGATTAGGGATGGATGCGCTCGGCTGCCAGGTGGCCGTTTCGCTCATGAGTTGTTCTCCGATTTCAGACAAGGGCACGAAGTCTACTCGTTAGCAGGGACAGAGACAAATTTTGCGCAGTAAAAAAGCGCATTTCATTTAGGTGAATTTTTTCGTGACGTATTTCATCAATCTTCATGATAAATCGCCGTACAGAACAGCAAAAAAATCGAACACGTCAAATTTCCCTGACATCTACACGGTTATACTGTTTTACCCATAAAGGAGCAGTGGAAACGCTTTCGCAATCGTCCTTTTGGACGGGTGAACTACCTTTAGTTTGTCGCGTTGCGAAATAACAAAAATCTGGAGGAATGTCGTGCAAACTTTTCAAGCCGATCTTGCCGTAATAGGCGCTGGCGGGGCTGGATTACGTGCTGCGATTGCTGCAGCACAAGCTAATCCCAACGCTAAAATCGCATTGATTTCAAAAGTCTATCCAATGCGTAGTCACACAGTGGCAGCAGAAGGAGGGTCCGCCGCCGTTGCGCAGGATCATGACAGCTTTGAATACCATTTCCACGACACGGTTGCAGGGGGCGATTGGCTTTGCGAACAGGATGTCGTTGACTACTTTGTGCATCATTGTCCCACGGAAATGACCCAGCTTGAACAGTGGGGATGTCCGTGGAGCCGCCGTCCGGACGGCAGCGTCAACGTTCGCCGCTTTGGCGGTATGAAGATTGAACGCACCTGGTTCGCCGCCGATAAAACCGGCTTCCACATGCTGCACACCCTGTTCCAGACCTCCCTCCAGTTCCCACAAATTCAGCGCTTCGATGAACATTTCGTCCTCGACATTCTGGTTGATGACGGGCAGGCGCGTGGCCTGGTGGCGATGAACATGATGGAAGGCACGCTCGTCCAGATCCGCGCCAACGCCGTAGTGATGGCGACGGGCGGTGCAGGTCGCGTTTATCGCTACAACACCAACGGCGGCATCGTCACCGGTGACGGCATGGGCATGGCGCTCGGCCACGGCGTACCGCTGCGCGATATGGAGTTCGTGCAGTATCACCCAACCGGTCTGCCGGGCTCCGGCATTCTGATGACGGAAGGCTGCCGCGGTGAAGGCGGTATTCTGGTCAATAAAAACGGCTATCGCTATCTGCAGGATTACGGCATGGGCCCGGAAACCCCGCTCGGCGAGCCGAAGAACAAATACATGGAACTCGGCCCGCGCGACAAAGTCTCTCAGGCCTTCTGGCACGAGTGGCGCAAAGGCAACACCATCTCCACGCCGCGCGGCGATGTGGTCTATCTCGACCTGCGTCACCTTGGCGAGAAGAAACTGCTGGAACGTCTGCCGTTCATCTGCGAGCTGGCGAAAGCCTACGTCGGCGTCGACCCGGTGAAAGAGCCGATTCCGGTGCGTCCAACCGCGCACTACACCATGGGCGGGATCGAAACCGACCAGCAGTGCGAAACCCGTATTAAAGGCCTGTTCGCCGTCGGCGAGTGTTCCTCCGTGGGTCTGCACGGCGCCAACCGTCTTGGGTCTAACTCGCTGGCAGAGCTGGTCGTCTTTGGCCGCATGGCGGGCGAGCGCGCGATGGAGCGGGCGGCTACAGCAGGCGAAGCCAACGGTGCCGCGCTGGATGCGCAGGTCGCAGACGTTGAAAAACGCCTGAAAGATCTGGTGAACCAGGAGGGTAACGAGAACTGGTCTAAGATCCGCGACGAGATGGGCCTGTCGATGGAAGAAGGCTGCGGTATTTACCGTACGCCAGAGCTAATGCAAAAAACCGTCGACAAGCTGGCGGAACTGCAGGAGCGCTTCAAGCGCGTGCGCATCACCGATACCTCAAGCGTATTCAACACCGACCTGCTCTACACCATCGAGCTGGGCCACGGCCTGAACGTCGCGGAATGTATGGCGCACTCTGCGCTGGCGCGTAAAGAGTCTCGTGGGGCCCACCAGCGTCTGGACGAAGGCTGTACCGAACGTGACGACGTCAATTTCCTGAAACACACTCTCGCCTGGCGCGATGCAGATGGCACCACACGTCTGGACTACAGCGACGTGAAAATCACCACGCTGCCGCCGGCTAAACGCGTGTACGGTGCAGAAGCAGAAGCCGCCGAGAAGAAGGAGAAGGCGAATGGCTGAGATGCAAAAAATGAAAGTTGAAGTGGTGCGCTACAATCCGGAAGTGGACGCCGCACCGCACAGCGCTTTCTATGAAGTCCCTTATGACGAGCAAACCTCCCTGCTGGATGCGCTCGGCTATATCAAAGACAACCTGGCGCCAGACCTGAGCTATCGCTGGTCCTGCCGCATGGCCATCTGCGGCTCCTGCGGCATGATGGTCAACAAGGTGCCGAAGCTGGCCTGTAAGACCTTTCTGCGCGAGTACAGCAAAGGCATTAAGGTCGAAGCGCTGGGCAACTTCCCGATTGAACGCGATCTGGTGGTCGATATGACCCACTTTATCGAAAGCCTGGAAGCCATTAAGCCGTACATCATCGGTAATCCGCGCACGCCGGATCAGGGGCCGAATACCCAGACGCCGGCGCAGATGGCGAAATACCATCAGTTCTCCGGCTGCATCAACTGCGGCCTGTGCTACGCCGCCTGTCCACAGTTTGGCCTGAACAAGGAGTTCATCGGCCCGGCCGCCATTACCCTGGCGCACCGCTATAACGAAGACAGCCGCGACCACGGTAAAAAAGAACGTATGGCGCAGCTTAACAGCCAGAACGGCGTCTGGAGCTGTACCTTTGTGGGTTATTGCTCCGAAGTTTGTCCGAAGCACGTCGACCCGGCCGCCGCAATTCAGCAGGGTAAAGTGGAAAGCTCGAAAGACTTTCTTATCGCTACCCTGAAACCACGCTAAGGAGTGCATGATGACGACTAAACGCAAAGCCTATGTGCGGCCTGTGCCGTCCACCTGGTGGAAAAACCTGCCGTTTTATCGCTTCTACATGCTGCGTGAAGGCACGGCGGTACCGGCGGTCTGGTTCAGCCTTGAACTGATGTACGGCGTTTTTGCCCTCAAACATGGCCCGGAAGCCTGGGCCAGCTTTGTCGGTTTCCTGCAAAACCCGATCGTTGTTGTTCTGAACCTGATCGTGCTCGCGGCCGCGCTGCTTCACACCAAAACCTGGTTTGAGCTCGCGCCAAAAGCGGCGAACATCATCGTAAAAGACGAGAAAATGGGGCCAGAGCCGGTGATTAAAGGGCTCTGGGCAGTGACGATTCTGGTCACTGTGGTCATTCTGTTTGTCGCATTGTTCTGGTAAGGAGACACCTGTGATCAATCCAAATCCAAAACGTTCTGACGAGCCGGTCTTCTGGGGCCTGTTTGGCGCAGGCGGCATGTGGAGTGCCATCATCGCTCCCGTCATCATCCTGCTGGTCGGCATTATGCTGCCGCTGGGGCTGTTCCCGGGCGATGCGCTGAGCTACGAACGCGTACTGGCGTTCGCGAGCAGCTTTATCGGCCGCGCGTTCATCTTCCTGATGATCGTCCTGCCGCTGTGGTGTGGCCTGCACCGTATTCACCATGCGATGCATGACCTGAAAATTCATGTACCGAGCGGGAAATGGGTGTTCTACGGTCTGGCGACCATCCTGACCGTGGTGACGCTGATTGCCGTGGTCACCATCTGACTCTTCTGGCCCGCCATCCGGCGGGCCTTTTATTTCTGCATCTTCCCCACCAGCCACTGGGCAAATTCGCGCATTGCGGGCGTTTCTGTCCGTGACTGTAGTCTTGTCAGCCAGTAGCTGCCGAGGTCAATCTGCGTGGCAAACGGCTGCACGATGCGCTCGCTGCTGAGTAAATGGGTAAACATGTCGACAGGCGCAATGGCAATCCCTACGCCTGCCTGCGCGGCTTCCAGCATGGTCACGGACGAATCAAACACCATCACCCGGTGCGTCGGCGAGGGAGAGTGTTCGCCCGCTGCCTGCATCCACGCAGCCCACTCGTCGCGCCGATAGGAGCGCAGCAGGGTAAACTTCAGGATATCTGCCGGGCTTTTGAGAACTGAGGCAATGTCGGGTGTACAGAGCGCAGACAGCGGCGCGGGGCAAAGGAATTCAGCATCGGTTCCATGCCACGCGCCGCCACCGTAGCGAATGGTGTAATCAAGCCCTTCAGCCGCCGGATCGACGCGATTGTTATGTGTGGAAAGCTGAAGATCAATATGCGGATAGCAGCGGCGAAAGTCCGCGAGCAGCGAGAATAAAACACCCGTGGCAAAAGTCCCTACCACACCTATTTTGAGCTTCTCCTGAGCGCGCTGGCTGGCAAAACGATCCAGCATGCCGGCGATGCGATCGAAGGAGTCATTCAGCACAGGCAGCAAATTCTCACCTTCGGTGGTCAACATCAGCCCTCGCGAAACGCGGACAAACAGCTGGCAATTAAGGTGCTGTTCCAGCGCCTTGACGTGCTGGCTAATCGCGGAATGGGTGACATTCAGCTCGATAGCGGCATGAGTAAAACTGAGATGCCTGGCGGCTGCTTCAAACGCCCGCAGGGAATTAAGAGGGAGATAGCTGCGCGTCATGGTCTCGCCCGTTAGAAAAATTAACAGCTAATGCTAAATTTAACCGTTTGTCAGCCATAGTCAAATCCAACAGACTACAGCGGTCTGACGGGCCCGGACACTCCCTTGAACTGCTATTATGGAAGATAAATGATGATGACTAAATCCCTTTGCTGCGCCCTGCTGCTCAGCACCTCCTGCTCGGTATTGGCTACCCCGATGTCAGAAAAACAGCTGGCTGAGGTGGTGGAACGGACCGTTACGCCGCTGATGAAAGCGCAGGCCATTCCGGGTATGGCGGTGGCGGTGATTTATGAGGGTCAGCCGCACTACTTCACCTTCGGTAAAGCCGATGTTGCGGCGAACAAACCCGTCACTCCACAAACCTTGTTCGAACTGGGTTCTATAAGTAAAACCTTCACCGGCGTACTCGGTGGCGATGCCATTGCTCGCGGTGAAATATCGCTGGGCGATCCGGTGACAAAATACTGGCCTGAGCTGACAGGCAAGCAGTGGCAGGGGATCCGCATGCTGGATCTGGCAACCTATACCGCAGGAGGTTTGCCGTTACAGGTACCGGATGAGGTCACGGATAACGCCTCTCTGTTGCGCTTTTATCAAAACTGGCAGCCGCAGTGGAAGCCGGGCACCACGCGTCTTTACGCCAATGCCAGCATCGGTCTTTTTGGCGCGCTGGCGGTCAAACCTTCCGGCATGAGCTATGAGCAGGCCATAACGACGCGGGTCTTTAAGCCGCTCAAGCTGGACCATACGTGGATTAACGTTCCGAAAGCGGAAGAGGCGCATTACGCCTGGGGATACCGCGACGGTAAAGCGGTACACGTTTCGCCAGGAATGCTGGACGCTGAAGCCTATGGCGTAAAAACCAACGTGCAGGATATGGCAAGCTGGGTGATGGTCAACATGAAGCCGGACTCCCTTCAGGATAATTCACTCAGGAAAGGCCTTACCCTGGCGCAGTCTCGCTACTGGCGCGTAGGGGCCATGTATCAGGGGTTAGGCTGGGAAATGCTTAACTGGCCGGTCGATGCCAAAACCGTGGTTGAAGGTAGCGACAATAAGGTGGCACTGGCACCGCTGCCTGCGAGAGAAGTGAATCCACCGGCGCCCCCGGTCAACGCATCCTGGGTCCATAAAACAGGCTCTACCGGCGGGTTTGGCAGCTACGTGGCATTTATTCCTGAAAAGCAGCTCGGTATTGTGATGCTGGCAAATAAAAGCTATCCGAACCCGGCACGCGTTGAGGCGGCATACCGTATTTTGAGCGCGCTGTAGTAACCATTGCCGGGTGGCGCTAACGCTTACCCGGCCTACAAAATCCACAGGGTGGCCACCCGGCGAAACACACAGCACAAAAACCACATTTTTCTTGCCGTCATCTACACTTAACAAAAAACAGTAAGGAAACTCCTATGCGCATTCTGCCTGTTATCGCCGCGGTGACAGCCGCGTTTTTAGTGGTTGCCTGCAGTTCCCCTACCCCACCTCCAGGCGTTACCGTCGTCTCGCCTTTTGATGCACAACGCTTCCTTGGAACATGGTATGAAATCGCGCGCCTCGACCATCGGTTTGAGCAGGGCTTAGAGAAGGTCACCGCGAATTACAGCCCGATGGATGATGGCGGTATTCAGGTGATCAACCGGGGCTATAATCCGGATCGGGAGATGTGGCAGCAGTCGATTGGGAAAGCGTACTTCACGGGCGACCCGCGACGGGCCGCGCTCAAAGTCTCTTTCTTCGGCCCGTTTTATGGCGGCTATAACGTGATCGCGCTCGACAGAGAGTACCGTCACGCGCTGGTCTGCGGGCCGGATCGCGACTATCTGTGGATACTTTCCCGCACGCCAACTATTTCGTCAGAAATGAAACAGCAGATGCTGGACGTCGCGACCCGGCAAGGGTTTGATGTATCAAAACTTATCTGGGTAAAACAACCCCATTAATGGGTACTGAGCTTCAGCCCAACGATCCCGGCCACAATCAAGGCGAGGCTGGCGATACGCGCCAGACTCGCTGACTCTCCCAGCAGCAGAATGCCGGTGATGGCGGCCCCCACCGCACCAATGCCCGTCCAGACGGCGTAAGCCGTTCCCACAGGCAGCGAGCGCATCGCCCAGGATAACAGGACAATACTCACGATCATCGCGGTGACGGTTATGACGCTGGGCGTCAGGCGGGTAAATCCGTGGGTGTACTTGAGACCAATTGCCCATACCACTTCGAGCAGGCCAGCAATAAAAAGAATAATCCAGGACATTTTAGGCTCCTTAACTTAATACAAGTTGGGGCCGTCCCCGGTGAAAGAAACGCTTACGGGTCGTCCCGTAAGGCAGAGATTACGTCCCATATTGTGGTTAGCGTGCTATTTTTTTTCAATCATTATTTGCTGAACACGTTAAGGCAAGAAATAGCCGCAGTATGGCGCGTAGTTCCGGCATTTAGCACTCATCCGACTTCTCTATGATGATGTGCTTTCTGATGGCAGGAAGCCAAACCACTAGCCGACTGCGAATAAAATATGTTCAAAATTCTTTTGATTGACCGTTGTCACTTCACCCGCACGGGGTTTGAAGCATGGCTCAATCATTCCGGTTTGTTCCCGGGACACTACGTTGTGACCGGGTTAAATAATCTGTTCCTTGCCAGGGAGCACATTCTGCAATGGAAACCCACGCTGGTTATCGCCGATCTTTACGGCTTCAGGCAGGATATTCATCATTTTCAGCAGCTCTCATCGTTGCTGAGCGCCAGTGAACGATTACCGTTTATTTTGCTGCAATCGGGAGAGGACCGCGGCATGACCGACTGGCTCGGACAGTTCCCTGTGTGGTCGTCGCTGTTGAAAAACGCCAGTCTCGAAGAAGTGGCAACGACGATCAACAACGTATTAATCTCACGCGCCAGCGCTGACAGGCCAACGGCGGCGGCCCCCTTGCTGACCCGACAGGAAGAGAAAGTGCTGACATTGTGGATGGACGGTGCGAGCAATCAAAAAATTGCCGCTCACCTGAGTATCAACGGAAAAACGGTGTATACCTATAAACGCAATATCCGCATGAAATTGCATATGGATACGCGTTTTTCTCCGTTCTTATCCCTGCAGGAATCAAAAAGCTGACGGTACGAAACCCGCTGGTCTCGTACCGTATGTTAATTACTGCTGAGCTTTGGTTGCCGCACCGGAGATTGCGCTACCACCTTCAGAAATGTCCTGACCGACGCCACGCGTGGTATTACAGGCAGTTAACACTGAAGAAAGTACCAGGACTGAAAAGATCGCTGCAATTGTTTTCTTAACCATAATATCTTCCTTTTATAGCCAAAGTTGTTTTGTGTATAGCAACTTAAGAATAGACAAGATCCCGCCGGTTGACGAAAAGGAAGCATTTTTAGGAAAATTAGACGAACTTAGCTAGCGGCGTGAGAAATGATATGACCGAGATCCTGGATATCTTGTCCCATCCCACGGGTGGTGTTACAGCCGGAAAGCAATGCGCTGGAAAGCGCTAAAAGAAGCAGAATTTTAACGGTACGTTTCATCATCCCTGCCTGCAAAAATCAGGCGCAGCGGGCGCTGCGCCTTCAATCATGACGTAAATTACTTCACGCGGGATACGTATTCGCCGGAGCGGGTATCCACTTTGATCACTTCGCCAGTCTGTACGAACAGTGGAACTTTAACCACTGCGCCGGTAGACAGTTTGGCTGGTTTACCACCGGTACCTGCGGTATCACCTTTCAGACCTGGATCGGTTTCAACGATTTCCAGTTCAACGAAGTTTGGTGGGGTGACAGCGATAGGCTGGCCGTTCCACAGGGTCACGATGCACTCAGCCTGATCCAGCAGCCATTTAGCGCTATCACCTACCGCTTTCTCATCAGCAGACAGCTGTTCGAAAGTGGAGTTGTTCATGAAATGCCAGAACTCACCGTCGTTGTACAGATAGGTCAGGTTCATATCAACAACATCAGCGCCTTCAGCGGAGTCAGTAGACTTGAAGGTTTTCTCAACACGGGTACCGGTCAGCAGACGGCGCAGCTTAACGCGTGCGAATGCCTGGCCTTTACCTGGTTTAACGAATTCGCTGGCTTCAACCGCGTACGGTTCGCCGTCCATCATGATTTTAAGACCAGCACGAAAATCGTTGCTATAGTACGTTGCCATAAGGCCCTCTAAATTTGTTAACTGGTAGCTAAGCCACAAAATGGCGCATATTGTAACCCTAAACACCCCGTCCAGAGAAGATTGGTTATCGCAACTTGCCGATGTAATCACCAGTCCTGATGAATTGCTGCGTCTTTTAGACCTCGATCAGCACCGAGAGTTGCTTGCAGGCCGCGAGGCAAAGCGCCTTTTCGCCCTGCGCGTTCCCCGTGCGTTTGTGGCGCGAATGGAGAAAGGCAACCCCGACGATCCACTTTTAAAACAAACGCTTACTTCGCAGGATGAGTTTATCACCGCGCCGGGATACAGCACCGATCCGCTGGAAGAGCAGAACAGCGTGGTGCCGGGTTTACTGCACAAGTATCTCAACCGCGCCCTGCTGCTGGTAAAAGGCGGCTGTGCGGTAAATTGTCGTTATTGCTTCCGTCGGCACTTCCCGTATGCCGAAAACCAGGGCAATAAACGCAACTGGCAGGTCGCGCTGGACTATATCGCCGCCCATCCGGAGCTGGATGAGATTATTTTTTCCGGCGGTGACCCGCTGATGGCAAAAGATCATGAGCTGGACTGGCTGCTAACCCAGCTTGAAGCCATTCCGCACGTCAAGCGCCTGCGTATTCACAGCCGTTTACCGATTGTCATTCCGGCACGTGTCACTGACGGCCTGGTGTCACGCCTGGAGCAGTCAAGATTGCAGGTGCTGCTGGTGAACCATATCAACCACGCGAACGAAATTGACGATGACTTTCGCGCGGCGATGGCGCGTCTGCGTAAAGCGGGCGTGACGCTGCTAAACCAGAGCGTGCTGCTGCGCGGCGTCAATGACAGCGCCCGCGTGCTGGCTGACCTGAGCAATGCCCTGTTTGATGCGGGCGTGATGCCCTATTACCTGCACGTGCTGGATCGCGTTCAGGGCGCGGCCCATTTCATGGTGACGGATGAAAAAGCCCGGCAGATTATGCGCGAACTGTTAACGCTGGTTTCAGGCTATATGGTGCCGAAGCTGGCACGCGAGATTGGAGGAGAGCCGAGCAAGACGCCGCTGGATTTGCAGCTGCGGCAGCGCTAGTTTCCCCTAACCCTCTCCCACAGGGAGAGGGAAAAGGCAATCAGTTTGGGCACTTGTAGACCTGGCCGTTCATCTGGCTGGCGGTCGGCACGAAGCTGGACAGCATGCTCTGCGTTGGGCTGCTCACACCGTAAATCACGTTACCGCCCATTGCCGCAGCCTGGTTACGCAGGGCATTCGCCGCACCGCGCATCGAGCCGCCTTCTTCGCCATGCTGCCCTGACATCCAGTTACTTTGCTCACCGGTTGCCGTGCCTAACAGCTGACATTCACTGCCAGGCTTATCTTCCACAAAGCGAACGCCCTGGCCCGCTGCCGACAGCTCATTGCTGGAGCTACAACCCGCCAGCAGCAATGCTGCCCCTACAATCCCTGCACAGACTTTTACGCGCATGTTATTCCTCGTTTTCAATAAGCTGGACAGTAGTTGTCCGTGTGTAAATCTTATACCTAAAAGATGACCAAAAGAAAAACCCCCGAGCATTTCTGCCCAGGGGTTTTTCACATTCTACGACGTAGAACGCACGATTACATCATGCCGCCCATACCGCCCATGCCGCCCATGCCAGCAGCACCTAAGTCAGGTGCATCGCCTTTAGGCAGGTCGGTTACCATGCACTCGGTGGTGATCATCAGGCCAGCGACAGATGCCGCGTACTGCAGAGCAGAACGGGTCACTTTAGTTGGGTCCAGGATACCGAAGTCGATCATGTTGCCGTATTCTTCAGTTGCTGCGTTGTAACCGTAGTTACCTTCGCCCGCTTTCACATTGTTCGCAACCACAGATGGCTCTTCACCGGCGTTAGAAACGATCTGACGCAGAGGGGCTTCCATTGCGCGCAGCGCAACTTTGATACCCACGTTCTGATCTTCGTTCTGTGCGGTCAGGCCTGCCAGTTTAGCGGCAACACGCACCAGCGCAACACCACCACCAGCAACCACGCCTTCTTCTACCGCAGCACGGGTCGCGTGCAGAGCATCGTCAACGCGTGCTTTTTTCTCTTTCATTTCAACTTCGGTAGCTGCACCGACTTTGATTACCGCAACGCCGCCTGCCAGTTTCGCTACGCGCTCCTGCAGTTTTTCACGGTCGTAATCGGAAGTCGCTTCTTCGATCTGCTTACGGATCTGACCCACGCGGCCCTGAATAGCGGCTTCTTCACCCACACCGTCGATGATGGTGGTGGTGTCTTTGTTGATCACAACGCGTTTCGCCTGGCCCAGGTCTTCCAGGGTCGCTTTTTCCAGCTCCATACCGATCTCTTCAGAGATCACGGTACCGCCAGTCAGGGTAGCGATATCCTGCAGCATCGCTTTACGGCGATCGCCGAAGCCAGGTGCTTTAACCGCAGCCACTTTCACGATGCCGCGCATGGTGTTAACCACCAGGGTCGCCAGCGCTTCGCCTTCAACGTCTTCAGCGATGATAACCAGAGGCTTGCCTGCTTTCGCAACGGCTTCCAGTACTGGCAGCATTTCGCGGATGTTGGAGATTTTCTTATCAGCCAGCAGGATGAATGGGCTTTCCAGCTCAACAGCGCCAGTTTCTGGCTTGTTGATGAAGTATGGGGACAGGTAACCGCGGTCGAACTGCATACCTTCTACCACGTCCAGTTCGTCTTCCAGACCGGTACCGTCTTCAACGGTGATTACGCCTTCTTTACCGACTTTGTCCATCGCTTCAGCGATCAGTTTACCTACGGTTTCGTCGGAGTTAGCGGAGATAGTACCAACCTGAGCAATGGCTTTAGAGTCAGAGCACGGTACGGACAGCGCTTTCAGTTCTTCAACAGCGGAGGCGACAGCTTTGTCGATACCACGTTTCAGATCCATTGGGTTCATGCCCGCAGCAACGGCTTTCAGACCTTCGGTGATGATCGCCTGCGCCAGAACGGTCGCGGTGGTGGTACCGTCACCTGCAGCGTCGTTCGCTTTAGAGGCAACTTCTTTCACCATCTGCGCACCCATGTTTTCGAACTTGTCTTCCAGCTCGATTTCACGTGCTACAGAAACACCATCTTTGGTGATGGTTGGCGCGCCGAAGGATTTATCCAGCACTACGTTGCGGCCTTTCGGGCCCAGGGTCACTTTAACTGCATCTGCCAGTACGTTTACGCCGCGGAGCATTTTTACACGAGCGTCGTTACCGAATTTTACGTCTTTAGCTGCCATGTTCTTATTTCCTCAAATTCTCGTGCGTAAATTACGCTTCAACAATTGCCAGAATGTCGCTCTCGGACATGATCAACACTTCTTCATTGTCGATCTTCTCGGATTTCACGCCGTAGCCATCGTTGAAAATTACGATGTCACCAACTTTAACGTCCAGCGGCTGCACAGTTCCGTTTTCCAGGATGCGGCCCTTACCGACAGCGATGATTTCGCCACGCGTTGATTTGGCTGCTGCAGAACCGGTCAGAACGATGCCG
Source organism: Enterobacter cloacae complex sp. P16RS2 (assembly GCF_014982155.1). NCBI lineage: Bacteria > Pseudomonadati > Pseudomonadota > Gammaproteobacteria > Enterobacterales > Enterobacteriaceae > Enterobacter > Enterobacter cloacae complex sp. P16RS2. Next base: position 9,848 of record NZ_JADCKW010000026.1, on the reverse strand, counting down.
CCAGCAGACTTGGTTTCAACTTCTTTACGTTTGACGATCACACGATCATGTAACGGACGAATACTCATTGATAGCTCTCCTTTGAGAAAGTCATTATCAGTTATGGATGACGCCGGCCCGCATGCGGTTTTCCGACTAGTGCCCTGAGAGATGGGGATAGCTTTTTCCCCCTTCAAGGGGGAGTCGAAAAAAAAATTTGCGAAAGTGTTACCATCGCCTCTCTTTTGGTACTGGCAGGGCGATGTCAATGAGTGGACTCAAGCAGGAGCTGGGGCTGGCGCAGGGCGTCGGACTGCTCTCAACCTCCTTGTTAGGTACGGGCGTGTTTGCCGTACCCGCACTGGCGGCGCTGGTGGCTGGAAATAACAGCCTGTGGGCGTGGCCGGCGCTGATTGTATTGGTTTTCCCGATAGCCATTGTGTTTGCCATCCTGGGGCGGCATTTCCCCAGCGCGGGCGGCGTGGCGCACTTTGTCGGACTGGCCTTTGGCCCGCGGCTGCAGCGTGTCACCGGCTGGCTGTTTCTCTCCGTCATTCCGGTTGGCCTACCTGCGGCGTTGCATATTGCGACCGGCTTTAGTCAGGCGCTTTTTGGCTGGCATAACGAGCAGTTATTGCTGGCCGAACTGGGTACGCTGGCGATCGTCTGGTGGGTGGGATCTCGCGGCGCCAGCTCCAGCGCCAACCTGCAGACGCTGGTTGCGGTGCTGATCGTCGCGCTCGTTGTCGCAATCTGGTGGGCGGGCGATATCACAATAAAGGAAATTCCCTTCCCGGCGCTGACCGACGTCGACCATTCCGAGCTTTTCGCCGCGCTCTCCGTCATGTTCTGGTGTTTTGTCGGCCTGGAAGCCTTTGCCCATCTGGCCTCTGAATTTAAGCAGCCTGAACGCGATTTCCCCCGCGCGCTGATGATAGGCCTGCTGCTTGCTGGCACGGTCTATTGGGCGTGTACCGTGCTGGTCTTACACTTCCACGCGTTCGGAGCGGATCTCGCCGCCGCGGCATCGCTGCCGGGTATCGTGGTGGAATTGTTCGGCGTGAAGGCGCTATGGATCGCCTGCGTCATCGGCTATCTCGCCTGTTTTGCCAGCCTCAATATTTATATCCAGAGCTTTGCCCGGCTGGTGTGGTCGCAGGCGCTCGACAAACCTGAGAATCGCCTCGCGCGCCTGTCTAAACGCCAGCTTCCGCTGAATGCCCTGAATGCCGTACTGGGCTGCTGCGTGGTAAGCACGCTGTGTATTTACGCACTGAAGATTAATCTGGACGCGCTGATCGTCTACGCCAACGGCATTTTCATCATGATCTACCTGCTGTGCATGCTGGCGGGATGTCGTTTGCTGAAAGGTCGCTATAAAGCTCTGGCGGTCGTCGGGGGTTTGCTTTGCCTGCTGTTGCTGGCGATGGTGGGATGGAAGAGTCTGTACGCGATTGTCATGCTGACAGGGCTATGGGTATTTTTGCCGAAGCGCGGTGCGCTCCCGGAGGCCCGGTAGGCGAAGCGCCACCGGGCAAAAACATTACCGATCGTCTTTATGGTCTAAACGGTCGTGCTGTTCATCCTTACGCTGATACTCCCCTTCGAAAGTATCGCCCGGCCCGGTGCTAAATCCGCCCCCCGGCATTCGGCTAAAGCGCAGATGCGGCAGCAGCTTCATGGTCAGGTGTTTTTGCACCGGCGGCAGAAGCAGCAGCAGGCCGAGGAAGTCAGTGAAGAACCCCGGCAGGATCAGCAGCAGCCCCGCAATAATCAATGACACGCTTTTGATCATCTCTTCCGCCGGGCTTTCCCCTGCGGCCATCTTCTGCTGCATTATCAGGAAATTTTTGAAACCCTGATTACGCACCAGCGACATGCCGATGACGGAGGTGAAAATCACCAGAATCAGCGTCAGCAGGACGCCCAGCACATGGGCAACCTGGATGAAAATGGAAATCTCAATGTAAACATAGAGAAAGAAAGCAATAAACGGTATCCAGCGCACTGGCATCTCCTGTGTGGCAGAGGCCATCGGGCCCCTGTCTGAATGTGTTCGCGACGCGCGTTTGTATGAGATGGTGACGGTTAGCGAAAATTCAATCAGTTTGCACGGATATTTTTTTTGGAAATTTTAAAGCGGTGACCCATTTCACAGATTAATAATTATCATGGAATCGGCTCGATAATAAGTGATCCAGCTTACGGCAATTCGCTATCATCAGCATATGATCTCGAACATCTGGCTGATTGAGGGAATAATCGTCGGTCAGAAAATATTCAAAACCACATAAATACTGTGTGTTTAGTACAATCCATCGGCAGCTTGAAAAGAAGGTTCACATGTTAAACAACATTCGTATCGAAGAAGACTTGTTGGGTACCAGGGAAGTTCCAGCGGATGCCTACTACGGTGTCCACACTCTGAGAGCGATTGAAAACTTCTACATCAGCAACAGCAAAATCAGCGACATCCCTGAGTTTGTCCGTGGCATGGTGATGGTGAAGAAAGCCGCAGCACTGGCCAACAAAGAGCTGCAAACCATTCCTAAAAGCGCGGCAAATGCGATTATCGCAGCCTGCGATGAAGTGCTGAACAACGGCAAATGCATGGACCAGTTCCCGGTTGACGTCTATCAGGGCGGCGCGGGCACCTCCGTCAACATGAATACCAACGAAGTACTGGCAAACATTGGCCTGGAGCTGATGGGTCACCAGAAAGGTGAATACCAGTACCTGAACCCGAACGATCACGTAAACAAATGCCAGTCTACCAACGACGCCTACCCTACCGGCTTCCGTATCGCGGTGTATGCCTCTGTGGTGAAACTGGTGGATGCGATCAACCAGCTGGGTGATGGCTTCCAGCGTAAAGCGGTTGAGTTCCAGGACATCCTGAAAATGGGTCGTACCCAGCTGCAGGACGCGGTGCCGATGACCCTCGGCCAGGAATTCCACGCGTTTAACGTACTGCTGAACGAAGAGACCAAAAACCTGCTGCGCACCTCCGAGCTGCTGCTGGAAGTGAACCTGGGCGCCACCGCCATCGGTACCCGTCTGAACACCCCGGATGGCTATCAGCAGCTGGCGGTACAGAAGCTGGCTGAAGTCTCTAACCTGCCGGTTGTGCCTGCAGAAGACCTGATTGAAGCCACCTCCGACTGCGGCGCCTACGTCATGGTACACAGCGCCCTGAAACGTCTGGCGGTGAAACTGTCCAAAATCTGTAACGACCTGCGCCTGCTCTCTTCCGGTCCGCGCGCTGGCCTGAATGAAATTAACCTGCCAGAGCTGCAGGCCGGTTCATCCATCATGCCAGCCAAGGTGAACCCGGTGGTTCCAGAAGTGGTGAACCAGGTTTGCTTCAAAGTCATCGGTAACGATACGACCGTGACCATGGCCTCTGAAGCGGGTCAGCTGCAGTTGAACGTGATGGAGCCAGTGATTGGCCAGGCGATGTTTGAATCCATCCACATCCTGACCAACGCCTGCTACAACCTGCTGGAAAAATGCATTAACGGCATAACGGCGAATAAAGAAGTCTGTGAGGGTTATGTCTACAACTCCATCGGGATCGTCACCTACCTCAACCCGTTCATCGGTCACCACAACGGTGATATCGTCGGTAAGATTTGCGCCGAAACCGGTAAGAGCGTACGTGAAGTGGTGCTGGAGCGCGGGCTGTTGACCGAAGCTGAGCTGGACGATATCTTCTCGGCCCAGAACCTGATGCACCCGGCATATAAAGCGAAACGATATACCGATGAAAGCGAACAGTAACCGTTCTGGCTAGGCTTCTTAAGGCACGTCACTTGTGACGTGCCTTTTTTCTTTTTAGGCGTTACCTAAATACAACAATTCAATATCAACTTGTTAATAAGCAAGGCAGGTCCTTATGTTTGGAGCAGAACTCGTCATCGTCTTGTTGGCGATTTATTTGGGAGCAAGACTCGGGGGTATCGGCATCGGTTTTGCCGGCGGTCTCGGGGTGCTCGTTCTTACCCTTATCTTTCAGATTAAACCCGGCGCAATCCCGTTCGACGTTATCGAAATCATCATGGCAGTTATTGCCGCTATCGCCGCCATGCAGGTGGCAGGCGGTATGGACTACCTGGTAAGCCTGGCGGAGCGTATGCTGCGCCGCCATCCAAAATACATTACCTTCCTTGCCCCGCTGGTGACCTGGTTTATGACCATTCTCGCCGGTACGGGCCACACCGCCTTCTCTACGCTGCCGGTGATTACCGAAGTGGCGAAAGAGCAGGGTATCCGTCCGTCTCGTCCGCTCTCTATTGCCGTCGTCGCGTCCCAGATTGCGATTACCGCCTCACCGATTTCCGCTGCGGTGGTCTTCTTCGCCGGTATCCTTGAGCCGATGGGCGTGAGCTACCTGACGCTGCTGGCGATCTGTATCCCGGTGACGCTGATCGCGGTGATGATCACTGCCGTGCTGTGTAACTTCCTCGGCGCCGAACTGAAAGACGATCCGGTTTACCAGGAACGCCTTGCCAAGGGTGAAGTGAGGCTGCGCGGCAGCCAGGTCTTCGAGCTGAAGCCGCACGCAAAACGTTCCGTGCTGCTGTTTCTGATCGGTATTGTCGCGGTGATGTTCTACGCGACCGCCATCAGCGACACCGTGGGCCTGATCCAGAACCCGGTCCTGCCGCGTAACGAAGCGATTGTGGTGTTTATGCTGACCATCGCGACGCTGATTAGCATCACCTGTAAAATCGACACCAGCGAAGTGCTGAACGCCAGCACCTTCAAATCCGGTATGAGCGCCTGCGTGTGCGTCCTCGGCGTAGCCTGGCTTGGTGATACCTTCGTGAAAGCGCACATCAGCGACATTCAGACCGTAGCAGGCGACCTGCTGCACAACTACCCGTGGCTGCTGGCGGTGGTGCTGTTCTTTGCCGCTACCCTGCTTTACTCCCAGGCGGCGACCACAAAAGCGTTGATGCCTGCGGCACTGATGCTGGGCGTTACGCCACTGACGGCGATTGCCTCTTTCGCGGCGGTTTCCGCCCTGTTCGTTCTGCCAACCTACCCAACCCTGCTGGCGGCGGTGGAGATGGATGACACCGGCTCAACACGTATCGGTAAGTATGTGTTTAACCACGCGTTCCTGATTCCGGGCGTGGTCGCCATTTCACTTTGCGTGATCCTCGGCTTTATCATTGGCGGCGTGGTGCTGTAAACGGTGAGTGGTTGTAAAAATAGTTAAAATCGGGCCGCTCTGCGGCCCGTTTCATTAATGACCAACCGCCTTGCGTGATATAGTGAAGCCTTTCGTGATGAGGAGGTCGACTTGTGAACACGCCTGATGCTGTTGTCGTACTGTGCACCGCTCCTGATGAAGCCTCTGCCCAGGATCTCGCCGCCAAAGTGCTGGCCGAAAAACTGGCTGCCTGCGTGACGCTCCTCCCCGGTGCCACTTCCCTGTATTACTGGGAAGGCAAGCTGGAGCAAGAGTACGAAGTCCAGATGTTGCTCAAAACCAATCTGGCGAATCAGCAGGCACTCCTGGACTGCCTCAAATCTCATCATCCATACCAAACCCCGGAGCTGCTGGTATTGCCAGTGGTTCATGGCGATAACGACTATCTCTCATGGCTCAACGCTTCCTTACGCTGATCCTGCTGCTGTGCAGCACGTCAGCTTTTGCCGGGTTATTTGACGCGCCCGGCCGTTCGAACTTTATTCCTGCCGACCAGGCGTTTGTTTTCGATTTTCAGCAGAACCAGCACGATCTGACGCTCACCTGGCAGGTGAAAGAGGGCTATTACCTCTATCGCAAACAGGTGAGCATTACCCCTGCCCAGGCAAACGTGGGCGCATTACGGCTGCCCGCTGGCGAGTGGCATGAGGACGAGTTCTACGGTAAGAGTGAAATCTACCGCCAGCGCCTGAGCGTGCCCGTTACGGTGAATCAGGCGGATAAAGGCGCGACGCTGACGGTGACCTATCAGGGATGCGCGGACGCGGGATTCTGCTATCCGCCGGAAACGAAAGTCGTGCCGCTTAGCGAAGTGAAAGCGACTGCTGCTGTAACGCCGGCCCCAGCGGTTGAGAAAGCCAACGACAGCGCTGACCTTCCGTTCTCAGCGTTGTGGGCTTTACTGATTGGTATCGGTATTGCCTTTACGCCGTGCGTGTTGCCGATGTATCCGCTCATCTCTGGCATCGTGCTGGGCGGCAAACAGCGTCTTTCTACCGCCCGCGCGCTGCTGCTGGCTTTTATATACGTGCAGGGAATGGCGCTAACCTACACGGCGCTCGGCCTCGTGGTTGCCGCTGCCGGGTTACAGTTCCAGGCCGCACTGCAGCATCCTTACGTCCTTATTGGCCTGTCGGCGGTCTTCATCCTGCTGGCACTGTCGATGTTCGGCCTGTTTACCCTGCAGCTACCGTCGGCTTTGCAGACTCGCTTAACGCTGATGAGCAACCGCCAGCAGGGCGGCTCCGCAGGCGGCGTGTTCGCGATGGGTGCCATTGCTGGGCTGATATGCTCTCCCTGCACCACCGCGCCGCTGAGCGCCATCCTGCTCTATATCGCCCAGAGCGGTAACATGTGGCTCGGCGGCGGAACGTTGTACCTGTATGCCCTGGGCATGGGCCTGCCGCTGATTCTGGTCACGGTTTTCGGTAATCGACTTCTGCCGAAGAGCGGCCCGTGGATGGAGACGGTGAAAACCGCATTTGGCTTTGTCATCCTCGCGCTGCCGGTGTTCCTCCTTGAGCGTATTATCGGCGACGCCTGGGGTTTGCGCCTGTGGGCGATGCTCGGCGTAGCGTTCTTTACATGGGCGTTTATCGTCAGCCTGGAGGCGAAGAAGCCATGGATGCGCCTGGTGCAAATCCTGCTGCTGGCTGCCGCGCTGGTGAGCGTACGCCCTCTGCAGGACTGGGCGTTCGGCACACCGGTGGGTCAGACGCAAGCGCATCTGAACTTCACCCAGATTAAAAACGTGGATGAACTTAACAGCGCCCTGGCAGAGGCGAAAGGCAAACCGGTGATGCTCGATCTCTATGCCGACTGGTGTGTCGCCTGCAAAGAGTTTGAAAAATATACTTTTAGCGATCCACAGGTGCAAAGCGCCCTGAAAGAGACCGTTTTGCTCCAGGCTAACGTGACCGCCAATAATGCGCAGGATAAGGCTCTGCTGAAGCAGCTTAACGTACTCGGGCTGCCAACCATTCTGTTCTTCAATCAACAGGGCCATGAGCAGCAAGGGCAGCGTGTAACCGGGTTTATGGATGCTGCGGCATTTAGCGCGCATTTGCGCAATCGCCAACTGTAAACAACACTTTAAACGGGACAAACCGTTGGGAATAGCGGAGGAGATAACCGTGCAACGTGAAGACGTACTGGGACAAGTCCTGCAACTACTTGAGATTCAAGGGATCGCCAGCACCACGCTTGAGATGGTAGCCGACCGTATCGATTATCCTCTGGATGAACTTAAGCGCTTCTGGCCGGATAAAGAGGCGCTACTCTATGATGCCCTGCGCTATCTCAGCCAGCAGGTTGATATCTGGCGCAGGCAACTGATGCTGAATGAAGAACTGACCGCGGAGCAAAAGCTGCTGGCGCGCTATACCGCGCTGACCGAATGCGTCAGCAACAACCGCTACCCGGGTTGCCTGTTCATCGCCGCCTGCACTTATTTTCCCGACCCAGGCCATCCTATCCACCAATTGGCGGAGCAGCAAAAACGGGCGGCGCATGACTTCACCCACGAGCTGCTGACCACGCTGGAAGTCGATGACCCTGCGATGGTGGCTAAACAGATGGAGCTGGTGCTGGAAGGTTGCCTCAGCCGCATGCTGGTGAACCGTAGCCAGGCAGATGTGGACACGGCGCACCGCCTGGCGGAAGATATTCTACGCTTTGCCCAATGCAGAATGGGTGGAGCGCTGACCTAAGCCAGCATTCCCGCCCAGGCGGAGATGAGCAGACACAGCGCCATCAGGCGCTGAAACCGCACCATCGCCACGGTGGTGCGAAAAATTCGGTTCACCGCTTTACCCAACCACGCCCAGCACATCAAACAGGCTATCGAGATCAGCAGAAACCATACCGCCATTAGCGCAATATCCCGCAATGCATGGTCGCCAGCAGGGGCAAACAGACTGACGACGGCCAGCGCCATCATCCAGGTTTTGGGGTTCACGATCTGCAGCAGCGCCGCCGCCCGAGCGGTGAATCGGATACGGTGCTCAGCGGAGAGACGGGCAGCCGGGGCGCGAAACAGCTGCCAGCTCATCCAGCTTAGCCACAGCACGCCTGCCCAGCTCATTATCTGACGTATCAGAGGGTACTGACGCAGCGCTTCCCCCGCGCCCGCGCCGGATACCAGCACGATCGCACTGGCCGCGATACACCCGCCCAGAATAGCAGGTACGGTATTTTTTACGCCAAAGTGCTGGCTGTTCGTCAGCACGAGAATATTGGTCGGCCCCGGCGTAATGGAGGCGACAAATGCGAACAACAGAAAGGGTATCAAACTCACAGGTGGCTCCTTTTTATTAGAGCCATGAATGTGCCGTTATTTTTTGGAAACGTCTGGAAGGTTTGTGCACAACCGTCGGTAGTGTGCAGGAGAGATGCGGTAAGCACGCTGAAACCAACGCCCCAGATGGCTTTGATCGGCAAATCCCACTGCGGCAGCCACATCAACGGGCTGGTCACCGCGCGCCAGCAGCTGTCGGGCCTTTGCCAGACGAAGCTGAATAAGCCATGCGTGTGGCGCCAGGTTGAACTCGCGCTTAAAACAGCGCGTCAGGGTAAAGCGATCCGTGCCCGTCTCGCGCGCAAGATCTGACAGCCCCACGTTCTCACCGATATGGGCATAGAGATAGTCGCGCGCACGATGCGCCACGGCAGCGCTTTGTAACTGCGACGGCAGTTTCTTACGCCAGTGGCAGTGGGCGGTGATCCGGGAGAGCAGATTATCCATTGTGCTCTGCTGAACGATTTTTATCTCGTCATTATGCAGTGTGGCGAATGTCTCACCGATAGCGCGCACCAGCTGCGGCTCCCGCGTCAGCGTTTGGGCAAAGTGGAGTGAATAACTCCCTGGAGTAGATTCGTAAAGCCCTTGTAGTGCACGGGTAAGCCAGCGCTCATCAAGATAGAAGGTCAAATAGGTAAAGCCGCCCTCTACAGGCGCATCACCGTCGTGGATCTCGCCAGGCTCAAGGAGAAATGCGTCGCCCGGCTGGCTACGATGACGCTCGCGGCGGCAGTGAAACTGCTGCGTGCCAGAGAGGGTTATCCCAACCAGATAGCTATCGTGCCAGTGCGGATCAAAGGCATGCCCTTCGAAATGCGCTTTAATCGTCTCAATACCCGTATCTGCATGCTGACGCAGTTCAAGCCAGTCATTTGCCATACTGCCCTCCTCTTGCTGTCAGCATTGCCGTATTACACTGGTTATGTCTGGAAGATTTGTGCATTTTCACGGCGAAAGCGGACAGATTGCCGCAAACTTAAGCAGTTGAACAGCTTTTCCCGAAATAATGTTGACGATCGAGCGTGATTGCGGTTTAATGCGCTCCGTTGCCCGGATAGCTCAGTCGGTAGAGCAGGGGATTGAAAATCCCCGTGTCCTTGGTTCGATTCCGAGTCCGGGCACCACTATTTAAAGAACCCAGCCTATGGCTGGGTTTTTGCTTTTCTGCGTTTATAAACCCCTTCTTTGTATTCCTGTTTCTCATTGCCGTGGGATCGTGCGTCTGCGTTGCCGGATGGCGGCTTTGCCTTTTTCGGTCTACTGAGCCCGCAGGCCCGGCAAGCACAGCGCCAACGGACTTTTCTGCGCACAAAGCAAAAAACCCCGCACCTTTCGGTACGGGGTTCTTCTAAT
>NZ_JADCKW010000025.1:4467-23893 GCF_014982155.1 Enterobacter cloacae complex sp. P16RS2 | reverse complement strand
GAGTTTCATATTGCATGAAAATAATCAGTTAAATTTCATGGCGTTAGATTTGATCTCTTTGAAAGATTAACGATAAGCGCAACGTTAAAAAGAAATATTTATACAAATGAAAAGTACAACTGCATTTTCGCTGTTATTTCTCACCGTTAGTCAGTTAACGGGGTGTGTATTTTCCCCCGGCCAGAACTTAAGTGTGTCCGGGAAAAAGGTCATTGCGGCGGAAGACGTTAATTATAATCTTGATAAGCGCGTGGAAATTTTCCCATTAACGCCGGGATTGATTGAAAAGCTGCGTCCGACCGTATCGAAATCTCAGGCAAATCCTAATCTGGATGAGCAGATCAAAAACTGGGAATACCGTATTGGCACAGGCGACATCCTGACGGTCACCGTCTGGGATCACCCTGAATTAACGACGCCCGCGGGACAATATCGTAGCGCAAGCGATGCAGGCAACTGGGTCAACGCCGATGGTACTCTCTTTTATCCCTACGTCGGTAAGCTGCGGGTGGCGGGAAAAACGGTTTCACAGGTACGTGAAGAGATTACAGCGCGACTGGATAAAGTCATTGAGAGCCCGCAGGTGGACGTCAGCATTGCCGCCTTCCGTTCGCAAAAAGCCTATGTCACCGGAGAGGTCGAAAAATCGGGCCAACAACCCATAACGAATATTCCACTGACGGTGATGGATGCGGTTAACGCCGCTGGCGGTCTTTCTGCGGATGCCGATTGGCGTAACGTCGTGCTCACGCATGACGGCAAGGATTCCCGACTTTCGCTCTATGCGCTGATGCAGCATGGCGATTTGACTCAAAATAAGCTGCTTTATCCGGGCGATATCCTGTTTATTCCCCGGAACGACGCGCTGAAAGTGTTCGTGATGGGCGAAGTGGTCAAGCAGAGTACGCTTAAGATGGATCGTAGCGGCATGACGCTGGCCGAAGCCCTGGGAAATGCTGGTGGACTTAACCAAAATATGGCCGATGCAACCGGCATTTTTGTTATTCGGCAGGTATCCAAAAAAGGCGACACGGACAAAATTGCCAATATCTATCAACTGAATGCGGAAGATGCGTCAGCCATGGTGCTGGGTACGGAATTCCAGCTGGAGCCGTATGACATCGTTTACGTCACTACGGCACCGTTATCACGCTGGAATCGCGTTATAACCCAGCTGGTGCCTACCATCAGCGGTGTCCATGACCTGACCGAAACCGTTCGTTACATCAGATCGTGGCCGCAGTAATGTTTCAGTCAATCTTAGTGGTCTGCACTGGCAATATTTGCCGTTCACCGATTGGTGAGCGGCTGTTGCGTCAGCAATTACCCGGCAAGCAGGTGACCTCAGCAGGTATTTTTGGACTTGAAGGACGCCCGGCGGATGCGGCTGCGCAGGCTGTCGCCTGGCGTCATGGCGTTTCGCTGGAAGGGCATGTTGCCCGAAAGGTGACGCGCAGCCTGCTGCAACAATCCGATTTGATTCTGGTAATGGAGCCAAAACACCTCCGTTTTATTGCCGCAATGACTCCGGAGAACCGGGGAAAATCGCTGCTCTTTGGACAATGGCTGGAAACCAGGGACATTCCCGACCCGTATCACAAAAGTCGCGAAGTCTATGAATATGTTTTCGAGCAATTGGGTAAAGCCAGTCAGGAATGGGCTCGTCGTTTGAGTCAACAAGGAATGAAGCCGTAATGTCGTCTTCTAAATCAGATAAATATAGTGCTGCGACACCGCAGAATAATGAAATCGATCTTCTTCAGTTGCTTGCTGAGATGTTTGACAACCGGGTGACGATTGCGTGTGTCACGCTCCTGTTCACGGTATGCGCGGGTATCTACGCGTTCAGCGCCACGCCAGTTTATCAGGCTGATGCCCTGGTACAGGTAGAAGCGAAGCAGAGTAACTCACTGCTCAAGAATCTGACCCCTTTCGAGTCTGAACTCTCGCCAGAGGTCGCGCCGGAACTTTTACTCCTTAAATCACGGATGATTTTGGGAGAGACCGTTGATCAATTAGGGCTGACGTACAACGCCAGGCGACGCGTTTTTCCTGTCATTGGGTCTTTGTGGGAACACGTGCGGGGACGTAAATCCGATGAAATAACGATTGGCGCGCTGACTATTCCCCTTCTGGAAGGTAAGCCACAAAAGCTTTTACTCACCGTACAGGAAAAAGGGCGGTATCGTCTTGAGGGAAAAACGTTTGAGGCAAACGGCATCGTGGGGAAAACGCTGGTTAAAGACGGAATGTCGCTTCTGGTGACATCCCTCAGCGCGGAACCAGGCACCCAGTTTACCCTCGAAGCAGTTACAAGGCTTGACGCGATCGGCGCCATTCAGAACAGGCTTACGGTTGTTGAGTCGGCGAAACAGAGCGGTATGATCGCATTAACGTTAATGGGTGAAGACCCCGCCAGGATCGCCAAGGTACTTAATACCATTGCTGAAAATTTTCTCAGCCAGAATATTGCGCGCCAGGAAGCCAAAGATTCCCGCAGCCTCACGTTCTTACAGGAGCAATTACCTAAGGTCAGCCGGGAGCTGGATGAAGCTGAAGCGCGTCTGAATGCCTACAGAGAGCAACGCGATTCTGTCGACTTATCTCTGGAAGCAAAGTCAGTCCTTGATCAGGTTGTTAACGTGGAAAACCAGCTTAACGAGCTGACGTTCCGCGAAGCAGAGGTTTCACAACTTTTCAAAAAGGACCATCCCACCTACCGTGCCTTGCGGGAGAAAAAACAAACGCTTGAACGCGAGCGTGCGCGCCTGAATAATCGCGTCTCAACCATGCCTTCCACGCAGCAGGAAATCTTACGGCTGAGTCGTGACGTTGAGTCCGGGCGTACCATATACCTGCAGTTGCTGACGCGTCAGCAAGAGTTGAGTATTTCGCGTTCCAGCACTATCGGGAACGTGCGGATTATTGACCCGGCCGTTGCGAAGCCAGATCCGATCAAACCGCACAAAGCGCTCATTATCGTACTGGGTATGCTGATGGGGTTGATGCTCTCTGCCGGAATGGTTTTAGTACGCTCAGCCTTTAAGCGGGGCATTACCTCGTCTGAACAACTGGAAGTGCAGGGGATACCGCTTCTGGCGACGCTTCCGCGCTCGGTATGGCTCTGGAAAAAAACGCACCTGCGCAGGAGAACCCTGTTTGCGTCCCACTGGAAGCACAGAACGTCGAACGTCCCTTTCCTGCCCGTTGACCGCCCGGCAGATATGTTTGTCGAGGCGGTGCGCGGGCTGTGCACCAGTCTGCATTTTACCATGATGGATGCCACAAACCGGATTGTCGTGGTGTCTGGACCCACGCAGGACTGCGGAAAGACGCTGGTCAGTACTTCAATGGCGTCGATTGCCGCTCAGGCCGGACAGCGAGTGCTGTTTATTGATGCGGATATGCGCAAGGGATATGTCCACAATGTGTTCAAACTGACCAATCATCGGGGATTATCCTGCGTGCTCGGAGGAGACATTGAATGGCAGACGGCTGTTCAACGCGTTGAAAAAGGCGGTTTTGATGTATTGACCTGCGGACCCCAACCTTCACATCCCGTTGAGCTGCTCATGAGTGAACGCTTCCAGGCCGTGATGTCGCAGATAGATAAAATGTATGACATCGTGATTGTCGATACCCCACCTGTGCTTGCCGTAACGGATGCCTTGCTGATAGCCCGAGCAGCGGCGACCACGCTGCTGGTCGCCCGCTTTGGTAAAACTAACGTCAAGGAGATCGAGAACTGCCTGAAGCGTCTGCAGCAAATGGGCGTGCAGGTGAATGGCGCGATCCTCAATGATATCGTGAAATCTGCCGTGCTTTATTACAACTCGGGATATAGCCATTACGACTACGGTTATACCCAGGAATAAACCTGACGCGACACTTCTTTACAGCGTGATGGCGTATTGCCCGTTAAGATGACCTTCGTTCAAACATGAGGTCATAATGGATAACCGCAAAATCAGTCGACTGCGCCGCTGGGCGCGGGAAGGGATAATACTCGTTCTGCTGACGCTGGCCGTAGTGTGGGGTGTTGATCGGTATCGAAAACCGACACTCCCCGCCAGTTTTAGTGCAACACCGATGCAGAGCATCGACGGCAACGTTCATGATATCTCGGCGCTAAGCCAGGAACGCCCGCTGCTCATTTACGTGTGGGCCACCTGGTGCAGCATATGCCGTTACACGACGCCTTCCGTTAATCAGCTGGCAGAAGAGGGCGGGAACGTGATTAGTATTGCCATGCGTTCCGGTGATAACGCAAAGCTTGCGCGCTGGGTTGAAAAGAAACAGCTGAAAATGCCGGTGATTAACGATGTAAACGGTGCGTTGTCGCAGCAGTGGCAGGTGAGCGTAACGCCGACGCTGGTCATTGTGTCGAAGGGTAATGTGGTCAGTACAACGACGGGATGGACGAGCTACTGGGGATTAAAATTAAGGATGTGGTGGGCAGGCGTATAAAATAACCCCTCTCCCGGCGGAAGAGGGGTGCTGTATTACTTAGCCAGAATTTCCTGCGCGGTGCGCTCAACCAGAGACAGCAGGATTTTAATATCTTCCAGCGTCACGGTTGGGTTCAGCAGCGTCAGCTTCAGGCAGGTGACGCCGTTGTGCTCGGTCACACCAACGTTCGCACGGCCGGATTCCAGCAGCGCATCACCAATTTTCTGGTTCAGCAGGGCGATGCCCGCGTCACCCATCTGCACCTGTCCGCGGAAGCGGAACAGAACGCTTGCCAGCTGTGGCTGCATAACCAGTTCCAGAGCAGGCTGCTCTTTCACGTAGGCAGCAACCTGCTGCGCCAGGGTCACGCCGTGATCGATGATCGCCGCGTATTGCTCCTGACCCAGCGCTTCCAGGCTCATCCACAGCTTCAGCGCGTCAAAACGACGGGTGGTCTGCAGAGATTTGGACACCAGGTTAGGTACGCCCGCTTCTTCATCGAACTCCGAGTTCAGATAGGCCGCCTGATAGCGCATCAGCTCATAGTGACGCGCTTCTTTCAGCAGGAACGCGCCGCAGCTGATGGTCTGGAAGAACTGCTTGTGGAAGTCCAGGGTGACGGAATCCACCAGCTCGATGCCGTCCAGGTAGTGACGATACTGCTCAGACATCAGCAGCGCGCCGCCCCAGGCCGCATCGACGTGTACCCAGATGTTCTGCTTAGCGGCCAGCGCTGCAATTGCACGCAGCGGGTCAATAGCACCGGCATCGGTGGTACCTGCCGTCGCGACGATCGCCAGAATCTGCTCGCCGTTCGCATTGCACTGCTCAATTTTCGCAGCCAGATCGGTCAGATCCATGCGGGAGAATTCGTCCGTTTTCACCTGCACTACGGACTGGTAGCCCAGACCCATCAGCGCCATGTTTTTCTGCACGGAGAAGTGTGCGTTTTCGGAGCACAGCACGCGAATTTTGCGCAGATCCCCTACCAGACCGTCCTGCTGAACGGAGTGGCCCTGACGCGCGAAGAACGCATCGCGAGCCAGCATCAGGCCCATCAGGTTGCTCTGGGTGCCGCCGCTGGTGAAGACACCTGCGTCGCCGGCCTGATAACCCACGCGGGTACGCAGCCACTCGATCAGCTTGATCTCAATAATGGTTGCGGACGGGCTTTGATCCCAGGAGTCCATACTCTGGTTAGTGGCGTTGATCAGCACTTCCGCCGCCTGGCTTACCACCAGGCTTGGGCAATGCAGGTGCGCCACACACTGCGGGTGATGAACGGACAGGCTGTCTTTCAGGAAGAACTCCACGGCGCGTTCAATCGCCGCTTCGTTGCCCAGCCCTTTCGGGTTGAAATCCAGCTTAATACGGTCGCGCAGTTCCGCGACCGTTTTGCCCTGATACATCTCAGGCTGTTTCAGCCACTGCATCACAGCCTGAGTGCTTTGTTCGATCGCCTGCTGATAAGCTTCAATGCTCTGCGCAGAGGAGAACAAAATTGGGTTTGAATCAGACATCGTAATCAATAACTCCGGTTACGCCGGGCGAACGCCCGCAGCAAGCAGTGCCTGCTCAAATTTATCCAGGAAGATTTTCAGCTCTTCGTCGCTGATCAGCAGAGACGGCAGCAGACGCAGAACGATACCGTTACGGCCGCCGCGCTCAAGAATCAGACCGGCTTCGAAGCACTTCTTCTGAATCAGTGCAGACAGCTCGCCGTCGCCCGGGAAGCAGCCCATGTGGTCAGCGGCTTCGTGTGGCTTAACGATCTCAATACCGATCATCATACCCAGACCGCGCACGTGGCCGATAACAGGATAGCGTTTCGCCATCTCTTTCAGCTGGCCTTTCAGCCATTCGCCCTGAGCGGCAACTTTGCCCGCGATGTTCTGATCTTTCAGGATTTTCAGCGTGGTCAGGCCGGTCGCCATCGCCAGCTGGTTGCCGCGGAAGGTACCGGTGTGGTGACCTGGTGCCCATGCGTCAAACTGCTTTTTGATACCGAGCACGGCCAGCGGCAGACCGCCACCTACGGCTTTAGACATCACGATAATGTCTGGCTCAATGCCCGCGTGTTCGAAGGCAAAGAATTTACCGGTACGGGCAAAGCCAGCCTGAACTTCGTCGAGGATCAGTAGAATGCCGTGTTCCTGAGTCACTTTACGGATGCGCTGCAGCCACTCAGCCGGAGCCGGGTTCACGCCGCCTTCGCCCTGAACGGCTTCCAGAATCACCGCAGCAGGTTTACGCACGCCGCTTTCAACGTCGTTGATCAGGTTATCGAAGTAGTAAGTCAGCGCTTTCACGCCCGCTTCACCACCGATACCCAGCGGGCAGCGGTATTCGTGCGGGTAAGGCATGAACTGCACTTCTGGCATCATACCGTCAACCGCTTCTTTCGGAGACAGGTTGCCGGTCACGGACAGCGCGCCGTGGGTCATACCGTGGTAACCACCAGAGAAGCTGATGATACCGCTACGACCGGTCACTTTTTTCGCCAGCTTCAGCGCCGCTTCAACGGCGTCAGCACCGGATGGACCGGTGAACTGCAGGCAGTACTCTTTGCCCTGGCCAGGCAGCAGAGAGAGCAGGTATTCAGAAAACGCGTCTTTCAGAGGCGTAGTCAGATCCAGGGTATGTAACGGCAAGCCGCTGGTAATGACATTTTGGATGCTTTTCAGCACATCAGGATGGTTATGGCCAAGCGCAAGGGTCCCCGCGCCTGCTAAACAGTCAAGGTATTCTTTATTATCTGCATCGGTGATCCACACGCCTTCTGCTTTAGTGATGGCTAAAGGCAGTTTGCGCGGATAACTCCTGACGTTAGATTCAAACTCGGCCTGACGGGCCAGATAGGTTTCGTTGCTTTTGTGGGCATCTACGGTGTCAATACGGACTTTATCCGTCATCATATCACTCCTACAACCGCCGCTTCGTTATGAGCCACGATTGAATAAAAAGTTAAAAAACAGATGGGGGCCTGAAAAAAACGCCGCCAATATAGAGCCTTTTGCCACGGGGCTCAATGGTTAATTTGTTTACTGTTTTGTGACATGGCGCTCAGGGGAAGGGATATCCCCTTTTTAAGAAAGAAAATTGCGCTTTATGATAAAGAAAAACAGACTGTTACGTGTGTTCTGCCCCGACTGTAAATTCATAAAAAAGAGTGTGACAAATCGTGCCATTCGCTGACCAAAAAGGAGGCAGACAGCCTCCTTGTTAGCTTTATTTCTGCGACACCTGCAAAATGCCGTGGTTACGCCCCGTCGTCTTATTCCAGGACGCCGCCGTAATGCCGTTCTCATCAAGGCTTAGCGATATAACAAAACCATTACCGTGAATCTCATAGAAATGAGCATTCAGACGTTTCACGATGGCCTTTTTGCCGTTAATGGTGGCGTTAAAAAAGCCATTTGAAATCGTGGCGTTAACCGCATCCGATGTGAAAGTGGCTTCACGCAAAGGGTCGTGGACCGCAGCTGTTGTGTGCTGTGCCGCATTTTGGGCTTTTGTTTTGTGAATATCACAAGAGCCGTCATTCGCGTTCATCTCAGTACATCCTGAACGTTCTAATTGAGCACGATAGTGCGCGTTAATCGCATGAGCCGGTGTTGTCGCTACCGTCAATATCAGTGCAATCCATATTAATTGAGTTTTCATGGCTAAACTTTTGTCCACCTTATAAAACGCACAGATAATAAGAGACGTACATCATGCCGATCCAAATACCGACACCAATGAGCATCAGATACAGGGTCGCTGAAATAATGATATGTCTGAGCATGTTTTTTCTGTCATCGCTATTCTTGCCGGAGGCAAGCGGGTTATTAACTTAACGGCGTCAGTTAATAATGCTTAAGTTGTATTTAGTTAAAAGCCCATTCCGACGCCAACTGACGCCCCCATATTATTGGCGGTATCATCAGAGAAGCTCACTTTCGCGATGACATGTGAACTAAAGTTAACGGATGCCCCGACGGCAAGGGCGCTTTCATTATTGTACGTTGCACCGCCAGCAGAGAACATAACATGCTGATTCGTTTGTACCTGCGGTAAACCTGCCATCGCCATGGCGCCCGAGATACCGGCGTTGGCCTGCTTCTTATTATTATCCACTTCGTCATGCAATGATTTGAATTGCTGATTGGTGTTGTTATTCATTGCCTGTAACGTCTGCTTTGTTGCCTGAAGTTCCTGAGCGGTGGCGGTAACAGCCTTGGTATTATTAGCCACTTTAGTTTGCGTTGCTGCGTCTACCTGCATGTGAGTCACGGTGGTCGTCACGCCATCTTTACCATCTACGCCGTTAGTGGGTTTAGGGGCATTTTCCAGGCTGTCAAGACGGTTATCTTGCACTTTGTTAACGTTTTCCATATTGATAATTTCTGTGCCGTTCGTCATAACACCCTGTAAAGCCGCATCGCTTTTTTGATTGGCAGTATCTGCAAGCGCGCCAGCAAGCAAGGTTTTTTGGTAAGCGTCATTTGTGGCTTGCTCAATAACCAAAACACCTAATTTAGTGGATTGAAGGTCGCTATCCACCTGCGTTAAGCGATTTTCAGTTGAGAGATCGCGAGCAATACTATCGACCCTGTTTTGAGTAATTTGGTCTTGATGGTCATTCACAATATCTGTGATTGATGCGTCATCCCAAACGGCAGCAGCAGCGGTGGTAATATTCATGGCGCTACCGGCGACCACCCCAAATACAAAAACAGGAATAACAGATTTATTGAAAAGTTTCATTCGAAGGACTCACATCATTAACGTATAAAAAAACAAAATTAAGAAGAACAGTTTTGGCTTTAGTGGCATGTGGATATCTGTATTTCCGTATGTCAATACTGGATATTCGATGCCCGGACCTTTTTTAGTAGCGTGAATAAACTATCGATTAAACCCAAATTGATGATTTTGATCTAAATCATAAATGATATGAATAAATGAAAGGGCAGGGTGCTGTATCGAGGAGGTTTATTTAATGTATACATTAACTTATGGATTGTGCGATAAATCAAGGGAAGCGTTAAGCTATTGATGAAAGTACAAATGTTTAATAGAGTTAAATAAATTAGTACTTTCTTATTCTTTCATGCGAAAGAAGTTTATCTATCTTATAAAAGCGGAATGAGCACGTAATAAAAAATAATAGTCTCAGCAAAAGTACGTAATAAAGTTTTTCAATAACGTATTAACAATTACTGAACCAGAATTAACTAAAGCGTAATAAATGTTGGCAAATGACGGGAAAGAGCGTCTGGAGATTTCCGCTGTGACAAACGGCGTGATAAATCGAAACTCCTTGCGCCTGGCCTGGGGCCGCGGTTACACTACATAACGTTAATGAGTTTTATAACTCACTGTTTTAAAAGTATTTTGACTCGGGGTGCCCTTCTTTGTGAAGGCTGAGAAATACCCGTATTACCTGATCTGGATAATGCCAGCGTAGGGAAGTCAGATGCCTTCCCGGTCATCGCTTCTTCACGCAAGGCAGGAGCGAACCCATGCAGCCTGACCTGCTCGATTTACACGTTTTACACCACTTCCGAACCCGTTCTCCGCTGACCCACTGTATGACCAACGATGTCGTACAGACCTTCACGGCCAACGTTTTGCTGGCGCTTGGCGCATCACCCGCGATGGTGATTGAGGCCGAAGAGGCTGAACAGTTTGCCGCGATTGCCGATGCGCTGCTGATTAATGTTGGCACGCTGACCTCGCCGCGCGCCCAGTCGATGCGTCGGGCAATAGAAAGCGCGGTGGCGGCAGGCAAGCCCTGGACGCTGGACCCGGTTGCCGCGGGCGCCCTGACGTTCCGCACCCGTTTTTGCCATCAAATCCTTGCCCTGAAACCGGCTGCCATTCGCGGCAATGCCTCCGAGATTCTGGCCCTTGCCGGGATGAGCGCGGGCGGGCGCGGCGTCGATACGACCGATACCGCAGCCAGCGCGGTGCCCGCTGCACAGGCGCTGGCTCGCCAGACCAATGCCGTTGTGGTCGTCACCGGCGAGGTGGATTACATCACTGACGGGCAACGTACCCGCACGGTAACGGGCGGCGATCCGTTGATGACGCGCGTAGTGGGAACCGGATGCGCGCTTTCTGCCGTTGTGGCGGCGAGCTGCTCGCTGCCGGGCGACCGGATGGATAACGTCGCTGCCGCCTGCGGATGGATGAAGCGAGCCGGAACGGTGGCCGTTGCGCAGTCACGTGGGCCTGGCAGTTTTGCCAGCGCGTTTCTGGATGCGCTCTATACGCTGGAGGAGCAGGCATGAAACGGATTAACGCCCTGACCATTGCCGGCACCGATCCCAGCGGCGGCGCGGGTATCCAGGCCGATCTCAAAACCTTCTCGGCCCTTGGGGCGTACGGCTGCTCGGTCATTACCGCGCTGGTGGCGCAAAACACGCGCGGCGTGCAATCGGTCTATCGTATCGAGCCGGATTTTGTTGCCGCGCAGCTGGATTCTGTGTTAAGCGACGTGCGCATCGATACCACCAAGATCGGCATGCTGGCCGAGACGGATATTGTGGAAGCGGTGGCCGAGCGGCTTAAACGCTATCAGGTGCAAAACGTGGTGCTGGATACAGTCATGCTGGCTAAAAGCGGCGACCCGCTGCTTTCCGTCTCCGCCGTGGAGACGCTGCGTACAAAGCTACTGCCGCAGGTGGCGCTTATCACGCCCAATCTGCCGGAAGCCGCCGCGCTGTTAGGCACATCGCATGCCCAAACTGAACGCGAGATGAAAGCGCAGGGAAACGCGCTGCTGGCGATGGGCTGCGGGGCGGTTCTGATGAAGGGCGGTCATCTTGACGACGCTGAAAGCCCGGACTGGCTCTTTACCCGCGACGGCGAAGTACGTTTTACCGCGCCGCGCGTGCAGACCAAAAACACCCACGGCACGGGCTGCACGCTCTCCGCCGCGCTGGCGGCGCTGCGCCCGCGGCATGACTGCTGGGCTGATACGGTGCGCGAAGCGAAAACCTGGCTCTCGGCGGCGCTGGCAAAAGCCGATACTCTGGAAGTGGGTCACGGTATTGGGCCGGTTCATCATTTTCATGCATGGTGGTAACCCAGTATACTGGCAGGAAACACCACGCCTGAGAAAACAGAGATGGAACAAGCGCATACCCGGTTAATCGCTCAACTGAATGAACGGATCGCCGCGCCTGACAACACGCCGCTGTACCTGAAATTTGCCGAAACGGTAAAAAATGCGGTGCGAAGCGGCATGTTAGAGCACGGGAATATTTTGCCCGGCGAGCGCGATCTGAGCCAGTTAACCGGGGTGTCGCGCATCACCGTGCGAAAGGCGATGCAGGCGCTGGAGGAAGAGGGCGTGGTTACGCGCTCTCGTGGCTATGGCACGCAAATCAACAATATCTTTGAATATTCGCTGAAAGAGGCGCGCGGCTTTTCCCAGCAGGTGGTGCTGCGCGGCCAAAAGCCTAATACGCTGTGGGTCAACAAGCGGGTGGTGAAGTGCCCGGAAGAGGTCGCAAACCACCTGTCGATCCCTCCGGACAGCGAGGTCTTTTTGCTCAAGCGCATTCGCTATGTGGATGACGATGCGGTGTCGATTGAAGAGTCATGGGTGCCGGTTGGCCTCATTCCCGATGCGGATGCGATTGGCATTTCGCTGTACGACTACTTCCGCAGCCAGAATATCTTCCCGCAGCGCACCCGTTCACGGGTTAGCGCCCGCATGCCGGACAGCGAGTTTCAGGCGCACATTAAGATGGACGAAAAAATACCGGTGCTGGTGATCAAGCAGGTCGCGCTTGACCAACAGCACCGGCCGATTGAGTACAGCATCAGCTACTGTCGCAGCGATCTATACGTCTTTGTGTGCGAGGAGTAGCGCCTCGCGAGTCGGGGCGCAGTCACCGCCGCGGTGGCTGACCACCCAGGACGCCACGGCATTCCCCAGCAGAACGGCGTCTGCCAGTGACCATCCCGCCGCCAGCCCGGCAAGCGTGCCGCCCGCGTGGCTGTCGCCAGCGCCAATTGTATCCACAACCGTCGCCGGAAACGCCGGAACAACGCCCGCATCGTCGCCGTCATACCACGTGGCGCCGTCTTTATCATGCCGCACAATCAGCGCGGCGCCGAAGCGCTGCTGCCAATACGCACCCAGGTTTTCAGCCGCTACGCCCAGCCGTTCGGCTGCGATCTCCGCTTCCTGACGATTGAGCGACACGATCGGCCTGCAGGCCATAATCCGTGCCATCAGCGCGTCGGGGATATCCGCGATGCGGGGGCCGAAATCGATAAACGCCGTCACGTCCCGCAACCCCTCCAGCCAGCATGTCAGCAGCTCGCCGCACGGCGAGGCCAGCTGGTAGCCGGATAAGTAGACCAGGCTGTTCGACGGGATGTTAAGCACATCAAGCCAGCGCTGCTGCCACTGGTTCTCCACGCCGCTAAAGGACATAAAGGTGCGCTCGCCGTCTGGCTCCACCAGCGCCAGGCACCAGCCGTTATCGCCGGTTTCGGCCTCGATGGCGCTGTGCAGATCCTGCTTCGCCATGGCGTTGCGGATGATGTCCGCCCATACCCCGTGGCCAACAGGCAGGGCGTTTTGCGCTGTAATGCCGAGCCGCTTCAGGGCGATGGCGATATTCAGCGCGCAGCCGCCAATATTCACGCCCTGCTGTTTGAGTTCGATATCGCACCCGCGCCAGGGCAGGGCGTAGGCGTCGGCGATGACGTCTATCACCGCCGCGCCCAGCACCGTCACCGGGCGCGTGGCGTGCAGGGTGTCGAGACGTTGGGCAAATGAACTCATACGCCCTCCCTTTGCTCCCGGTAGTGCAGCAGTTTCTCGCAATAGTGGCCGAAATCGAGCCGGTTGACGGCGTCGAGTTCGGCTTTGAGCGCCGGGTCAATCGCCTGCACGCCGTGGAGCGCGCCGCAGATGGCCGTCGCCATCGCGCCAATAGTGTCGGTATCGCCGCCCAGGTTGGCGCATAAAATGGCGCAGCGGTTCGGGTCGGTTCCCGCCAGTTCGACCATCGCAATGGCCGCCGGAACGGACTCAATGGTGCTGGTTCCGGCCCCCACGAGCTGGTACACCTGCTCGCTGGCGGACTCAACCCCGTTAGCTTCCCGTACGGTCTTAAGCGCCAGCTCAATACGTGCCGCCAGCGATGCGCTGAAGGTGGTGGTTTTCGCCTCCTGCGCATAGCGGGCGATACCCGGCAGCGCATCGACGATGTTCTGCCAGCTTTCGCCGTCGACGGCGCGGGAAATCGCCCAGGCAATCACCACCGCGCCGGCAATAGCGAGGTCGGATTTATGGGTCGGGCTGGAGGCCAGCGCCACCTGCTCAACAAAGTGTTCCAGACGCGTGGCCGGGAGCAGGCAGCCCAGCGGGGAGGCGCGCATAGCCGCCCCGTTGGTTACGCCGTTGTTGTCCAGTTCGCTAACCGGCTTGCCGTCGCGAATCGCGTTAAGCGCGATTTTGGAGGTCGGGCCGAGCACGTTCTTATTAAACGCGTCGAAATCGAGCGCCCAGCGCAGAATATGCTTGCCGATAACGTCCGCGTTAATCTCCCCGTCGCACTCGATGAGCGCGTCCGCCAGGCACAGCGCCATTGAGGTATCGTCGGTGAACTCTGCCTGTTTGAAATAGCAGGCCGCATTATTCTCTGCCGGGCCGGGTAAAAAGCGGTCGATCCAGCCGAAGTGCGCCTTGACGCGCTTTCTCGGCCACAGCTCCGACGGCATGCCCATCGCATCCCCTAACGCCTGCCCGTAAAGAGCACCGAGAACACGTTCTTGTTTCATTTAACTTCCCCTTGTGTCAGCGCGGCATCGCTATCAACCACCTCAATTGCGGCGATCTCTTTATCCGATTCGCGGAAAAACAGCATAAACAGCACGGCAATCACGGCAATCATGATTGCACCAAACGTCCACATTCCGGCCCAGTTGAAGGTCAGCCCATCCACCGGCTCTTTGTATGCGAACATTTTTTCCATCATCACGCCGCCCAGGCGGTAACCCAGCAGGCTACCAAAGCCCTGACAGCACAGCGTAATCAGGCCCTGCGCGGCGGTGCGCATATGCACCGGCGCTTTTTTGTCCACGTAGATGTACGCGGTGACGTAATAGAAGTCGTAGCTTACGCCGTGCAGCAGAATGCCGAGGAACAGCAGGGCGTAGGTAAAGTACTGTTCCGCTCCGCCGTAAACGAAGAACCCGTAGCGGATGGCGGCGGTAATCAGGCCCAGCAGTAAGACCTTCTTAATACCAAAGCGTTTGGTAAAGAACGGCAGGGCGAGCATAAAGAAGATTTCGGAGAACTGGCCGAGCGTCATCCAGCCGGTGGCGTTTTTCATCCCCACTTCGGTGAGATAGCCGTTGGCGAAGATGTAATAGAAGGCCAGCGGCATGGCGAACAGGAACGAGCAGAAGAAGAACACCAGGAAGTTTCTGTCGCGCAGCAGGATCAGCGCGTCCAGCCCGAGCATCACTTTGAAATCCAGCTTGCCGGTACTTTTCGGCGGCGTATTCGGCAGGAACAGGGCAAAGACGCCGAGCAGGGCGGAGCTGGCTGCCGTCATCAGCAGCGGGATGTTGGTGTCGGAAATATCGCTGTAGCCCAGCATCTGCGGCAGGAACCCGCACGCAAGACCGGAGGCGATCCAGCCGATGGTGCCCATCACGCGGATGCGCGGGAAATCGGCCTCGACGTCGTCCACGTTGGCAAAGGCGATACTGTTGGTCAGCGCGATGGTTGGCATATAGGTCAGGGAGTAAACCAGCAGCAGCGGGAAGAAGGTGCTGAACTGGGTTTGCTGTGCAGCGAAGTACATCAGAATCGCACCGGCGAACATCAGCGCTGACAGCACTTTCTGCGCGGCGAAGAAGCGGTCTGTCAGCGAGCCGACCAGAATCGGGGAGAGGATCGCGGCAATGGCGGTACAGGCGTAAGACCAGCCGATTTCCCCGGCGGTAAAACCGCTTTTGCTCAGCCACAGCCACAGCGGCACAAACCACGCGCCCCAGATAAACCATTCAACAAACATCATGAATGACAGTTGGACTTTCGTTTTCATTTTTTAATCCTGCATGTCAGAGAGGGTACGCCTCTAACATACCACTCAATAATACCTTTTAAATACCTTTGTGGCGATTGTTTGATCAATGTAACAGTTTTGTTGTACACGAATCGAGCCAGCAGATTGTGCTGAAAAAAATGCAAAAGGTGGAAAATCTGTTAAGTCGGTACCAGGCTTAGTCTGCCCATAAAAGATGGGACTGGATAAACACACACCGACACGACGTCGGACTTACGGGAGTATCACATGACTGATATTGCGCAGTTGCTTGGCAAAGACGCCGACAGCCTTTTACAGCATCGTTGTATGACCATTCCAGCCGACCAGCTGTATCTGCCTGGTCACGACTACGTTGACCGCGTGATGATCGATAACAACCGTCCGCCTGCGGTCCTGCGAAATATGCAGACGCTTTACAACACCGGGCGGCTCGGCGGCACCGGGTATCTCTCAATCCTGCCGGTGGACCAGGGCGTTGAGCACTCTGCGGGCGCCTCTTTTGCGGCGAATCCTCTCTACTTCGATCCGAAGAACATTGTTGAGCTGGCGATTGAGGCGGGCTGTAACTGCGTGGCGTCGACCTACGGAGTGCTGGCCTCGGTTTCGCGTCGCTATGCCCACCGCATTCCATTCCTCGTGAAGCTGAACCACAACGAAACCCTTAGCTACCCAACCGAGTATGACCAGACCCTTTACGCCAGCGTCGAGCAGGCGTTCAACATGGGCGCGGTGGCGGTAGGGGCGACGATTTACTTCGGCTCCGAACAGTCCCGTCGTCAGATTGAAGAGATCTCCGCGGCGTTTGAGCGTGCGCACGAGCTGGGCATGGTCACTGTACTGTGGGCATATCTGCGCAATAACGCGTTCAAGAAAGACGGCGTGGATTACCATGTATCCGCCGACCTGACCGGGCAGGCGAACCACCTGGCGGCGACCATCGGCGCGGATATTGTGAAGCAGAAAATGGCCGAGAATAACGGCGGCTATAAAGCGGTGAACTTTGGCTACACCGACGATCGCGTTTACAGCAAGCTGACCAGCGATAACCCGATCGACCTGGTGCGCTACCAGCTGGCGAACTGCTACATGGGCCGCGCGGGGCTGATTAACTCAGGCGGCGCGGCGGGCGGTGATACCGACCTGTCAGACGCGGTGCGTACGGCGGTGATCAACAAACGTGCGGGCGGCATGGGGTTGATCCTTGGCCGCAAGGCGTTTAAGAAATCAATGGCCGACGGCGTGAAGCTGATCAATGCGGTTCAGGACGTCTATCTCGACAGCAAAGTCACTATTGCCTGACGGCTCCATCTCCCTCTCCCGGTGGGAGAGGGCATCATCGCGCACCGTGCGAAACATCAGCGCAAAAGCACGCAGTCCGGCGGCAGCCGACACTGTAGCGCGCCGGGCAACACCTCAATGCGGAACTGCGTCCCGCTCAGCGGCTCTCCGTCGAGGTTAAAGGTCATCCCGTGCGGAGCATTCACTTCAAACCACGCCGATTTCCCTGCGATGATATTTGGACTCTCTTCCGGCTGCGTCAGCGTGGTAAACAGCGCGGGCAGCAGGCCGTCGCCCGTGAAAATACGCAGCTGAAGCTGTCCGTCATTAATCAGCGCCTCCGGGCAGAGCTGCTGTCCGCCGCCCGCCTGACGTCCGTTGCCAATCCCAATTACCAGCGCGTCACCCTGCCACTGAAAATCCTCGCCGCGAATTTCGCAGCGGTCAGGCTTCAGGGTGTCCATGCGCATCAGGCCGTGGATCAGGTACGACACGCCGCCCAGCGCCGCCTTCAGCTTTTCCGGCGTTTCGCTGGTGATGCGCGTGCCAAACCCGCCCGTCGCCATATTGATAAAGCAGGTTTTATCATTCACCTGCGCAATATCCACAGCGGTGGCTTTGCCGAGGATCGCCAGCTGGAGCGCCTTCTCCAGCTCTTCCGGGATCCCTGCGCTGGTAGCAAAATCATTGGCGGTGCCGAGCGGTAAAATGCCCATCACCGGCCGGTTTGCCGGGGGCAGGTCGATAAGCGCTGACGCAATCTCATTGATGGTGCCGTCGCCGCCGCCGGAAATGATGGTGCTGACGCCTAGCCCGAGGGCTTCATTGATATAGCGTGCCGCGTCGCCTTTTTCCCACGTCACCCGAACGTGAATGCGCGCGCCGTCGTCACGCAAACCCTGAATTGCCTGACGCAGCAGATCGTTGCCCGCACTTTTGCCATTGAGAATCAATAAACTGTCTGGATAGGTTGCCATCCGCGCTGCTCCCTTTTTTAGCGTTAGTAAGAGTGTATAGCAGAGAGGAAAAAAGCGGGTAAGAACAGGATGAAAGGGAGAAATAATCCCGCGTAAAAAGGGGGCTCCTTTACAACGAAAGATGTGCCCCGTGTTGTTAACTCTTTAAACGGCTTTCGCTCAAAAGATTCTTACCGTCAGCGTTTGAGCCCTGCCATTTTACTGTTCTCAATTTTCAACTGTTTACGCCACACCCGATTATGTAGCGTTAGCGCAATTGAACGGTAAAAGATTGACGTATTCATCCACACGATATTCAGGCCGAAAAATCCCAATCCTAATAGTGAGGTTATTTGCGGTGTGTAATTCTCTACAGAGCCGAATAAAAGCGAAATCCAAGTCCAGATAAAATAAACAATGCTCATCAAGCCAGTCAGTGTAATGAAAGAAATATGCAGTTTATATCCCGTTAAGGACCCTCTGGCAGTTAAAAACATCGTGCTCATTACAATCATGCAATACACCACTGCTGCAAGAAATACTCCCATCATTACCTTAAATTCAGGTAAGCCGAGCAGGCGAAATAGCAACATCCAGACAGACACTTGTAGCATAGCGTAGCAAAAAATAGTGAGTAAGGTACTTATTGCTAAGGGAATACCTGTCATATGTACACCCACAGGAACACCGAACTGACCTTTTAAGCGATCTTTCAATGATTCAAGCCATTGGCAATCGTCAGTCGCCATTTAACCTGTTATCACAGCACTTAATGCAAGGCTCTTTTTGTGGACTGACCCCACGCCCGTAGACAAATTCTGTCCTCACGATGAGGCCTGTTCGAAGGCCTCCGGACTGACGCCGCCGAGGTGACTGTGGCGCCGGGCCCGGTTGTAGAACACTTCAATGTAATCGAAGATATCGGCCCGGGCCAGATCCCGGGTTTTATAGATGCGTTTTCTGATCCGCTCTTTTTTCAGCGAACTGAAGAACGATTCGGCCACCGCATTATCCCGGCAGTTGCCACGCCTGCTCATGCTCGGGGCCAGCTTATCAGCCCGGCAGAAGCGCTGCCAGTCGTCACTGCCGTACTGGTTGCCCTGATCGCTATGTACGATAACCTCACCGTCCGGTTTTCGACGCCAGACGGCCATCATCAGCGCGTCGAGAGCCAGTTCGCGAGAGAGTGGTCTTCATCGACCAGCCAACCACGTTACGGGCGAAGAGGTCGATAACCACCGCCAGATACAACCAGCCCTGCCAGGTGCGGATGTAAGTGATGTCTGTAACCCAGACCTGATTGGCCCGGACAACAGTAAACTGCCGCTGCACGCGATTAGGGGCAACCACTGAAGGTCGGCCGGCGATACGACGCGGCGCTTTATAGCCGCGTACGGCTTTGATCCGCTTTTGTTGCATAATACGACCCACCCGGTTTTTGCCGCAGGTTTCCCCGATTTCGCTCAGGTCGCCATGAACCCGCCGGTAACCGTATACGCCTCCGCTCAGTGAATATGAGTCGCGGATAAGCATCAGCAGACGCTGGTTATCTTTATCACGCGCCGAGACCGGGTTGTGCAGCCACGCATAGAACCCGGCCCGGGCGACATTCAGTACCCGACACATCGTCATCACACCCCATACAGTGCGGTGTTCATTGATAAAGCGGTACTT
>NZ_JADCKW010000025.1:3023-4158 GCF_014982155.1 Enterobacter cloacae complex sp. P16RS2 | reverse complement strand
TGTGCCCATACGCTCCTCCTTGTATCTTGAAAGTGGATTACTATGTTCTGGCTTAGATTTGGCAAAGCCCGTGTAGTCCGATTCCTCCTGGGGTTATTCAAGCCTGCAGCATAGCGACTGACGCACAGGCTGAGTCGTTCATCTGAAGCCCGAACAGTTGTCTGAACTTCAAATCGTATTTGCAAGGAGGGGTATAGATGAGCGTGTCAAATCAACGTTGTGCAGGCATTGATGTTTCGAAAAGCACTCTGGATATTGCAATCAGCAGTATTGCCCAGCCATTCACTGTGCCAAATGAAGATGGCGGTTTTAATCAGATACTCAAAGAGTTAAAGCGAAGTGAAACTCAACTGATCCTGATGGAAGCCACCGGGGGACTTGAGTCTGGTGTGGCTGGCTATCTTCAGTCTGAAGGTTTTGATGTGGTTGTTATCAATCCCCGACAGGCGCGAGATTTTGCCCGCGCAATGGGCTATCTGGCTAAGACCGACCAAATAGATGCCAGAGTCCTGCTACAAATGGCAAAAGTTATTAACCAGCATCCTGATCGGGAAAAATATATTCGTCCCTTACCTGATGCTCACAGGCAGTTGCTGGCAGCAATGGTGGTCAGACGCCGACAATTAACGACAATGCTTACAGCTGAGCGAAACAGATTGCATCCATCACACCCTCAGAATCAAGAAAGTATCAGATTTATTATTTCGGTATTGAAAAGTGAAATGGCTCGTATAGAAGCAGAAATGTCAGCCTATATTTCGAAAAATTTCAGTGAATTATCTGCATTATTGAGCGCCGTTAAAGGTGTTGGTGCAGCGACTGTTGCCGTGCTGCTGGCTGAGGTTCCGGAACTTGGAACGTTGTCACGACGTGAAATTAGTGCGCTTATTGGGGTTGCTCCAGTAAACAGGGATTCCGGCATAATGCGCGGTCGCCGAACGGTATTTGGAGGGCGAGCCTCCGTCCGAACAGCCCTCTATATGTCCGCACTGGTCGGGACGAGGCACAACCCAGTAATTAAAGAATTCTATACACGCCTCGTTGCCGCAGGAAAACCCAAAAAGGTTGCACTGACCGCCTGCATTAGAAAACTACTAACCATCCTGAACGCAATGCTGAAAAATAATGAAGCCTG
>NZ_JADCKW010000025.1:527-2879 GCF_014982155.1 Enterobacter cloacae complex sp. P16RS2 | reverse complement strand
ACCGGGGCGGGGTCAGTCCACACCTTATAGATTTAATGGTGATATTTTACCCATTAAATACATACAAAACAAATAGATACGATACGTTTATCACTCATTCACTTCTGCGTCATACTCTACACCCGAAAGCCTTACCTCAAGCTCTACGTCCGTCGTGAAGCCATTATTATTGAGGCTGCGCGTCACCTTACTGATTAACCACGCCTGCTCGTCTATGACGCGCTTAAAGCCTGACACCTTCACTGGCATTTCAGGGTAAATGTACTCACGTCCGGTCGCGAGGGTGATGGAGAATTCGGCGACACCACGCTGCAATTTATTCCACTCAGCCTGCGCCGCCCGGATGGCCTGCGCCTTTGATGCGTAAATCGTGGTGATGGCAAAAACGTTATCCGATTCACCGGCCATATACTCATCCTCACGGGCTTCCTGCTCTTTCTGCTTTTTAGTCTTTGTTACGCTGCTGACTGGTTTTGCTTTTGGATGCTGAAGCGCCCGAAGGTGCTGCTCTTTGGGCTTACGTTTCAGCTTCACCTTTTGCGTCTGTTTTTGAGGCTTAGGGTCTTTGGTATGCAACCATTTTGAGGTGACGCCGGTATAGGCTCCCCGGGCAGCAATCGCGAACTGGTGCCGGTCACCATCACTGCGCTGAATACTGAGTTGCGGGATCGCCTTACAGCGCCCCGCATCGAGGTCGGTCTCGATGATGACGCCAGTGCGGATCAGATTGCGCAGCAAGCGCAGAATGTCCTAGAGGGTGGACTGAGTTTTCATGCGGGAAAGGATGCCGCTAGGCAAATGAGGTGGCAACTTCACTGCGTTCTGGAGTTGATAGGACAACTATCAATACCACTAATATTTTCTGAAAATTTCACCTTTAATGTATCAGGTGCTTACGCCTTAAATTGACTCGGCGAATCGTATCTCAGAAAAATCATTCATCCACAATCAAGTCTACGCTCAACAATGGCTATAGTTCCTGATGTCACCTACACAATGGCAGTGGTTTTGTTCGATCCAGAAAACGCGTCACAAAACTCCACCCACATTGATGACAAATGTTCTGTAAATATGCGAGTATAGGCCCAGCCTAAACTTATCAGCACGCTTAATATAGAATATTAGTTATTAGAGTTAACCTTCACAACCTCAACAAATAAAAAACAAGGAGTCTAAATTGATACGCAGCCTTTCTGTTGATAATAAAAAATTAGAGCTAAGAGATGAATTAGATGACAGCTCAAATATTTTTGATGTTGACTCAATTTCTTTATTAATAGGGGAGAATGGTACAGGGAAAACATACTTCCTTAATCAAGTCATAAATGAATTTAAGTCATCCCATATAGGTGCATTTACTGGGGGGTGTGAAATAGACCTCTTTAATACACCAAGCTCCGATGTCAAAAATGAAACCAGATACTGGGGTGTTGTATATTTCTCTCCAATTCCTTTCAGAGAAAGACATGCATCCTCAAAAAACTTTATCGATGCATCACCTGTATTTGGACGAGGCATAAAACTTAGCAACATAAATGAATCCCGAGAAGTAATTGAGTACTTCAAAATCAATCCCACGTCTCAAATACAATACAGGATTAACGCAAGAACACTCATAAAATCAATCCTTGATGAGGTGTTTAAACTTAGCGAGCGTCGCATCAAGCACATAATGCAGAACCTTCCATTTGTTAATGAAATCATTAAATTAGATAAAAGCATTCGCGAACAAATTGGCGAGAATGATGATTCCGGCGAAATTACCCAAATCACAAATGAAAGAAAGCATATTTTCGACATGTTAGTTGACGAACTGAATTCATATTTAGCGTCAAATAGAGATAGTATTGAAATAATATCTGCACTTATTACAATTAATGGCCTTAAGAAGAAAAATAGAATCAGCAACTCAACAGTTGTAAACATTCTCAACTACCTAATTAATGGACATGATACCCTTAAGCGGCATGAAGAAAAGTCACTTACGGGTTTCAATAAAGAACGCGTAAAAGTTGAATCATTTCTAAAATATATTAGCCCAGGCTTCTCTTTTGTTGAATATATGGCATTTCCTGTAGATGCTTATGAAGGAGAAAAATTGCTAAGTGATTTTGACGTTGAGGATTACTTTGACTTCAAACTAGTTGAAATGAGCTCCGGTCAGCTAGCTATAATACATCAAATGGGAATGATTTCCAAAGCAATTAAACAACTCAGAGAAAAAGGGATCGGCAAGATATTATTAATGATTGACGAAGGTGATGCTTATTTACATTTGGAGTGGCAAAGAAATTACATATTTAAACTCAACGATTTTTTAAGTGAAGTCAAATCAATAAATAACATTTCAAT
>NZ_JADCKW010000025.1:0-472 GCF_014982155.1 Enterobacter cloacae complex sp. P16RS2 | reverse complement strand
TTGGCGACAGACATACCAAGAAAATTCATATGTCCAATGGATAAACCAGAAGCTACTTCAGGATTTGCCTCACCAATTCATTTATTACTTAACGAATCTTTTGGAACAAAGACCATTGGTGAATTCGCTTCCAAAAAAATAAATATAACCGTGAAAAATATCAAGGAAAACAAAATTACAAAAAAGGATCACTTCGTTATAAAATCGATAGACAACGAAATCCTTGGGAGAGAAATCATGAAACTAATTCCTTTACACGGTGATGTGAAATGATAATTTCAATTAAAAAAAATTGGTCGTCGATTGAGTCAAAGCACAATGCGTTCATCATGAAAAAAATACAAAAGCATTTAGATAAGGCTAAAAAATATCACGGACCAAAATCCTTAGCAACATATTTCGTTGATAAAACCAAAGATCTCATTACCTCAAATAACCTCAAGGACTTAGCTTTAGCTGCAAGATACTACGA